>JAOZQY010000033.1 GCA_029931975.1 Bacteroidales bacterium | reverse complement strand
CCGAACTTCTTTATTATCAGAAAGTTCGGTTTTTATATGGAGGTCGGTAGCGGATTCGAACCGCTGTAACTGGTTTTGCAGACCAGCGCCTAGCCACTCGGCAAACCGACCATGGTCTAGAATTCACCGCAAAATTAGTAAAAAAATTCACTTCTGTTTCAGCAGCCAGGCAATACGATTGTAGGAAACCAAATAGTGAACGGTTATGCTCCCTCCTAAAATCAATGCCAGCAGGGTGTGGTCCAAGTCCAGCTGAACGCTCAATAGGTTTTATATGCTCCATTGTTTAACTTTATGGCTATGAAATCACTAGCTATTTGTGTATTGACAGGAACTGTGCTTCTGGCCGGAACGGCAAGCGGATGCAAACCAGAAGTGGAAATCCAGCTGACCGATGAGAAACTGCTGGACCTGGTGCAGCATCAGAGCTTTAAGTACTTCTATGATTTTGCCCATCCGGCTTCGGGCATGGTCCTGGAGCGGAACACTTCGGGAGATATTGTCACCTCTGGAGGATCGGGTTTTGGCCTGATGGCTCTTATCTTGGGAATGGAACGCGGATTCATTACCCGCCAGGAAGGCCTGGAACAATTGGAGCGGATGGTGACTTTCCTTGAAACATGCGACCGCTACCACGGCGTATGGCCCCACTGGCTCAATGGGGGAAGCGGAGAGGTGGTTCCCTTTAGTCCCAAAGACAACGGGGCCGACCTGGTGGAGACGGCCTTTTTGGTACAGGGACTGATTACCGTGAGACAGTACCTGAATGATGGGCTTGCCGGGGAAGAGGAGCTGAAGGAGCGGATTAACACTCTTTGGGAGGAAGTGGAGTGGGACTGGTTTACCCGTGGAGGGGAAGAGGTCCTCTACTGGCACTGGTCGCCCGAATTCGACTGGGAGATGAACCATGCCATTCGTGGGCACAACGAGACCCTGATTACCTACGTGCTGGCAGCCTCCTCGCCTACACACTCCATCGATTCATCGGTCTATCATAAGGGCTATGCCCGGAACGGGGAGATTGTGAATGGGGTCGACTACTATGGGATCAAACTTCCATTGGGAGAGGAGTTGGGTGGTCCGCTCTTCTTTTCGCACTACTCCTTTCTGGGGCTCGATCCACGGAACCTATCTGACCGATACGCCAATTACTGGGAACAAAATGTCAACCACTCCCTGATCAACCGGCAGTACTGCATTGAGAATCCAAACAACTTTGAAGGCTATGGCGCCGATTGCTGGGGCCTGACTGCCAGTGATAACCACCAGTTCTACGGGGCCCATTCCCCCACCAACGACCTGGGGGTCATTACTCCCACGGCGGCTGTTTCATCCATCCCCTACACTCCGGAACAATCGCTGCAGGCCATCAGACACTTTTACTACGAGCTGGGGGATAGGCTGTGGGGTGACTATGGCTTCTACGATGCCTTTAACCAGAGTCAGAAATGGTGGACCGATTCCTACCTGGCTATCGACCAGGGCCCCATAGTGATCATGATCGAGAATTATCGCACCGGCTTACTGTGGGATCTGTTTATGTCTGCTCCTGAA
This sequence comes from Bacteroidales bacterium, assembly GCA_029931975.1. GTDB lineage: Bacteria > Bacteroidota > Bacteroidia > Bacteroidales. The sequence goes on along the minus strand of JAOZQY010000033.1, from coordinate 39,174 downwards.
GTTGGAGAGGGATTGCAAAAACTTGGCTTTTCTTTTTAGAGAGTGGTCGAAATTCTTTAACTTCTCTCAACATTTCATCATGAAGATGGTTTACCGTTTAGATTTATTCCTAAAATAAAATACTATGGAAAAATTCCAGGTAGTTTTCGAAAGAATGTATGCATTGATTATCAGGTACGGAATGAACTTCGTCCTGGCCCTTGTGGTTCTGATTGTCGGTTTAATTGTGATCAAGTGGATCACAAAAACACTAGTCCGCATGATGAAAAAGGGAAAGGTCAGCGAGTCCCTGATTCCCTTCCTGAGATCAATGACCAACATCTTGCTAAAGGCAATGCTGGTAATCAGTGTTCTGGGAATGGTGGGAGTCGAAATGACCTCCTTTATTGCCATACTAGGTGCTGTAGGTCTGGCCATTGGACTGGCATTGCAGGGAACCCTTCAGAACTTTGCTGGCGGGGTGATGATTCTGTTGTTCAAACCCTATGAGGTGGGGCACTTTATCGAAGCACAAGGATTCATGGGTACCGTCAAAGAGATCCAGATTTTTAATACCATCTTGTTATCGCCCGATAACCGGAAAATTGTGATCCCCAATTCTCCAATGGCCACAGGTTCACTGACCAACTTCTCGGCCATGCCTACGCGACGAATCGACTTTGCTTTCGGAATTGGTTACAGCGACGACATAGATAAGGCCAAGGAAATATTGCTGAAAATGGCGCAGAAAGATGACCGGGTGCTGAAGGATGAAAACCCACCTGCAGTGATGGTGGAATCACTGGGCGACAGTTCGGTGAACCTGAAACTGCGTACCTGGGTGAAATCAGAAGACTACTGGAGCTTCTGGTGCGATACACAGGAGGGTGTGAAGAAACAGTTTGATGCAGCTGGCATCTCTATTCCCTTCCCCCAACAGGATGTCCACCTGTACAAACACCAGGAGTAATTTACTTTCTTTTCGACCAGTTGTCCCTTAATGTGACGGTTCTGTTAAACACCAGTTTTCCCGGAGTAGTATCGGGATCCACATTAAAATAACCCAGCCTCTGGAACTGAAAATGGTCCAGTGCTTTGGCATCTTTCAGGGAGGGCTCCACGTAGCCGGTGATCACTTTCAATGAGTCGGGGTTTAGAAAATCCACCGGGCTCTTGTCCTTGTGACCTGCCGGTTCGGGATCGATGAAGAGCCTGTCGTACAAACGCACCTCCGCCTCAACAGCATGTTTGGCCGATACCCAGTGCAGGGTTCCCTTTACCTTTCGTCCGGCCTCGGGGCCTCCGCTGCGGGTAGCCTCATCGTAGGTGCAGTACACCTCGCAGACCTCCCCGTTTTCATCTTTCTTGTAGTCCTCGCACTTGATGATGTAGGCCGACTTCAGTCTTACCTCACGTCCGGGACCCAGGCGAAAAAATTTCTTTGGCGGATCTTCCATAAAATCCTCTCGTTCAATATAGATCTCCCTGGAAAAAGGAATGGTGCGACTGCCCATGGATTCATCCTCCGGGTTGTTGATGGTTTCCATCTCCTCGGTCTTATCCTCCGGATAGTTAGTAATAATCAGTTTCAGGGGATTCAGCACTGCCATCACGCGGGGAGCCTTTTTATTCAAATCCTCCCGAACAGCATATTCCAACAGTCCAACATCATTATTGGCCATCACCTTGGTATAGCCGATACTGTCGTTGAAGTTCCGGATCGATTCGGAGGTATAGCCCCTGCGACGCAGTCCGGTGAGGGTTGGCATCCTGGGATCGTCCCAGCCATTCACATGACCTTCATTTACCAGGGCCAGCAATACCCTTTTACTCAGTACGGTGTAGCTCAGGTTCAGACGGTTAAATTCTGTTTGTCGGGGCCTGTAGTCATTCTCTTTCAGGTGCTCCACCAACCAGTCATAGAGGGGTCTGTGCACCTCGAATTCCAATGTACAGAGCGAATGGGTAACCCCTTCGAAGAAGTCGGATTGTCCGTGTGCAAAGTCGTACATGGGGTAGACCTTCCACCGGTCGCCGGTGCGGTGATGGGGATGAAACAAGATGCGATAGATCACCGGGTCGCGCATGTGCATATTGGGAGAGGCCATGTCGATCTTGGCTCTCAGCACCCTCGAACCCTCGGGAAATTCCCCTTCATTCATACGCTTAAAAAGGTCCAGGTTCTCCTCCACGCTACGCTCCCTGAACGGACTGTGTGTGCCTGGTTCTGTGGGGCTGCCCTTTTGTGCTGCCATTACCTCGGACGACTGATCGTCCACATAGGCCAATCCCTTTTTAATCAGCTCAGTGGCAAAATCGTAGAGCTTTCCGAAGTAATCTGACGCGAAATACTCCCGGTCCTCCCAGTCAAATCCCAGCCAGTGAATATCCTCCTTGATGGAGTCCACAAACTCTATATCTTCCTTGGTGGGATTGGTATCATCGAAACGCAGGTTGCACTTGCCACCATAGCGTTCTGCGATTCCAAAATCGAGACAGATGGCCTTGGCGTGACCTATATGAAGGTAGCCATTGGGCTCCGGTGGAAAGCGTGTATGTACCCGTCCATGGTTCTTTCCACTGCGGATATCCTCCTCAACCATGGCCTCAATAAAATTGAGGCTCTTCTTTTCTGCGCTATCTTCTTTATGCTCTGTCATATTTTCCTGTTAAAGTCCACAAAATTAGTAATTCTGCCGGACTTACAGGAACAGGGCACCTGTAATCCCCAGGGTCATCCCCAGGATAATCAAAAAATGTAGCCAAACTTGTTTGTGATATTCCGGAAAGCGTTCTTTAACAGGCTTTTGAACACAAAACAGTTTCTAATAATTTGCTGATTTCCAAATGTAAGCTGCGGGGGTGATATATAAAAGTGAAAATGTGCTAAATTTGTTACTGTCGGCTAAATCTGAAATGTTCGCTTATGGGAAAAATAATTATTGAAGAGATGGAATTCTACGCCTTCCACGGACATTACCAGGAAGAGCAGATTGTGGGAAACAGGTTTTTGGTGGACCTGGAGATGGAAGCGGATCTTTCAGCAGCAGCCGATTCAGATAATCTCGACGATGCAGTGAATTATCAGCAGGCTTACCAGATCATTAAAAATGAGATGCGCCGCACCAAATCCAATCTCCTGGAAAACATAGGCAAGCGGATTCTGGATGCTCTTTTTACAGAGATGCATGACATCAAAAAAGCCACCATCAGGGTGCGGAAACTGAATCCACCTATGGGCGGACCCATCAAATCGGTGGGAATCAAAATGAGCCGGAAACAAAAAGACCTGTAATCCTTGATGTTCCTATTGAACCAGATAAGAATAATTGATGATACGGGTATAGGCTGAGCCCAATTTCTCATGAATGATCTCCGGGTATTCAAGATCGTTAAGCGTAAGCACATAGGTGTAATCCAGCTCAGCCTCTTCCTCCGACCTGCTAAGCATATTATTAACAAAGGACTCTCCTGAAAAGTAATATTGCAATGCAGAGAAGGGGTGTTTACTTTGATCATAGCTCATGTTCCTATGCTGTGTTTCACCACTTTTGGGATCCAGGCTTGTGCTTGTCATTAGATTTCCCTTGCTATCATATTCATAGGATACATTCCTGATATAGTCCTCCCTGTATCCGTCTTCTGAAATTTCATACTCCGACTCCTCAATGATGTTCTCTCCCTCATATTCAAACTCCACATATCCGGTATAAGCCGAATCGAGGGGCTCCAGGGTAGTATAATGGAGATTCCGCTTCACCCGATCGACCCGCGCCACCAGGGTGCCATCATACACAAACCATCTCTCCTCCTGCACTTTGGCATCCACCTTCATAACCCTGACTACGAGGATCCGCTGTGAATCGTCATACTCAAAATAGTGGGTCTGGTGATTGCTCCAGGTAATGTGATCCAGTTGCTCCGTTTCAGGAATGTAATGGAAATCGGCAATAATTTTGGAAGTATTGGAACCCTGAACCAGGGTGATGGACATATTCACAGGCAGACAAATGGATTCTTCTTCTTCGATGGGTTCACAGGACATAAGGACCAGGAATAGTGACAGGATGGCAATAAAAGGGTAGAGCTTCATAGGGATCGGTTCAGTCTTTAAAGAATTTTTACGAATTGAGCCGTCAGGTGTTCCTGTTTTTACATGGATGAGTCCTATCTGTTGACAAACTGCAGGGTCACCAGCACGGGCAGATGATCCGTTCTTTAACTGGATCATCGTAGCTAAATCCATGGTAGGTGCCCACAGAAGCATAAGGAGCCTGCTCCGAAACCCGGAAGGCATCAATTAAACTGGTACTGATCAGTTCAATGGGTTCTGAGGTGGGTGGCAGGTTAAAACCCCCACATAAAACCACCGCACCATTGTCTCCGGAAATTTCCTAAATCTTATCCAGAATCAGTTGTGCCGACCGATTCCGTCGTAGGTGAAATAGGGGAAAGCTGCTTCCAGATCATCCATCTGCTCGGGCAGGGCCTCCTGCACGCAGAAGATATCGGCCCGGTGGAACCTGAAAAGCGCCGCCACATCATCCTTTCGGTAAGGCCAGGCATGTTCCTTCCCACCTTGTCCATTGTTTCAATTACTTCATCCAGGGGGATAAGGTGATCGTATCCGGCAATAGCCATGTTGGCACTTGAAAGGGCATTCATGGCCGAAGAGATATTCCTACCCAGACAGGGAGCTTCCACCCGGGCTGGGAATATGCGTATTCACTGATTTCATTTTTTGTTTTTACAGGTTCTCCTTCCAGTACCTGGCCATGGTACGTCTCAGGTGCAGACTGGTATTCTCCCGTTCACGGATGGCATGGGTACGCATGGGGTAGGAAAACATATCAAAGAGTTTATCCAGTTTTATGAGCTCGTCCACCATCATCTCAAAGCTCTGGTAATGTACATTATCATCGGCCGTTCCATGAATCAGTAAGAGCTTTCCTTCCAGTCCGGATGCATGGCTAATGGGCGAACCCTGCTCCTTGTAGATATGAGGGAAACGGAACATACAGTTCAAAGTCATGGAACCACCTCCGCTCCAGCCCCAGATTCCCACCTTCTCCCTGTCCAGGAAGGGATAGGCCTCCAGTATCTTTTGTGCCGCTGCTGCCTGGTCCTCCGAAGCCAGGATCCCAATCTGCTGGTTTAAGCATCCAGGCGTCCAGCTCCACCTCCCCGATATCGACTCTGAAAAACTCCTTGGGAGCCAGGTCCAGTGCTTCATAGATCTCTTTAATTTTCCGGTTGTCTTCCATCACCCTGATAACCTTATGTGATTTGACCTCCACCAGGGAAGTCACCGGGGGGGTAGTAGCATTTTCGAAAGTGTGCAAAGCAAGTTTTGCATCGCCCGACATCACATAAGAATGCTGTCCTTTTTGTTCATCGGGTGAGATGAGTTCGGGACTTCCCTCTCCGTCGAGCCGACTGCGATACAAATAGCGTTGGGTGGGATTGTCCGGGGAAGCGATATAGTAAACATATCCTGTTTTGGCATTGATGCAATCCAGCGACACCACATCAAAGTCGCCCCGGGTCACCTGGCTGATTTCTTTGCCATCGCGACTTACCCTGTACAGGTGTCTCCATCCATCCCGCTCGCTGGTCCAGGTAAAATACCGGTTCCCTTCCAACCAGAGCAGGTCGTCATGCACATCCAGGAAAGCTTCGTCTGTTTCAGTAAGTATATTCTCCAGCTCCATGGTCTCCAGGTTGCCGATCCACACCCGATTGGTGTTCTGCAGTCTGTTCAGCTGCTGGAAAATCACCTCATCCGCTCCGGGAACCACCTCCATTCTGACCAGGTAGTTGTTCCTGGGATCGCCCGGGACATCAAACCATAAGGTGCTTCCACCCACGACCGGAACCACACCAATCTTCACATCCGAATTGGTGGTCCCCACCTTGGAATAGGGAAAGGGCATGGGTATGGAATAGATGGAATCCAGGTTATTGATCAGATAAAAAGTCCCGGTCCCTTCGGTATCGGAGTGCCAGTAGATAATCTTTTCCCCGTCATTGCTCCACCGGAAACCATCCCTGCAAGCGAACTCTTCCTCATAAACCCAGTCGAAGGTTCCGTTCACATAGCGCTCACTGCCATCCTCTGTAAGCTGAGTGATGGTGCTGCTACTGAGCTCCTCCACAAAAATATTGTTTTCACTCACATAAGCCGCCCGGTCTCCGTCGGGTGAGAATTTCGCAAACATCAGGGTAGCGGATTTCAGCGCTGTACCCAGCTGCTGCAACTGTCCCGATATAAGATCAAGCACCCAGTAATCGCCCCGTGTATGATACCTCCACACCCTGCGGGTATTGGTGAAGAGCAGCAGTTTGGAATTGTCTGCCGACCACTGGTAATCCCTGTCCCACGAAAAGAAACAGGAGGACGAAAAAAGTGAAATGATGTTTCAGAGCTGCATGTCTATTGCTGACCTAAATATAAGTCAAAGTTTACTAACTTGATCTCCATGGAAAGCCCTACAATAATATACAGCTACGAAAAGTATTCCTTCAAGGTCATTACACCGCTTATGGCCCTGATGACCATAGCCTTCCTGGTTAACGGAGTATATATTGGCGGAGCTATCACCTTTGTCCTTGGAGTACTGTTTGCCTTCTCCTACCAGGGCGTTATAATCGATCCTCTTGAAAAAAAGTATATCAGATATGATCGCTTTCTGAGTTTCAAAATCGGCGCGTGGAAGCCGCTACCAAAGGCTTCCTATGTGACCCTTGTGCGGATCAACGTGAGCAGCAACAGAAGCGGACCTACACCCATGGTGGCTCCGCAGGACAAAAAGGGGGCCAGGGCCTTCAAGGTGAACCTGGTGGTGGAGGGCAGTCAACGCTATGTGAGTGTTTGCAGGGGATCCCTGGAAAAAATGACCGAGGAAGCCCTCAGGCTGGGCGAACATTTGCAGATCAGGGTGCTGGACTTTAGCACCCATGAGAAAAAATGGATACTGTAGTTCGCTGTGATCCTCCACCTGATCCTCTTCCTGATTCTTCGCCGGCGCACCATCAAAGGGGTACGTAAAACCAATATTTTGAATAAAAAAAGGAGCCCCCAAAAAAAGGTGGCTCCCATTTATCAATTATTCTACCTTATACTAGAACCATATACCCAGTGAAATAATCCACTGGCTGGGTCTTGCATCCAGCGGGAAGTCGGCACCTCCCACAGCAAATGTTTCTCCGAGAGCACTTAAGGACCCTTCGTATCTGGCATCCAGAGAGATCTTACTAATATCCAGTCCTATTCCTGCCTGGAACCCCCAGGTCATGGAGCTGGTAAACATCTCGAAATCTGGTTCTATCTCAGTAAGATCGGTGGTTTCACTTAAAACAAAAGACCCAACCGGACCCACATTAAACCTGGCAGGTCCCAGTTTGACACCTACCAATAAAGGAATATCAATCCGATTAAAATTCACATTCAGTACCTCGGTGGCACCGCCATCAACAACCTGCTCTAAACTTCCACCTCCGGTATTAAAATATAATTCTGGTTGAATGACCAGCATAGCCACTTTTATCCGGGTTTGTAAACCCACATGGTAACCCATCACTCCATCACCGGTAATAAGGTCATAGACATCAGATCCGTCACTAATCCCTGTGACATCATCCATTTTTATGGAAGAGAATCCTATCCCCGCCTTGATCCCGTATTTGAATATTTGGGCATCTGAAACCTGTACAATAAAGAGAGATACTACAACAATTAATATCAGCTTTTTCATAATTCTTTTGTTTGGTTACACATTATCTAGCTATTAAACGGCAGGATGCATATATAGGTTGCACTTATGATGAGAAAAATTCATTCTCCGGCCAGATCTCTAATCACTATGGAGGCCAGTGTACAACCGAATATGGCCGGAATATAGGAGTTAGTTCCCACGGTCGATTTCTTGTTGGGCTCACCCTCCACGGGGATAATCACCTCTTTAGGGACCTGTTCGGTGGAGAAGACCACCCTGAACCCACCATGAACATCCATTTTTCGAAGCTTTTTACGAAGAATGTAGGCCAGCCGGCAGTTGTAGGTGTCGCCAAAATCGGCCACGGCAATTTGTGAAGGGTCCACCCTTCCTCCCGAACCCATAGAACTGGTCAGTTGGTATCCCAGCTTCAGGGTGTGGTAGATCAAATCTATCTTGGGTGATAGCGTATCGATGGCATCCACTACATAATCGAAGGGCGTTTCCAGGATCTCCGGAATCCGTTCTTCTGTTACATACTCCTTCATCACTGTCAGCTCCAGATCGGGGTTGATATCCATCAGACGCTCACCCATAACTTCTGTTTTAACCTTGTTCAGGGTACTGTGGGTTGCAGGAATCTGCCTGTTAATGTTTCCGGGTTGAACAGTATCACCATCGATAATGGTCATCCTGCCCACTCCGCTTCTGCAGATCATCTCTGCCGCCATGGACCCCACTCCACCCAAACCAAGCACAAAGACATTTGATTTTTGAAGCCTGGCAAATTTCTCCTCCCCAAATAGTTGAATAGTACGTTCCTGCCAGCCTGGATGGGCACCTGGATGATTCATTGATCAAATAAAGTTGTTTAACCTTGAAAGATGGGTCCTGGCATTTTCAAAAATTTGCATACGAAGATGGCCTTCAGAGACGTCCTTAACTTCCGCTGCAAAACCATAGAGCTCTCTGATATCCATATCCCCTTCATCGGTCTCCAGGAACATCTTCTCCACGGGAACCCTCTGAAGGGCCTCAATGATCTTTGAATGTGCCCTGGTAATGGCCTCCCCGAAAGAGATCAGGAAACCTGCTTCAACCAGGTCCTCGACCATCTGTGCACTGCCATTGTAGCCGTGTATAATCATGGGTACCACAGGTTGATGTGCTTTCATAAATCCGATCATCTCGTTGAAGGATCGAACCACATGCAGGATCACCGGAAGGTCAAAGGATTCGGCAATCTTTACCTGCTTTTCAAAGATCCGCAGCTGATCCTCCATGGGTATTTTTATAGACTTATCGAGCCCTGTTTCCCCCACAGCCAGTATACGGGGATGCTCTACAGCCATTCGAACTCCTGCCAGGGTCTCCTCTTCGTCTACCTTGCCTACATTGTATGGATGGAAGCCTATCGAATAAAAGCCGTTCTCAATATCTTCGGGGGGGAAATCTACGGCCATCAGGTTCATCATTACCCATTCCCCGATGGAGCTGGATTGCCGGTGAGCATGAATATTGATATATCGTCTCTTATCTACCACCATGATAGGAGCTGTTGGTATCTTACCGGGTAATTTCACCGATACCCTTTTTCATCCTGCCGATTACCTCGTCCCGGCCCAGGAAAGCTGCCAGGTCGAAAAGTCCGGGACCTTTGGCAGCTCCTACCAGCAGCAATCTCCAGGCATTCATAATGGCTCCCATGCCCCACTCCTTGCTGGCGATGGTGTCTTTTACAAGCTTCTCAACAGATTCAGGAGTGAATGGCTCACACTGTTCAAGGGCCTCTGCCAGCTGCTGCATTTTATCAGGAGTATCCTCCTTCCATCGTTTCTTTATCACACCCGTATCGTAAGTTTCGGGTGCCTTAAAGAAGAACCAGGACTCTTCCCACACCTGGTGGAAAAAATTTATTCTTGGCTTTATTATCGGCACCAGCATAGCAAGCCTGCTGTTTTCCACACTTACTCCATTTGCTTTCAGTATAGTGTGAAAGGCAGGCAGCAGTTTTTCATCCTCCATCAGCTGAATATGCTGATGATTGAACCATTTTGATTTTTCAGGATCAAACCTCGATCCTGATCTGCCCACCTTTTCCAGCTGAAACTCACTGATCAGTTCGTCCATGGAGAAAAGCTCCTGTTCGGTACCGGGGTTCCACCCCAGCAAGGCCAGCAGGTTATTACAGGCTTCGGGAAGATATCCCTCTTCCCGGTACCCGGGAGAAATCTCCCCTGAAGCTGGATCTTTCCACTCCAGAGGGAAGACCGGGAAACCGCCTTTTTCACCATCTCTCTTGCTCAGCTTGCCTTTCCCGGTGGGTTTCAGTATCAGCGGCAGGTGTGCAAATCCGGGCATCAGGTGTTCCCAGCCAAAGGCACGATAAAGTGAAATATGAAGCGGAAGTGAAGGCAACCATTCTTCACCACGAATCACATGGGAGATGGCCATCAGATTATCATCCACCACATTGGCCAGGTGGTAGGTGGGCATTCCGTCTGACTTAAACAAAATCTTATCATCCAGCGTGGAACTGTTTACCACCACTTCACCCCGGACCATGTCATGCATTTCAATTTCCCTATTGGGTTCAAAACGGAACCTGATCACATAAGGTGTACCAGCTGCTATCAACTCTTCCACAGCCTGAGGCTCCATGGTCAGTGAATTCTTCAACGATTCGCGTATCCGGGCATCATAAACAAAGGTCTCCCCCCTTGAGTCATGCTCCTTTCGTATTTGATCCAGTTCTCCGGGCGTGTCAAATGCGTAGTAGGCATCACCACTCTCAAGGAGCTGCATGGCATACTTCTTATACTGACTTTTACGTTCCGACTGCCTGTAGGGTCCGAATCCACCCCCCTGGCGGGGACCTTCATCAGGAATCAGTCCGCTCCACTCCAGGGATTTAATAATATAGTCTTCTGCCCCCTTTACAAACCTTGTCTGGTCGGTATCCTCAATTCGAAGAATGAAAGTGCCTCCTGACTTTTTGGCGAACAGGTAGTTGAACAGAGCTGTACGCAATCCCCCGATATGTAAAGGGCCTGTTGGACTGGGAGCAAATCTTACCCTGATATTCTGATTCATATAGTGCTTATTACTTTGTGCTTAACAATTGGACAAAGATAAAAAATGGATTTGGAGTGCTGTCATTTCCCCGGATGCTTTTCCCGGAATCGGGGATAAAGCTCCTCTTTCACCCACTTAAATGAGGGTTCCAGGCTTAATATTTTCCTGTATACCTCCCCGGCTTCTGAAATCTTCCTGGTATTTTCATAGGCGATGCCCAATCCAGCCAGGCAATTCATATAGACCCAATTCTCACTGCTGTCTCCCGGTGATGATTCAAATAATTCGACCGCTCTCTCATACATGAGTACCGCCTTACGCCTGGAGCCACCGAAAATCACCGGCCTGTAATACTCCATATTGGCCTTTTCCAGCCATACCTGTGGCTCCTTCGGATCCAACTCCAGGGCTAGCTCACTGGCTTCCATGGCCAATCGACCCAATGAAGGTGCTTTTCGTGGTTCCAGCAAAATTTTAAACCCGTAAAAAGCTCCACGCAGGCTGTAGACTCTGGCATCTTCCAATCCATTATCGGTCAAACTGGCCATATGCCTTTCCGCACATTTAATTAGTTCTCCTGCCTCCTTTTTCCGCTTTAGTGAGATTAACCATGCCGTATAGCCATACTCGGCTTCCAGGAGATCATACATCAGCTTCGGATCGGAAGTCCTGGACAGTTCCGATTCCATTTGTTTCATTAGCTCTTTCCAGAGGTCCATCTTCTCATGCAAGTAAGCCTGGTAGATTGACTTTCTGTAATCCTGTGCCTCAGCTGCAAGCACGACTAATAACATATATAGTGTAAAAAAGTACCTCATCATGGGCCGGAAAATTACTTATAAAATCATGCTATTTATCATTTTTTTGGGAAAACAGAAACATGTAATTTCGTAAGCACACATTATCCCACATAATTTATAGAAGATGTACGGAAAAATCAAGGAGCACCTGGCCACAGAGCTAAAAAGCATAAACGATGCCGGCCTGTTTAAGGCGGAACGCATTATATCCTCCTCCCAACAGGCAGAAATCGAGCTGGAGAGTGGTGAAAAGGTGCTGAACTTCTGCGCCAACAATTACCTGGGATTGTCCAACCACCCCGAACTGGTGAAGGCAGCCAAAACTGCCCTGGACAGTCATGGTTTCGGCATGTCGTCGGTCAGGTTTATCTGCGGCACACAGGATATTCATCTTACCCTGGAGCAAAAAATTGCCGCTTTCTTTGGCACCGAAGACACCATTCTCTATGCAGCCTGTTTCGATGCCAACGGAGGGGTGTTTGAACCCCTTCTTACAGCCGAGGATGCCATTATTTCTGATGCCCTGAACCACGCCTCCATTATCGATGGGGTCAGGCTCTGCAAGGCACAACGTTACCGCTATAAGAATGCAGATATGGAGGACCTGGAGCACCAGCTGATTGCTGCACAAGAGCAACGCTTCCGCATTATTGTCACCGATGGGGTCTTCTCCATGGACGGAAATGTGGCACCGGTGAACCGGATCTGTAAACTTGCCGAAAAGTACGACGCTCTGGTGATGGTTGATGAGTGCCACTCGGCAGGCGTAGTGGGGGAGACCGGCCGGGGTGTGACCGAATTATATAATATAAGGGGCCAGGTGGATATCATCACCGGCACCCTGGGGAAAGCCTTCGGTGGAGCTATTGGTGGTTTTACCACCGGCCGTAAGGAAATCATCGACATGCTAAGACAGCGTTCCAGACCCTACCTTTTTTCCAATTCCATTCCCCCTTCTGTTGTTGGAGCAGGTATCCGGATGTTTGATATGATGAATGAGACCTCTGAGTTACAGGATCGCCTTCATTACAATACCGACTACTTCATGGAAAAAATGCAGTCGGCCGGTTTCGACATCAAACCGACCCAGTCGGCCATCTGTGCGGTCATGCTCTACGATGCCAAGCTATCGCAGGAGTTTGCCTCCAGGCTGCTGGACGAAGGAATCTATGTGATCGGTTTTTATTTTCCGGTGGTTCCGCGCGATCAGGCACGTATCAGGGTACAGCTCTCAGCGGCCCATACACAGGAGCACCTGGATCGGGCCATAGAAGGATTTATAAAAGTGGGGAAAGCGCTGAAAGTTATTGAATAAGCCTGCGCTTGCTCAGTCCGGCATCTGTAAGAATCAGCAAAAACACAGCCACCAGCGCTGAAACCACCCCTTTAGAGATATTTACATGTTTCAGAAATTCCAGGTTAAAATGCATCTGCGGCCATTGTCGCTCTACCCGGGGCAGGGTAATCTTAGCACCAAATAATTCACCTGTGGGATCTGTATAGAATACAGCAATCGCTACCAGGGCGACTAAGAAAAAGATGATTATAATACACCCACCCCTGCCAATCAGTGGCTTGTAAGATTTTTTCTCAGGTATAGCCTCGACCTTATCCATCACTGCAGCAGTAAAGTTATCGGGTGCAAAAATCACACCTGATTCCCTGATAAGCTTTGATATGTGAGGATCTCTTTTCATTTTATTGAATTGAAGATACTTCAGATTTTAAATTTTTACAGATCACCTGGTACATAAGTTTTCTGGATCTGTGTAGTTTTATTCGGATGTTTCCGCTGGTCAGGCCCGTAATTTCACCAATTTCTTCCAGCGACATTTCATCATAATAAAAGAGGGTAACCACGACTGCCTCGGTTTCATTCAACGATTCAATGGCCATTTTCAGGTAGCGACTTCGCTCTTGAGCCGAGATACTTTCCAGTCCGTTCATCTCCACTTCATCCACTTCACTTTCGGGGACCTCACCATCCAGATCGATCATCTTTACCTTCTTGCGGATAACACTAATGCAGTGATTATAAGCTATCCTGTACAACCATGTAGAGAACTTTGCCCTGGCCTGAAAGCTTTCAATGGAACGAAAGACCTTTACAAATACATCCTGTGCAGCCTCTTCAGCATCTGCTTCAGAACTAAGCATTCTGAGGCAAACGGTATAAACCATATCCTTATGGGCATCAACCAATCCGCCAAAGGCTTCCCTGTCACCAGCCTTTACCCGCTCGACCCGGTATTTTATTTCATGGACATCCACGCAATTTATAAGACGCTGGTTTAATAAAAACGTTACACTGAAGCTTCTTTTTTTAATCCACGTTCAATACTTTGAATCAGCGCCCGGGTAAAAACATAGAATTTTATGTAACACGGACCCAAAAGGAAGCGTCATAGAGACAACAAACAAATGTTAAACAAATTCTTACCATCATGAATGAAGGAATATTTATAGTACTGATAATTTTCACAGCACTGTTTGGGATTGTTTTTGTTGTGGCGCAGGCCAGGAACCGGGAACGCATGGCCATGATCGAAAAAGGTGTAAGCCCAAAGGATTTTCTGGTAGATCGAAAGCCAAACTCCTATGGTATTCTTAAATGGGCACTTTTACTGGTGGGTCTTGGCTTCGGACTGTTCATAGGAAGTATTCTGGAGACTTATACCAGCATTCCGGAAGAGCCGGCCTATTTTGCCGCAGCACTGTTTTTCGGGGGTGCAGGTCTGTTCGCCGCATTTACCATTGCAAAGAAGGCGGAAGAGAAAGAATAAGTCTTTCCGGCTCTAGTACAAAAAACAAAGAGACTGCCTCTTCTGAGATGGTCCCTTTGTTTATTATACCCGGGAGAAAGCCTATAAATATTTTCGCAGTAAAGATTTTTAGTGACGAGTGGGTATATTAAATGAAAAAAGGATGCCCTTATGAGACACCCTTTGTTTTATCCTGCGCGTTTAAATTCTATCCACACTTTGAATGACCACACTCCGTACAGATCAGGCAGCCTTCCTGGTAAATGAGACTATCAGAATTGCACTCTGAACATTTTAAGCCTGGCTTGGCCTTGGTACCATCAGGTATGTATTTTTTAAGCGAACGCACCACTCCTGCACTCCAGGTGTTGATGGATTCATTATCCAGTCGTAGGGAGCTAATCAGATTGATCGCATCTACCACGGGCATTCCGTGTCTCATCACTCCGGAAATAAGCTTGGCATAGTTCCAGAATTCACTATTAAACTGGTGCGACAGACCTCCCATGGTCACCTTGTAGCCATACTTATCCACATACTGGAAGTCGTAGCGCTTGAAACCATCTTCACCTTTGATTTTCAGTATCTTACCCTTGGTTACTTTTGAAGGAATGGGAAAGGTATCCTCTTCCTTACGACCGGTAAAAATCTCATAAGGTTTCCCGTCCAGCAAGCCTATAAAAGCTATCCAGTCCTCCTCGTTATTTTTAAATCTCAGAATCTCGGCATCCAGTTCGGCCGGTCGTTTGATGGGGAAATTCGTTTCTTCCTCTTTTTTCTTATCAGCGGCTACTAACACTCCGGTTCTGGAACCATCCCTGTAAACGGTGACTCCCTTGCATCCGCTTTCCCATGCTTTCACATAAAGATCGCCCACAAGATCTTCCTTGGCATCCTCAGGCAGATTGATGGTCACACTGATGGAGTGGTCGACCCACTTCTGAATGGCACCCTGCATTTTCACTTTCTTCATCCAGTCCACATCATTGGAGGTAGCCATGTGATAGGGACTCTGCTTTACCAGTTCCTCCACATCACTGTCACTGAAACCCTTCACCTCTTCAGGATCCATTCCGTTTACCTTTAACCAGGTAAGGAAGTTGTGGTGGAACACGTTGTATTCCTCCCAGCTGTCGCCCACCTCGTCCACAAAAGTAATATGGGCATCTTTGTCGTTGGGATTAACCTTCCTCCGACGCTTGTACACCGGCAGAAAGACTGGCTCTATTCCTGAGGTGGTCTGTGTCATCAGGCTGGTGGTACCCGTGGGGGCTATGGTCAGCAGGGAGATGTTTCTTCTTCCATGCTGTTTCATCTCCTCAATTAGTCCGGGATCTTCCTTCCCAAGCCTGTTCAAAAAGGGATTGTCCTTTTCCTTATTAAAATCAAATACTTCAAAAGGGCCCCTTTCTCTGGCCATGTTCACCGAAGAGCGATATGCCTCCAGGGCGATGACTTTGTGCACCTCAACTGAAAAGTCAATGGCATTTTCACTTCCATACTGAAGACCCAGTCCGGCCAGCATATCTCCTTCAGCAGTGATGCCTACACCTGTTCTTCTGCCTTCAAGTGCTTTTTTCTTAATATTCTTCCAGAGATTAATCTCAACTCTTTTGATCTCTTCATCCTCCGGGTCTCCATAGATTTTTTTCAGGATGGCGTCAACTTTTTCCAGTTCCAGGTCGATAATATCATCCATAATGCGCTGGGCAAGACCCACATGCTTGCGAAACTTCTCCCAGTTAAATCTGGTCTCAGCCGTAAAAGGATCCTCCACATAGCTGTATAGGTTAATGGCCAGCAAGCGGCAACTATCATAAGGACAGAGGGGTATCTCACCACAGGGATTGGTTGAAACGGTCCTGAATCCCCGATCAGAATAGCTGTCTGCTACCGACTCGTTGATAACGGTATCCCAGAAGAGAATTCCCGGCTCGGCCGATTTCCATGCATTATGTACAATCTTTTGCCAGAGAGTTCCCGCATCAATTTCCTTTACATGGGTCGGCTTGTCCGAATCGATTGGATATTGCTGGGTATAGGTGGTTCCTTCTACCACAGCCTTCATAAATTCATCATTAATCTTTACCGAAACATTGGCTCCTGTGATCTTGCCCGACTCCATCTTGGCATCAATAAAGTGTTCAGCATCGGGGTGCTTCACCGAAATACTGAGCATCAATGCACCCCTTCTTCCATCCTGGGCTACTTCGCGGGTGGAATTGGAATATCGCTCCATAAAAGGGACCACCCCTGTAGATGAAAGAGCACTGTTCAATACCGGACTTCCTGAAGGACGAATGTGACTCAGGTCGTGACCCACTCCACCACGTCTTTTCATCAACTGCACCTGCTCCTGGTCTATTTTCATGATCCCACCGTAGGAATCAGCCACTCCTTCATGCCCGATCACAAAACAGTTAGAAAGACTGGCCATCTGGAAATTATTCCCAATCCCGGTCATAGGTGAACCCTGGGGAACAATGTATTTAAATCCCTGCATCAAATCGAAGAGTTCCTCTTCTGAAAGGGGATTGGGATAACGCTTCTCAATGCGACCGATCTCCGATGCCAGTCGCCTGTGCATATCGTCAGGAGTCAGCTCATAGATCACTCCCTGTGAATCTTTCAGGGCATACTTATTCACCCAGACCCTGGCTGCAAGTTCATCTCCTTTGAAATATTCCAGGGAGGCTTTAAAGGCTTCTTCAAAACCATAGGTCTGTTTATGCTTCGCCCTCTCGGATTTCATTGCTTCATTCTCTCCTTTGAGCGCTTGATCAACAAACATCAGGTTCTTCTGCGGTATAGCCTTTTCTGCCATTCTTCTCTTAAATTTTAATCTTCAGCAAGCATGCCTACTTAGACACACAAATTAGTCATTGGGTTTGCGCCTATTAATCCATAATTAATATAAGCTATTAACAAACACGTAATCGTATTAAAATCTGATTGTTACAAAGCCAGTCCTCATAATTAGAGAGAGGGAAACCCTCTTCACATGGTAAAAATCAACTTATCTTTCTACTTAACAAAGGATGAAAACGGGGTCCTGAATTGATACAGATTCTGGGAAATGAAATTAAGAAGAATTCAATAGCAGAATGGCCGTTTTGAATTTCATTTATCAACAAGAAATTAACGTTTTGGCTAACTCTATGAATGGCAGACAGATGAGAAATATCTCAAAGAAAGCACCTGGCAAACTCATGTATTTCATTGATACATAGTATTTTATAAATATTTAAAATATTTGTTGCTTTTAACAATCCTACTGTTCACGCGGGATTGACAGGGCCTGTACTGGATGAAAAAAAAAGCTTCCTGTAGGTAGAAAAAAGCGATTCAGGCTTACAGCTCTTAAAATGCAGAAAGCCGTCTCATCAATCAGAATGAGACAGCCTCCTGTATTAATAAATTACTAATAACGGCTAGAAGATATACCGAACTCCAAGTTGGGCCTGCCAACGAGAGCTATTCAGCCCTGCATCATCGATTCTCCACGGCCTGTCATCGGTAGGCCTGTCAAATGAAAATGTAGGTGTAGTTCCATCGGCCTGAAAATCTTCAAAAGTAATCACATCCAGATTACCGTTGGAAGCATAATATGACCTTCCCCAGTCCTTATTGATCATGTTTCCAATATTGAAGATGTCAAAGGTGATCTGCAGGGTCTGACGCCTGTCGCCAGCATTCACGAAGATATCCTGGGCAATTCTGAAGTCAAAACGGTGCTCGAAATCCAGCCTTGAACCGTTTCTTTCAGCATAATCGCCTCTTCTTGAGTCGAGATACTCATTTCCGGAAATAAAAGCATCCAGCTCAGCCCATTGGGCAGGATCTTCAACACCATCTCCATCTACTAAAATAATATCAGATGAAGTAGCAGGAACAAAGATCAACTGAGGAGTTTTGTAGGCTTCCCCGGTGAAGTTTCCGTAGTAATCATTATAGATGTAAGATACAACCCTACCCGACTGTCCGATGTAGGCAAGTGAAACCATGGTTTTCAGGTGGCCAATATACTCCTTGGCATAGCTAAGATTACCCACAATCCTGCTTCCGGGATCAAATCCAGAGCGAGCAAGTTCTGCTCTGTTCTTGGGTATCGGACTTGATACAAGGTAGTTCCATTGAGAAGAGTTCTGTGAACTGGTTCCGTCGAAGATCGAGTAGGAAGTACCATAGGTGTATGCAATATTGGCATTCAAACCCATAGCAAAATTCTTCCTCAACTGCAGGGTCACGTTGTATGCATAACCTTTGTTGGTATTTCCACCCAACATGATCTGACCGTAATCGCCATCAAGTCCGTTGTGGTAAGTTCTGTACAGCGGACGGGTATCGGGTGTGCCTGTGGCATTTCCAAAGGAAGGTTTCATATTCACATCCTGCCAGAGCACATTGTTCAGTGTCTTAGTAACGATTCCCTCCAGGGTGGCAACAACTCCGCCTGGAAGCTTCTGGTCGACCGACAGGTCAATTTTCAACATCTGGGGAAGCTTGAAATCCTTAGTATAGAGGTCAACCTGGCTTCCGGAAGGAATTGATCCGTCTTTAGGCGGAACATACTGATTTTGCCAGTCTGGCTCAAAAGGCTGATTATCAGGCGAGTCTGTTCTGTCCCTGTAATCTCCAACCATACGTCCGTTGTTGGTATAGGAACCTGCAGGCCATACAAAAGGTACCCTTGAAGTGAAGATCCCTATGCCACCTCTAAGCTGGGTTGTTTTTTCACCGCTTACATCCCAGTTAAAACCAATCCTCGGGGAAAGCAGCAATTGTGTAAATGGCATCTGTCCTGATTGGGCACCCTTGAGATCATGCTCGGTCTCCAGAATTGGTATGGTGGTTTCATTAAATCCATCGATTTCCAATGGCTGGTCCGAATAGATAGGGATATCCAAACGTAATCCGGCTGTCACCTTAAACTGGTCGGAAACCCTGATCTCGTCCTGTACATAAAAACCGAGCTGCATGGCATTGAAATCGGCAGCGGCGGCTGATCCGTCACCCCTGATGTCATCCACCAGTGAGTAACCTATCCTGTATTCCCCTGGAGTCCCGGCCTCGAAACTGGCAACATCATCAAAGTCATAGTAACCAAAGGCTCTTCTCATGAAGAGGTTGTAGATGTCATAGAATTCGTTGTGGGTTCCAACAGTAAGAGTATGTTTACCCATGTTCATGGTAAAGTTATCGGTAATGGTCAGAATTTTCTGGGTCAGCTCATTCCCAGTGGAATAAACCTCGCCACCCAGGTGAATGGTACCGCTACCGTCATCGATGGTCACACCGGGAAACTTATCGCCCATCACTTCCCTGTTGTCATGCACATATGCATAGCTCACCTTCAGGTTGTTTGACATGGTGGGTGAAAACCTGCTTTTCAGTTCAATGGCAGTGGTGTTGGTCGTGGATGGGAACAAAACACCAGCGTTTGAAAAATAGATGTCGTTGTAATCGGAATGACCGGGAGAAGTACTCTCACCAAAGGTATACTGGTTCCTGACCATCAGCTTGTGTTTGTCGCTAATATTCCAGTCCAGTTTAATAAAGAATTTCTGACCCCTCAGGGCATCTGTAACGTCCCCAAAAGTTCCGGGGTCATAATTGTAGTTGTTAATTGAATAATCCCTCAATGCCTGTAAACCCGCAGCATCCGTATTACCAATGTAGTCCTCCATGATATAAGGCCTGGGGGTCTCATCGTTCTGAAGCTCCACGTTGGCGAAGAAAAACAGTTTGTTTTTAATGATAGGACCTCCAAGATTAAATCCATAAGTTTTTGCAGAAAACTCAGGAAGTTTCTCCCTTTCATAGTCCTCATCATCGGTGGGGGTCATACCAGCCATGCCCTGGTTCCGGTATTTGAAATATACCGAACCGGCAACCTGGTTGGTACCACTCTTGGTAACTGCGTTGATACCAGCACCGGCAAATCCACCATTTCTTACGTCATAGGGAGCCAGGGTGATCTGGAACTGCTCAATTGTTTCATAACTGAAAGCCGACACCCCAGTCTGGCCGCCGTTCATTCCATTGGCTGCAAGTCCGAATACATCATTGTTGACCGTACCGTCAACCATCACAGAATTGTAACGATTGTTCATCCCTGCAAAGGAGATTCCGTCACCAACAACTCTTGCCTGGGGAGTATACCTGGTAAAGTCATTGATGTCGCCCGAGAGGCTTGGCATCCTGTTCAGGTCTTCCTCGTCAAGTACAGTTTCGGCACCGGTGCGGTTACCATCAAACAGGTCATACTTCCTGGTACGGGATCCAATAATGGCAACCTCAGCAATGTCCATAGCGCTGGTGCTTAATTGTGTATTTACAGAATACGCCTGACCCAGTTGAAGGTAAATATCCGATTTTTTGTATTCGGCATAACCCACATAGGTTATAGTTACTGTATAAGGTCCTCCAACATCCATCAGGGGGATGGTGAAATAACCCTGTTCATTGGTAATAGCCCCATACTGGGACCCGGTAGGGTTGTGGACAGCCACCACAGTCGCTCCCTCAAGGGGTGCATTGGTGTCATCCTTAATGGTTCCGTTCATTTCGGAAGTAGTGGTACCCTGTCCCATCGCGGCCACACTCATTGCCACAACTACCAGGGAAAGCACCAGTCTTCTCATTTTTTTCATAGATTTTGGTTTTTAATATTGGATACGAAATTATGTGATTATCAATAGCTTCACATTAATAAACTGTTAAGAAATGGTTGTGATATTTAGATCCAGACTTGATACCTCGAAAATAGAAAGAAATCTCTGCACAGAAGAACTATTTAACACTGATTCGCTCCTGTTTTTATTCACATTTTTTGAGAATGGCCAAAGTGGCTCCAACCCGCGTAGACACAAAGTTTGCCGCGATCGCTGATGTAGTTTTCAACAGGCCCGGATCCTCAAATTGTTGACGAACGGTGGATATCAACTCTGTTTCACTCCCAATGGGAAAGGCGGCTCCCAGTGAAGTGAGTTCAAGCGCTTCGGAAAACTTCCCGTATTCAGGCCCGAAGATCACAGGAAGGCCGTAGGTGGCAGCCTCCAGGATATTGTGTATGCCCTTGCCAAAACCACCTCCTATGTAGGCCATACTTCCATACCTGTAGAGGTAAGAGAGCATGCCTATGGTATCCACCAGGATCACCCGGGTACCTTCCGCAACTTTTTCACCCAGTTCGGTAAATAGAACACTGCCGGGGAAACGCTTCTGCAAACTTCGGATATGGCCCTCTGATAGTTCATGGGGTGCAATGATCCACTTCACTTCCCGGGACAGCTCCTCAAAAGCACCTGCAAGAAGCTGTTCATCCTTCTCCCATGTACTGCCTGCAACAATAAGCTGCTTACCCTTTGCGAAATCTTCAAGAGCAGGATGACTGAATTTACTTAGCGGAAGTTCATGTACCCGGTCAAAACGGGTATCCCCTGCCACGCTAACATGATGATAACCAATACCGCTCAGGAGCACTTTTGAATCTTCAGTCTGCACGAAAATATGGGTGAAAAAATCCAGAAACTTCCTGTACCAGCCTCCATACCAACGAAAGAAAAGCTGGCCGGAACGAAAGTTCCCTGAAGCCAGGTAAACAGGAATCGCTGCGTTTTTTAGCTGCTTCAGGAAGTGATACCAGAACTCATACTTAATAAAGAAAACCAGTTCAGGGGAGAGTAGCTCCAGCATCTTTTTAGCATTTTTCCTGGTATCAAGAGGCAGGTACATCACATAATCGGCACCGTTATAATCCTTTCGTTTTTCATAGCCCGAAGGTGAAAAAAAGGTGAGGAGGATCTTGCGGTCCGGCCGGCGCTCCCGGATCGCTTCAATCACCGGCCGTCCCTGTTCAAACTCTCCCAAAGAAGCACAATGGAACCAGATGAGCTTTTCATCAGTATTAAAAACGCCCTTCAGCTTATCATACCAAAACCTTCTGCCCTCCAGCCATAGCTTTGCTTTCCGGTTCCAGGGGGAAATGATCAGGGCCAGCAACCAGTAGATCCGGATTCCTATGTTATATAAAAACCTCATAGAACTGCCTGTGATTTTTTCCTGGTATAAAGGCTCACCAGCCAAACAGCAAGGAAAGCGATGACCCAGGAGACAAAGCGGACACTGATCACCGAATCGAGCAGGGTGATTTCGGACCAGACAACCGTGGTCACAAAGCCGGTCACCAATCCGGCAATGGTACCCTGCCAGGTCACTTTTTTCCAACTTAGCATCAACAGGACCAGGGGACCGAAAGAAGAACCCAATCCAGCCCAGGCATAGGAAACCATGGAGAATATCAGTTTATCGGAGGTAAGGGCAATCACAAAACCGATGAGGCCAACCACAATGGTAATCCAGCGGCTGCCCCTCAATAAAGCATTATCGCTCACATCCCAGCCCAGTGTCCGGTGAAATAAATCTTCGATAATGGAGGAGCTGATCACCAGTAGCTGGCTGTCGGCTGTGGACATCATGGCTGCAATGGCCCCACTCACAAAGATGCCTGCCAGCCAGGCTGGAAGCAGTTCATTGGCCAGGTGGGGCATCAACTTCTCAATATCATCAAACATGCCCTGCTCGTAAAGTCCGGCCCCAATAATACCCAGTAAAAGAGCCCCGGAAAAAGCAGGGATCACCCAGGCAATGGCAATACGCCGGGATATCTTAATCTCTCCCGCACTCCGGATGGACATAAAGCGGGTAAGCAGGTGAGGCTGACCCATATAGCCCAGCGCCCAGCTCAATCCACTAACAATCAAAGCGGCCGCCGCCCATCCGGTTTTACCACCTGTCCACGAAAGCAGGGGATGTCCCTCACTGGTAACAAGTTCGGCAATGAGAAGGGAGCCTTCATGAATCTGCTTCAACTCGGCCAGTCCCACCAGCGGCAGTACCACCAGGGTGCCGATCATAATAATTCCCTGTACCATATCGGTCCATGCCACGGCAAAGAACCCGCCCATCATGGTATAGAAGATGATTACCGCTGCTCCGAGAATCATCCCTGTGGACTGTTTGAGTCCGAAGGTGACATTCATAATTTTTCCCGCCCCGTTAAACTGTGCCGAGAGATAAAAAATAAAGAAAAAGATAATGATGAAAGTGGCCAGCACGCGAATGGCAGACTGACCCTTATCAAACCTGGCAGCCAGGAAAGTAGGCAGGGTAATGGCGCCGAGCCGTTCCGTCTCTTCACGCAAGGCCCTGGCTATAAAGAACCAGTAAAAAATAATTCCCGATACACATCCCAGTGCGGTCCAAAACTCCAGCAGTCCGGATGCAAAAGCTGCACCGGGCAGACCAAGTAGCAACCAGGCACTTTCACCGGATGCACGTTCGGAAAATGCTACCACCCAGGGATTCAATTTCCGGCCGGCAATAAAAAAGTCTTTATGTGACTTGTTGATGTTGTAGGTAATGAATCCAACCACCAGGATCACTACCAGGTAAAAGATGAAACCAATAAGCGCAAAATTCATGCACTAATATAGAAAAAACATGGGAGATCAATCAGGAAATTCTGTGGATCCATTGGGCTGGTAGGTATATTCCAGGAGTGCTTCACTATATTTATTGCCTTCTTCACTTTCAAGGGATGCGACCTCCTTGACCAGCAGCTTGGCATAATTACCTGTGGATGTTTTCTGTACCCATACCTGGAAAGCCTCAACCGTATCGCTCTCCACTACAAACTGAAGGTTTGCTTCAACCTTCTTATATCCCTTATAGTAAGTGCGGGCCTCACTCAGGCTCTCAAATTCTCCCAGCTTAGCAAATCCATTTGTCCGCCCGGGCGTTTGAAAACCAGGCAGTTCAAGGGTTCCATCTCCAACCAGCACCCTGAAACCCTCATTAATGATATCGGGAACAGGATCCTTCTCATAAGGAAACCTGTAAAAATCACTGTCCTCGTAGGAATATCCAAACAGGTAGTAAACTTCCGTGCCGGACTTTTCCGAGCTCAAAAGGAATTCGCCTGTTTTGTCAGGTCCGGTTAACATTTTACATCCTGCTGAAAACAGGATCATAAGCACAATCAACACATATCTATGGTTCATCTTTCGCTTCTTTATACTGTTCTAAAAAGCAGCCATCAAAAGATCAATATCCTTGGAGGGAATGCCAAGCTGGCGACTAATGGTCTCATTTGTCAGTGTACCATTATAAATATATACACCACGCCTGAGACCCACATTTTTTTTCAAATGTTTCCCGGTGGTACCCAGTCCACCCAGCCCAAGGATCAGGGGAGCAAAAACATTACTGACGGCAATGGAAGCAGTACGTGCCACTCTGGAAGGAATATTGGGAACGCAATAGTGTATGACCCCGTGTTTTACAAAAACCGGGTCGATCTGAGTCCGTAGTTCAGAGGTCTCTATACAACCCCCGCGATCGATACTGATGTCGATAATCACTGAACCCTTTTTCATCTCCTTCACCATCTCTTCTGTGATAAAATAATCCGGATCTCTGTCCCCTTTTCTGATTGCACCTATAAGTACATCGGCCGATCGCAGGGCCTTTAAAATCACTTTGGGGTGAAAAATGGAAGTGGGAATCAACTGGCCAACCTCCGATTGCAGGCGCCGCAAGCGATGCAGGGAATGATCAAAAACCTTCACTTCCGAACCCACTCCTTTTGCTGCCCTCACTGCATACTCGGCAACGGTACCAGCGCCTAGAATTACCACTTCGGTGGGCGTAATCCCTGTTACCCCGCCCAGCATCACCCCTTTGCCGCCACGCTGGTTGCTTAAATATTCAGCGGCAATAAGCATACTGGTGGTACCCGCAATGGCACTCATGCTCCTAACGGCAGGGTAACAGTTGTGTTCGTCCTGTATCTTCTCAAAAGCAATGGCTGTGACCTTCTTTCGCATCAGGCTCCTGATGTAATTTTCCCTGCAATGTGTAAAAACCTGGAAAGAGGAAAGCAGAACCTGGCGTTCCTTCATCCATCCTATTTCTTCTTCGGTCGGGGGACTGATCTTCAGGATTATATCACAATCCCGAAATACATCCTGCCTGTTCTCACATATTAACCCTCCCCGTTCTGAGTAATCCGTGTCCAGGTAATTAGCTCCTTTTCCGGCGCCCGCCTCAAGCATCACTTCATGTCCATTCCCGGTAATGATTTCAACTGCTTCAGGGGTCAGGGGCACCCGGTTCTCGATCTGGTGATTCTCCGAGGGAATTCCGATTTTTAAATGATTCTTTTTGCTCCCTATCTCCAGTGTCTCCTCCTGGGGCATTAAACCCTCTCTATGGATATTAAATGCAGATGATCCTTTGTTTTCCATTACTCCAACAGTTATTAGGGAAGCCTAAAATAAGATAATTCGTCAGCAATGTCAATTTTTTGTATGAACCGAAAATCAGAACTGTAAAATTCTGCTTTCCTTTTCCCCGATTTCAATGCTCACCCAAAGTGCATCTTCAGGAATCAAAGAGCCGGCCTTTTCGGGCCACTCGATCAGACAAAGAGACCCCGAATAAAAATACTCTTCGTAGCCCATATCAAACAATTCCTCGTTTGCCTCAATCCGGTAAAGATCAAAATGGAATATGGAATCCCCTTCCGGGGTAAAATATTCATTGACCAGCGAAAAAGTGGGACTGCTCACTTCCACCATAATACCCAGATTCCGGCACAGTGCCTGTATAAAGGTGGTTTTCCCGACTCCCATCTCACCGGAAAATGCAATAACATCGACTTCAGCCGCCGCCTCAAGAAAACTCCTGGCAGCACTATCAAGCTCCTGAAGTGATGAAATTGTGATGGTTTTCATATTACCTGATAGGAGATAAAATGGAGATGGGAATCAACATCTCTTCCAGAGAGATTCCTCCATGCTGGAAGGTGTTCCTGTAAAGATTTACAAAATGATTATAGTTATTAGGGTAAACCAGGTAATCATTGTTCATGGCAAAGATATAACTGGAAGTAAGATTGGTTTTCGGCAAAAAAACATGCTCCGGATGAAGCACATCAAAAACCTCTTTCTTTTTATAGTTCAAATTCCTGCCCAGCTTATATCGAAGGTTGACCGATGTTTTTCTGTCGCCAATCACCTTTACGGGATTAGAAACCCGGACCGCACCATGGTCCGTGGTAATAACCAGCTTAATATCATGCTGATTAAGCAACTTCAGTAAATCATAGAGATAGGAGTGTTGAAACCAGCTGTTGACCAGTGATCGATAAGATGCTTCATCATAGGCCAGTTCCCTGATCATTTCCATCTCGGTCCGTGAATGGGAGAGCATGTCCACGAAATTATATACTACCACATTAAGATCGTAGTTGAGTAGGTCCTGATAGTTTTCTACCAGTTTTTTCCCTGCCCGCTGATTGGAGATCTTTTCATAATTAAATGAAGCCCGCACTCCGAGTCGCTGCATCTGTATCCTGCAAAGCTCCTCCTCAAAGGCATTTTTTCCTCCCTCTTCATTTTCATCGGTCCAGAGCTGTGGATAATGCTTGACAATTTCAGCAGGCATTATTCCTGCAAACATAGCGTTTCTTGCATACTGGGTGGAGGTGGGCAGAATACTGGAAAAAATAGTCTCCTCATCTGTTCTGTAAAGCGTATTGATTTCCTGTTCAATAATTTTCCACTGATCGTAGCGAAGGTTGTCAATAATCACCACCATGACCTTGCTCTTATCAAGCAGAGGGAAAATCTTGTTTTTAAAGATTCCCGATGAAAGGAGTGGTCTATCACCGTCCTCTCCGGAGAACCAATTTTCGTAGTGATTGCGAATATACCTGGCAAACTCTTTGTTGGCTTCGGTCTTCTGCATACTCAGCACCTCGTCCATCCCCTCTGCACCACTGCTGTCAAATTCCCGTTCCCAGAAAACAAGCCGGGAATAAATCTCTGTCCATTCCTTAAAAGTAGAAGCCGAATTAATCTGTATCCCTAACTGTCCAAACTGCGATTGGTAACCGGAAGTTGTTTTCTCAGTAACCAGCCTTTTGGTATCAATGTTCTTCTTAATGGTTAGCAGGATCTGTTTGGGATTCACCGGTTTAATCAGATAATCGGAAATTTTACCCCCAAGGGCCTCATCCATGATATCTTCCTCCTCGCTCTTGGTAATCATCACCACAGGCGTGGAAGGGTGATCTGCTTTTAACTTTTCCAGGGTCTCCAGTCCGGATAATCCGGGCATATTTTCATCCAGGAAGATCAGGTCAAAATCGATTTCCTGAGCCAGGCTCAGTGCATCGGTTCCATTGGCCGCTGTGCTTACCTGGTAACCTTTCTCCTCAAGGAAAAGAATATAAGGTTTAAGCAGGTCGATCTCATCATCTGTCCAAAGAATATGTATCTTCCTGCTCATTCTTCTTGGTTAAAATAGTGTTTCCGGTAAAACAGGTAGTACGGTGTAAGTTCCTTTCTTTCCGTAAGAATTCCATAATTATCCGGTGATATAATCATCATTCTGTATTGAGACGGTACAAGACCGGCAAGGATCGACTCGCGGTTCTCCTCTATATCCTCAAGATATCTGAACGCTGATTCAAAATTATTAAACAGCTTCACAACCAGAATGTTGTATGAATCAAGCATGGCAAGCTGGTCAATGGACAAATCGTACTGATTGTAATGGTCCAGGTTATGGTTTAAGAGATCAAAACTGACCTGGTTGGCATTCTGGGTGGTATGGATGGCCAGAAGGAAAAAGTGTTCCTGGGAGGAATCTATTTTAGCATAAATCTCTTCTGCATCAGCGGCCTGATCGGCCTCCAGAATTTCAGGAAACTCCACGTACATATAATCAACAATCTCCTGAGCCTGCAGGCTCTCCTCGGCCAAAGGATGCTGTGATAGCAATGAGTCAAGTGCCACCTTCATTGCTTCTTTCCCCTCGAGCGCTCCCAGTGCCATGGCACGTATATATTTAAACTTGGGAATCAGCTGATCCTCTGGAAACAGGGTAAAAGCACGATCAGCTCCGTTTATCACAGCGGCATAATTCTTCTGTTGATAGAACCCGAAAACCTCCTCATAATAGCGCACCACTTTCATTTCCTCTTCTTCCAGCTCCTTCAGATAGTTGGGATTATTCAGCAGCATGGCAAAATGCGACTCAGGATAGAGGGCCGTCAGCTGATCTGCATAGTACCTGGCCTGATCGGGTTTCTGAAGATTATTATTTAATTCGTACAGGTAGTAGTATGCCGAAGGTGCATGTGTGGATTCGGGATAACGCTCCACCAGCTCTTTGAGTGTTTTAAGGGACTCTTCATAATCGAGAAGTTGATCCTTATAGATCACTCCCATGTTAAAGAGCGCCTCTTCCAGCTTTCTGTCAGATATCTCCATGGCAGAGTCGGTCAAGGGGATGGTGACCAGGTAGAACTCTCGTGATTTATTATCCAGAATCGGAGTGCCACCCTCTACACTCAGGCTATCACCTTCCAGTCCCTGACTCTTGGTCAAATCAGAAATGGTTCTTTTACTTTTTCGCCTCCAGTTGTCCTCCAGCCTTCGTTCACCCCATTTCATCCTGAACTCGGGCTGACCAAAGCTTTTAGCATTCAGATTATAGAAATACCACTGGCCACCTTGCTGGTTCCCTGATCCCTGAGAATTCTGATTGCCTCCATATAACATGGACTGGTTAAATGCCATATCCTCCATGGCCTGAAGTTCAGCAAGACGGGCCTCTTCCTCCTCTTTCCGCACCTCCTCAATAATCCCGTCGATAATAGCCAGGCGCTGCTCTTCCGGCAGGGCTGCCAGTATCTGCACACTATCTTCCAGTTCATAGGTGCTTACATTGTAAACCAGGTCGCCCAGGCTGGCCGAAAGTGTTGCAAGTCCTGCATAACCAGGATAATCCCTGTTCAGGAAACTTACAGCAGAATCGTAATAGGCCGCAGATAATATATAATCAGGGTCCTCGTAATAGAGCTCTGCCAGAGTGAGTGATGAATAACCTTTCTGATACTGATTTTGCACGCTGGTTGAGACCGACAACTGGAAATATTCCATGGCCAGCTCACGTTCTCCTTCTTCCATGGCAATATTACCCAGGGCAAAGTATATCTGATCTTTATACTCCAGGTTCTTGCTGTCTTTCAACATTTTCCTGAGTAGTTTCTTCAGATCATTGCTGCTAACATCACTAGATTCAAATACTTCGGCCATACTCACCCTTGCGTTGAAGGCCATCTCATAGGGAGGATTGTATCTTGTTACGCGCTTGTATTTCTTCAATGCAAGATTATTCTGGCTGGATTCTTCATATAATTGAGCCAGAATATAGGTATACCTTATTTTATCATTTTTCGAAATACCTTTTTGTTCCATGGCCAGCTCAAGTTGCTCGGCCGATTCCGGGTACTCCTTATTTTTAAGGTTAAGCTGTGACAGTGTGGTGCAATAGGCCAGGAGATAGTCTTCCGGCAAAGCATCCTCGTCCGAAAGCGTCATCAGGATACGTTCAGCTTCTCTCATTTCATCAATCATGATATAAGAGCGGGCCAGCCAGATCATGGCCAGATAATGAATATCCTCTTTGGGAAAAGTGACGATTACATGCTTAAATGTTTCACCTGCAAGGAAAAACTCGCCCTGGTACATATAGGCTTTCCCCATCATCATATATGAATCATCCACCCATTTGTTGTACTCGTTCTTTTCAAAAAACGCCTTGTCTTTGGGACTCTGATTTCCCTCTTTTACTGTTGGCTTGGCAGTGATGGAGTGGAAGGTGATCACTTTAGTGGCCTTATCAATGGCCTGCTTCATATCTCCCGATACAGCAGAATTCACCGCCTCATCTTCATATAAAAACAAGGGAAGAATCTGATTATAGTCGTTCTTGGCTGCTGCACTTGCTTTTTCAACTCCCCTTTTATAACTCTCATGTCCATTAAAATAGATGTTGTAATGGGAGATGAGATTGTGGTAGTTCCGGGACATTGATGAATTCTTCTCCACGGAACATGAGATGAGTCCGCCAAGTAAAGCAAGGGTACTTATCACCCCGTATATGGTTTTTCGAGAATGCAAATAAATCCAGTTATGACAATTTTTTGCCAGGTTCTTACAACTAATTAACTGGTTTTGATATAAGTTATTTTATCAGGTATAAAAAAACCACCTAACTGTTCACATCCACAACTTCCTTAATCTCAGGAACCTCTTGTTTCACAGCAGTCTCCACACCTGCTTTCAGGGTCTGCACGCTGAAGGGACAACCGTTACATGCTCCTTTCAGTTCTACCTTGACCACCATATCATCTGTAATATCAACCATGGCGATATCACCCCCATCTGCAACCAGGTAGGGTCGTATTTTTTCCAGTGCTTTTTCAACACGCTCTTTAATCGATTCCATATCTCAGGGTTTTGATTAACTATTTAATGGTGATTTCCACCTTCTTGGTTGGTCCCTGCTCAACATTTCTAAGCTCAAGGGCTTTTTCAACTGCCACTGAGAGAAGCCGGAATGCTTCGCCGGATTGATTATCTGTGGAAAGGGCAACTGGTTTTCCGGTATCTCCTGATTCCCTGATTCCCTGAACAATGGGTACCTGTCCAAGGAGGGCAATACCCATCTTTTCGGCCAGGTTCTTGCAACCGTCCTTACCAAAAATGTAGTACTTGTTATCGGGTAATTCTTCGGGAGTAAACCAGGACATATTTTCCACAATACCCAGCACCGGAACATTGATCTTCTCTCCGGCGAACATGTTTATTCCTTTGATTACATCGGCCAGAGCCACATCCTGCGGGGTGCTGACTATGACCACACCTGTAACCGGGACTTCCTGAACCATGGTCAGGTGAACATCACCTGTTCCAGGGGGCAGGTCAATCAGAAGGTAATCCAACTCGCCCCATTCTCCCTGCGTAATCAATTGCTTCAATGCACTGGTGGCCATGGGACCCCTCCAGACGACTGCATCTTCGGGCTTGATAAAAAATCCCACCGACAATAACTTCACTCCGTACTTCTCGACAGGAATGATCCATTCCACACCATCTTCTGTTCGTGCAGATGGACGAACATTTTCCACATCAAACATCTTGGGAATGGAGGGCCCGTAAACATCCGCATCAATGAGTCCCACACTTTTACCAGATTGTGCCAGCGCAACAGCAAGATTGGCTGCCACGGTTGATTTCCCTACTCCACCTTTTCCTGATGCCACGGCTACAATATTCTTTACAAAGGGCAGAACCTCACGCTGAGGGGGAGGATCCGGAACCTGTACCTGGACATGGCCCTTTTGAAGGGACTCCTCTCCAAATTCTCCATTAATAGCTCTCATACAAGCCTTCTTTATGGATTGTATAAAGGGATCATTGGCCCTCTCAAACTGTAAAGCTATCCACAATTCACCTTCACGATAGCTAACATCGCTGACCATTCCTGATGATACTATTCCAACTTTGGTTTCAGGGTGTCGAATTTTCTCCAACACCTCCAGAATTTTATCCTTTTGTATCTCCATGATTCACTCAAAATTTAATTGCCCAAAGATAGCTTTTTTTATTTAGATTAAGTATTCATAGCCCCAGTTCTTCCATGGGATCCCAGTACATATCCTCCATGTTCATGATACGGTTTTCCCTGATAATGGCACCTTCGTTTTCGAGCAGCTCCTGCATGAGTGAGCTGCCTTCAAAATGGTGTTTCCCGGTCAGAAGACCTGTGCGGTTCACCACCCTGTGTGCCGGGACATATTCCGAAAAAGTGGAACTCTGATTCATGGCCCATCCAACCATTCTGGCTGCTCCCGGCGATCCAAGGTAACGTGCAATGGCCCCGTAGGTGGTTACCCTGCCACCGGGAACCGATTTCACCACATCATATACTCTTTGGAAGAAATCTTTATTCCGAACCATTGGGCAACTCTCTGATCTCCCCTCCTGCAGGCAGCCTGAAACGAATATAGTTAATTTCTGTGCCTTCGGCCAGGAAGCGTTTTTCATAATAGGTCTGGATATGAACAATCTCATCGTCCCACTCTTCGCTGTAAACATCAGCTGAGTTTCGCTCCACTTCCAGTTTGTTAAAACGAATCAGTTCAAGGGTGTCCAGATAAAGTTGCCGGTTATCGGTTTTCAGATGAACCCGCCCCCCGTCTTTGAGAAATGCCCTGTAGCTGTTAAGAAAATGGGGCCCTGGGAGACGCTTTTTCAATCTCCTTCTCTTCTCCTGTGGATCGGGGAAGGTGATCCATATCTCATCAACTTCATCCCGGCTAAAAAACGAATTGATAAAATCGATTCGCGTTCTCAGAAAAGCCACATTAGCCAGACCTTCATCATTGGCTGCTTTTGCCCCCGTCCATATGCGGGCTCCTTTTATATCCAGTCCCATGAAATTCTGTTCCGGATAAGATCTGGCCAAACCCACTGTATATTCACCCTTACCACAACCCAACTCCAGGATCAATGGATGGTCGTTCCCAAAAACATCCCTGCACCACTTCCCTTTAAGGTGAAAATCCTTTTCAAACACGTCTTCAAGAGGGGGTTGATAAACCCTTTCAAGGCTCTCCAGCTCCCTGAATCTGGATAATTTTTTCTTTCCCAAAACACTTATGGCTTGCTACGTTCTATTCTGACACCCAGATTAGTTACAGGCAATTTCTCTTGTCTCATTGCCTGTTCAAGGGTAAAGACATAGGTGCCCGGAATGCTGAACCGGGTCTGCTTCCTGTAGAGAAACATCAACTCCCTGATATTACCATTCCCTTTTCCTGTCCATTGCCCGCTGGGCTCCGCCAGAATCATATTGATGGTATCGGTCAGTTGCTGTCCCCCGGGTCCTTTCACATGCACAAACATGTAGAGGTTACTCAGGGGGTATTCTACGGTATGCCTAAGCTGCAGATATATGTTATGTTTGCTTAGCGTATCGGAAATGTCGGCTTTGAACTCCATGGCATCCTTCCAGCTCCACACCCCCTGCTCCGTAGATTCATACCGGTCGTAGACCATATCGGAATCGCACGACAGGGTGTGCATTAAAAGCACCATAAGAACAATTAGGAATGAATATCTCATTATTTTCTCCGGAAATTCCTTGGGGGTCGTTTTTTCTTTTTCTTCTTTGGCCTGTCCTTTTCAAAACGGGTAAGAGATTCTTCTCCTGCTCCATTGGTATACTCCAGGCGTTCTGCACTGTCAGGAATGCTTATCTCAACAAGTTCATCCGGAAGCTTATCTTTCCTGTTCATTTCCTGTATTGCCGCCACCCTTTCGGCAGGAACGGGTATAAGAGCCTGCCCCCCGGCATCTCCGGTTCCATACCACAAAATGCCACGGAAAACATCTGTTTTCAGGTGGTAGGCATTTCCCTGCCTGGTTTTCAATATAATCCTGGTATCGGGAAAATGCTTTCTGGCATCTTCATACCCGGCCAGTTCATAATTGAGACAGCACTTCAGTTTTCCACACTGACCAGCCAGTTTCTGCGGATTCAGTGCTACTTCCTGAACACGAGCCGAATGGGTACTAACCGAAACGAAATTACTTACGAAGGTTGAACAGCAAAGCTCCCTGCCGCAGGTGCCGATTCCACCGATCCTGCCAGCTTCCTGCCTGGCACCTATCTGCTTCATTTCGATCCGGATCCTGAATGTTTCGGCCAACACTTTTATCAATTCCCGGAAGTCGACCCGCTCATCGGCAATATAATAGAAAATGGCCTTGGTACTGTCGCCCTGGTACTCCACATCGCCGATCTTCATATTCAGGCCAAGGTCATGTGCCATCTTTCTGCTTTGTAGCATGGTTTCCTCTTCCTTGGAGATGGCCTCCTTCCATTTATCAATATCGGCCTGCTTTGCCTTTCGATATACTTTTCTCAGCTCCTCCCTGCTTCCAGGGTATTTGGCTCTATATTGCTGCTTTTCTACAATTTCTCCGGCCAGGGATATAATTCCAATATCATGTCCCGGTGATGCTTCCACTGCCACAATATCGCCCCGCTTAAGCCTCAGCTCATTTACATTCCTGTAAAAACTCTTCCTTGTATTTTTAAACCGGACTTCCACAAGTTCAGGGATATCCATGTCCGACACTTCTCTTAACCAGTTGTATGATTCCAGCTTGGAACAACCATTGAAATAGGAATCGATCCGTTCCAGGTTATCTTCATTGACCTCCAACTGCTTTTCATTACAACAACCTCTCGCTTTCAGGCTTTCCATAGTGCAAAAATAGAGATTCAGTTCTTAATTCAAAACAGGATCAGTCAGCAGAGGGAGCTTTCTGCATTAACAACTTGATTGTCCCGATGGAAAGATCCATCAATACGATCCTGGGATTCCCATTGGCCTCGATATGGTTTCCGGCCAGATTAAAGGCTTCTACCAATGCGTGAACATTTCCATTATGGATAAAGGGGCTGAACCGGGTTGAAAATGCCAATTCCTTGGCCGACATATAGTTCAGTGTCTCATTATTCAAATGAAGTATAAAATTTTCCCGAAGCAGGCGCAATGAATAATCGATCAATTGCTTCTGTCTCTCACGACCCGCTCCTGCCACGCGTTCGACCCATCCATTGATCTCAATAATATCCCTTGCATAACAGAGCCTCATCAACTCGGTAAATAAATCGAAAAGATGGCGTTCCATCTCGTCTTGACGTAGTGTCTGCAGGGCCATGCTGAAATTGCCGTTGGCTCTGCTCACTGCATCTTCAACCATTTGCTGGTCTTTCTGCTCAATCTGCATCAGACCCTCTCTGACAGCTGCATCCGAAATGGGTGGCACATGAAGCAACTGCGTCCGGCTCAGAATGGTGGGAAGAAGCTTATCCGGATGATCCGAAACCATCAGAATCAGCGTCTTTGCAGGTGGCTCTTCGATCAGCTTCAACAATTTGTTGGCAGCACTTTGATTCATTTTTTCGGGTAACCAGATAACTATCATCCTGTACTCCGACTCATAGGGTTTGAAACCAAGCTTCCGGATGATGGCTTCACTCTCTTTTACATTAATTATACCCTGTTTGTTCTCCGCACCAAGCGCTTCGTACCACTGGTTTTCCGTAAGGTAAGGATCGCCCAGCAGTGCTTCCCTCCAGCTTTCGGCATAGTCATCACTGACCGGTGGAGTTGACATAGAACCGGTTCTCATTACCGGAACCGCAAAATGAAGATCCGGATGAACAAGCTTGCCAAACTTAATACAGGAAGAACAGACTCCACATGAATCATTCTCCTGCCTGTTGGTACATGCCAGGTATTGAGCCATGGCAATCGCCAGGGGCAACTTACCGGTTCCCCCGGGCCCGAATAACATCATTGCATGGGGGGTGCGGTCGTTCTTTACCAAGCTTAGAAGTTTCTGTTTTACTTCCCTCTGACCTATGATCTCTTTAAACAACATTGTCCTTTCAAACTGTAAATGTAGAATTTCTTTTTTACCTTTGGGATTCCTTATCGAAACTGAACAATGTTACTTAAAATATAATAATATGCAAATGATTGACAATTATAGCTTTGCAGGAAAAAAAGCCATCATCAGAGTTGATTTTAATGTGCCACTGGGAGCACAGTACGAAGTAAGTGACGACACCAGAATTCGTGGAGCCCTGCCCACCATAAAAAAGGTATTACAGGATGGTGGTTCAGCCATTCTTATGTCCCACCTTGGCCGTCCGAAATCCGGACCAGAAGAGAAGTTTTCTCTGAAACATGTGATTCCCGCTCTTTCGCGCCTCGCGGGTGTTGATATCCAGTTTGCAAATGATTGTGTGGGCGAAGAAGCTGTTGCCAAATCTGCCGCACTGAAACCCGGTGAAGTATTACTCCTGGAAAACCTTCGTTTCTACACAGCCGAAAACAAAGTGAAGACCGATGAGGAGAAAGTGGCCACCAGGGCCTTTGCTGAAAAACTCTCCAAATATGCCGATGTTTATGTAAATGACGCTTTTGGTACAGCACACCGCGCACATGCCTCTACGGCTGTTATTGCTGACTTCTTCGATGAAGGATCCAGAATGTTCGGATTCCTGATTAACAAAGAGATCGAAGCCATGGACAAGGTGCTACACAATTCTGAAAAGCCCATGACAGCCATTATGGGAGGCGCCAAGGTTAGCGATAAGATCCAGGTCATTGAAAACCTGCTCGACAAAGTAGATAACCTGATTATTGGTGGAGGGATGACCTACACCTTTATCAAGGCCCGCGGAGGAGAGATTGGAAACTCACTTTGCGAAGAGGACAAGCTGGATGTGGCCGCTGAGCTGGTAAAAAAGGCAGAAGCCAAAGGAGTCAATCTGATCCTTCCGGTGGACCAGGTACTGGCCGATAAATTTGATAATGAAGCCAATACCGAGGGTGCTGACATTGACAGCGGGAAGGTAGGATTTATGGGTCTGGATATCGGACCCGAATCCATAAAGCTGCTTAGTGAGGTGATAATGAACTCGAAAACCATTCTCTGGAACGGTCCCATGGGAGTCTTTGAAATGCCCAATTTTCAGAAGGGAACCGTAAGCATTGCACAGGCCATAGCCGAATCGACTGCTCAGGGAGCCTTCAGCCTGGTGGGTGGTGGCGACTCTGTGGCAGCTGTAAATAAATTCGGGCTGGCCGATCAGGTAAGTTATGTATCCACAGGTGGTGGAGCCATGCTGGAGTATATTGAAGGCAAGACACTCCCGGGCATCAAGGCCATCAGGGGATAAGAAATGGAACAGGCTTTAATAAAAGATATTTTTAATATCAAAGATGAAAGAACCTTCAGGGCCAGCGCCCTGGAGGTTTTTTATTACCAGGCAAAGCATGTTCCGGTGTACCGCGACTACCTTGCTGCGCTTCGTGTGGATCCTTCAAGGATTACAGAGGTGGAAAAGATCCCTTTCCTTCCCATTGAATTTTTTAAATCACATACAGTGCTGACGGAAGATAAAAATGCCAAAGTGATTTTTGAAAGCAGTGGCACCTCGGGTTTGGCTCCTTCCCGGCATTTTGTTGCAGATGCTTCACTCTACAGGGAGAGTTTTACAAGGGGCTTTCAGTTCTTCTACGGTGATCCCGGCCAATACTGTATCCTGGCACTGCTTCCCTCTTACCTGGAGCGTAAAGGCTCGTCCCTGGTTCATATGATGGACCAGCTGATCAGGCAGTCGGGACACGCCGAAAGCGGTTTTTACCTGGACAACCTGGAGGAGCTTTCATCCATACTGAAAAAACGGAAGCTGGATAGGCAGGCCACCCTCCTGGTGAGTGTCAGCTTTGCTTTGCTGGACCTGGCAGAGTCTTTTGCAATGGAACTGGGTTCGCATATCATCCTCATGGAAACCGGCGGGATGAAAGGAAGGCGGCTGGAGATGGTCAGAACAGAACTTCATGAGCAACTCAAAGAAGCCTTTGGGGTCAAAAATATTCACTCCGAATATGGCATGACAGAACTGCTCTCCCAGGCATACTCCAGCGGTGAAGGTCGTTTTTACTCTCCTCCCTGGATGAAGATCCTGATCCGCGATCCAAATGATCCATTCTCCCTGCTCTGTGCAGGTCAGTCGGGCGGCATCAATATTATCGATCTGACCAATCTATACAGCTGTTCGTTTATTGCCACAGGCGATCTGGGAAAAGCATACCCGGATGGGAGTTTCGAGGTGATAGGCCGGTTTGACCATTCCGATATCAGGGGCTGCAATTTGATGGTGATTTGATTCTTTCACTAAGGCTACTGAACAATCTCAATGGTATTGATCTCCTTGACCATTATGGCAAAGTTTCCCTCTTCTGTTGTGCCGGTGAAACGGATGTATTTGACCATCTCATAGATCGCTGTTTTACCATCCTTAAAAGTTATCTCGACTTTTTTATAATTCGGATCGCTGGGAGTGAGGTCGTGACGGACACTGATCCAGGTCAGATCGGCAAATTCCAGGTTAGTCAGGCTGGAACCCTGATATACGGGGAATTCCGACGAGCCGCAGTTAGAGGATGATGTGGAGGCATTCTGAATGGTAGTGGTCACTTTATTTAGATCGGTGATCTTCACCGTAACTTTCTGATCCTGGGCATATATTACTATCCCAAAGAGAACAAGCAAAACTGCAGTCAAAATTGTTTTTCGCTTCATAAGGATGTTGTTTAATTCCAATTCTATATGCAAATATAATCAATGCATATTTGATGCTGTCCTTACTGGGGCATCGGGCCCACTAAATCACCAACAATAGATATATATTATCCATTTATTAACCTTTTTAGCATGCATTTGGATAGTAAATATCTATTCATGGATATTATTTATCCATTTATTAACATATTAGCATAATAAACTGATAATTTATATCTTTTCCCCACATACGATTCGAGAACCGTCAATGTATTTTTCCGTTAGACATACCCCAAAATTTAGCCTAAGCCAAAGCTGAGCTGAGATTGGTATATTCCGATTTGTTTTTTCAATTGACCCGGAAAACGAAAAAAAAAATTCCCTAATCCATCTCTGAGTGCATAATACTTAAAATCAGGTATCCCAAAGACCCGTTTAGCACTTTTGAGGATATGACTGGCCATTATAGTTTGATCGAGCACAACAGCTACAAAATAAAACACTGCTAAAAGTAATGCCATCATATTTTGCAAACGGGCATATTTCAGTACTCTGATATTCTCCAGGGCTTATCTCCAGTGAGCTTAATAGCATCATTGGTTTTCTGCCAATACCCTTGACCACTAACATCAGAACTCCTGAGTTGGTAGCCTAAAAATAGGCATTTCCATAAGAATGTTCGCAAAGAGAAAATGCGGTATCTTTGGGAGCATGCAAGTAAACCACCACCCCCTGAGGAGGTGGCTTTAATAACACAACCCTCTAAAAG
>JAOZQY010000080.1 GCA_029931975.1 Bacteroidales bacterium | reverse complement strand
GACAAATACATGATTGGAGAGATGGCTGTTGCAGCTCCGGAGATTATATTTTATGAAGGTGAATACTACATGGCTGCACTGCTACCGAGCCTGAAGGGTATCCGGATTGCGAAACTGAAATGGCTTGAGAAATAAGGAATGAAAAGTATTGCGCTAATACTCTTAGCAGGATTAGTCTTTGCCTGTAATTCCAGTGCGGATCAACAGGCTGAAGAGAAGCCCAATATTATTGTCATCTATGTGGATGATTTGGGCTACGGGGATCTGAGTTGTTACGGAGGAGATATTCCCACCCCTAATATTGATCAGATTGCCGGTGACGGGATAAGATTTACTGATTTTTATGTGGGAGGTCCCGTTTGTACACCTTCGCGATACAGTTTGCTTACAGGCTGTTATCCAAACCGTTCTAAACATGGACTTGACGGTGTGCTGTTTCCTTACGATACCGGTCATCTGGATGAAAGTGAAACAACCATCGCTGAAGTCTTGAAAACCAACGGTTACCACACCGCACTTATTGGTAAATGGCATCTGGGACTGGCAGAAAAGGAGTACCTGCCGGAAAATCATGGTTTTGACCTTTTTACCGGTCACACACACGGATGTATTGATTATTTTTATCATGGATACGGCGGTCTGGATAATGAGGGTTGGTATATCAATCACGAGAAGATGAGTGAGGAGGGCTATGCCACTGATCTGATTACCAATCATGGGATCAAGTACATTGAAGAGAGAAAAGTGGACAATCAACCGTTTTTTCTCTATCTATCGTATAATGCGCCTCATTTTGGGAAGAGTGATGCAAACAATTTGCCTCCGGGTACTTTGATTCTCAATGAATATACACTTAACAATCACGAACTGGCAAATACACTTCAGGCCCCTGAAGATTATTTGCAGAAATTCGAAGATATCGAAGATCAACCTAAGCGTTATTACTCGGCAATGGTCTCATATCTGGACCATTGCATTGGAGATTTTACTGATGCATTAAAGGAGAATAATCTATATGATAATACGATGATCTGGTTTATCTCCGACAATGGGGGATATGTTGAGGGTTTTAAAATACATGGCAGCAATGGTCCTCTGAAAGGCGAAAAGGGAATACTGGAAGAGGGAGGAATCCGGGTTGCAGCTATGGTCTCCTGGAAGGATAGAATTGAGGCGGGACAAATTAGTAACCAGCCCTT
The DNA here is from genome assembly GCA_029931975.1 of Bacteroidales bacterium. Taxonomy (GTDB): domain Bacteria; phylum Bacteroidota; class Bacteroidia; order Bacteroidales. Next base: position 13,323 of record JAOZQY010000080.1, on the reverse strand, counting down.
ATGTAATATTGATCTGTTCCCAACCTTCTGCAACATAGTAAATTGTGATATTCCTGAAGATATAATTGCAATGGATGGAATTGATATCAGCAATGTGCTATTTGAAAACACCACTATTGAGAGAGAGCTATTCTGGAAATTCAAAAAACAGACCGCTATCAGAATCGGGAGGTGGAAATTGTTTAATGGGAATGAGCTATACGATCTGGACGCGGATATTGGAGAGAAGAATAATCTTGCTGATGAGTATCCTGAGAAAGTCAGGGAGTTGTCGGATGCGTACCTGAGAATTGAAAAAACAATTTCAGATTGAATAGAGAAATAATACTACCACAGACAATATGAAAAACCTAAAAATTAGCATCGCATTACCACTTGCACTTGCATTCCTTGCAGCCTGCAATAACACAAATCAATACCAAACTGAACAAGAAGTTTATTTGGTTCCCCAGATTGACGGGGAGTGGTGGCAGGTAACAACCTATCACCCGGATATAACTCCCTATACATATGGAAAAGGAGACAATAATGTTTGTGATTTCACTATGTTCAAGGCGAAGGACGGTACATGGCAGCTAATCGCTTGTATCAGGGGAAATGATTATCCCGGTAAAAATCGTTTTCTCTACCGCTGGGAAACCCGGAATCTAGCTGACACTCTTTGGGAAGAAAAAGGTGTTTTTCAATCTACGGGTGTTGGAAATGAGCCGGATGGTTTTGGGAATGTGTGGGATCCTGAATTTTATCCAAATATGGGTCAGTTGCAGGCACCTCATTGCGTTATCTATGAAGATCAGTATTACCTCTTCTATAATAACAGGGATGCGATGTGTAAAATAAGTGACGATGGCTTAAACTGGAAGGACCTGAAAACGGATGATGGCAGCTATCATTTCTTCGAAATGGGCAGGGATCTGATGATGTTTGACGACACTAAACAGAGTGGGAAATGGATAGCATATTATACTACCGGCGGGGCTTTTCCTCAATTTATGGAGGCGCGTACCAGTGAATCTTTAAAAGGGCAATGGTCAAAGGGTAAAATGATATATGACGGATGGAGCAATACCAGGAATCCGATTTATAGGAATGAGTTTGCTGAGAGTCCCTTTGTGATTCATTATGATGACAGGTATTACCTCTTTGCGCAGCTGCATGTGTTTATCTCGGATGATCCCCTCGATTTCACGGACAACTTCAAAATAGCAGATCTGGAGAGCAGCAATTATCACGAGCGCGTCTGGGCTCCGGAGATCATTGTGGATGAAGATGGACAGTATTACATTGCAGCTTATCGTCCTAAAGGGATCTTTATGGCCAAACTGAAGTTCATTGAAACTACAGAACCTAGTAAATATGATTAAATAGATCAGCTCTGTTCATTTAAACAAGCGTTCATTAAAATTGAATTTCTCTTTACCAGTCAATCTAACTTTATCATATTCTTTGTGACCTGGGTTTATCAAGTAATTATGATCTCCCTGTACAACAGCTGATGGCACTTTTAAAATTAGAAAGTCACCTTTTGAAATAAACTCTTCACCAATATCCTGTGTTATATCCGAATATGGAAAATCCATCCAGCGTTCAGGCAGGGATTTGCTGTCAATTAGGTGAAGAGTTACTGTATCAGGGACTTCCAGGGTAATTAGATAATAGTCCTTAGGAATTAATCCAATCGGCATATGTACTGCTATCTCTGCTGTACATAATGCCCTGGAATCTGATGTGTAAAGAATCCTTGTTCCTTTATTATTCCATCGTCCACCAGTTAATTCTGCACCAAGCCCTGATAAATCATCAGAATATTTCTGCTTTGCTAATCGAAACAATATCATGATAAAATTCCATGCTCTATTTTCACTAATTCATCTTTAACCATGTTAATCCCAAAAGAATTATCCAACAAACTGATAGGTGCAATGCCTCCAAGTGAAATATTTTTTGAATTAATCCATGAAATAAAGTTGGTTGTATTTCCAAAAACTTCTGTTCCTTTATTAAACAATAACATAATCAAAAGAAGTCTTTCTGTATGAATTGAGTCAAATTTTTTCTTTTCTCTTTTATATCTCTGTATGGTCCTTTCCGATACATTAAGAATCCTTGACCAATCAGCAGAGGATAAAGGAAAACTCCCCGATAATCTATCAAATGTGTCATAATCCACACCTTCTCGGGTTGCATTAATCAATTTGAAAATGTCATTATTGTCCAATGACTTAAATGTTAGTTTTTCCCTTCTCATCATCTTATTTTCCGTAAAAATACGACAATAATTCCATATCTCACGTCAGATGTCGCTTGTTTTTCAAAGTAAGAATTGCTACCAGCATTATGCCTGCTGCTCATCTTTCAATAAGGCTGATGTCATTTAAAAATATTGGTGTATTATTTAAAGATATTGGTTTATACAGGCTAATATGCATGAATGAGCTAAATTATTGAATAGATTTGTTGTTAACAGTTTAGCGAAATGAAGTATTCTTCATTAAAAAAAGTTAGTTCTGAAAATGACCAGATTATAGAGATATTGGAGCTGAAGGAGCCCCATTTTTACCCGCTTTGGCATTTTCATCCGGAGAGTGAAATTATGCTCCTGAATAAAAGCATCGGAACACAGTATGTTGGTGATGCAATTGAGAATTTCAAGACAGGGGATGTTGTTTTACTTGGACCCAATATTCCACATGTGTGGCGCAACAGCAAGGAACATTTTATTGAAGGTGCCAATTTGGTAGCTGAAGCTACTGTGATCTATTTCAGAGAAGAACGGTTTGGAAGTGATTTTCTTTCGCTTCCTGAAATGTCGGACATTAATAAATTGTTAACGATTGCCCAAAGAGGAGTAAGATTTGAAGGAAAGACCAATTTCGTATTGGCAGAGAAAATTCATGCTATGACCAGGAAGGAGGGAAGTAACAGGGTTATCGGCTTACTATCGTTGTTGAGTTATATGGCTAATCAATGCAATTATCGGCCGATCTCAAGTCTTAGTTATATACCCCGGGTTGATGAATCTGATTTCGGCAGGTTCAACATGGTTTTAGCATATCTGATGAATAATTTTTCGAAGAAAATCAAGCTCGATGAAATTGCTGGAGTAGCAAATATGACTTCCACTGCATTTTGCAAGTATTTTAAATCCAGGACCAATAAAACATTTGTCAGGTTCCTAAATGAGATCAGGATTGGACATGCTTGTAAATTGTTGATGGAAAAGGAGAAAGGACCATCTGAAATTTGTTATGAGTCGGGTTTTAATAACCTGACAAATTTTCATATACAATTCAAAAAAATTAAGAATATGACACCTCTTGAATACCAGAATCGCTTGGCTGGTGAAGAGTTAGTTGGGTAATGCTTTTTGTTTTCAAAGTAAAACTGGAGTGGGAATAGAATGATAAAATCAAAGAAAAACTAAATCATGAAATTTGAAAGAGTAGTACTTATCCCCATTGGTATATTTCTGATTATCTCTTTCGTTAGCTGCTCTGGAAATCCGGAGAAAATGAAAGCGGAAGCAGACATGGAATCTATAAGCACTTTTACTGAACTGAAGGCGAATTTCATGCGGCCGCCGGTTGAATACCAAACTGCTCCTTTCTGGGTATGGCATGATAAGATCACAAAAAAGGAGATTGATATTCAACTGGAAGACTTCAAGGCAAAAGGAATTGGTGGCGTATTTATGCACCCAAGGTACGGTTTGATTACAGACTACCTGTCGGACGAATGGTTTGAGATGGTGCAATATGCCGTAGAGAAGGCCAAATCTCTGGGTATGCAGGCCTGGATATACGATGAAAATCCTTTCCCCAGCGGATTTGCCGGTGGCCATGTTCCGGCCCAGATGCCTGAATCCTATAACCAGGGACAAGGACTGGAATTAATTAAAGCTTCAAAGCTTCCGGAGAATGTTGAAGACCACTTTCTCATATTGAAAAAGAAGGGAGAGGAGTTTATTGAAGTTACTAATCCCGCGGAAGAGAAGACAGGGGATTACTACATGTTCAAAAAAACATATTATCCCCGATCAAAGTTTTATGGTGGATTTTCGTATGTGGATTTGCTTGTAGAGGGTGTAACCGAGAAATTCATTGAACTAACCATGCCCGGCTATGAGAAAAGTATAGGGCATGAATTCGGCAAATCAGTGCCTGGCATTTTTACTGATGAGCCAAGCATTAGCCACTATCAGCACAACAAGCTGGTCATGCGGTGGACGCCTGAGTTGTTTGAAAAGTTTCAGGAGCGTTGGGGCTACGATTTAAGAGGTAATCTGCCTTGCTTATTTGTAGAGGTTGGGGATTGGAAACATGTGCGGCATAATTACTATCAGGTGCTGTTGCAGATGTTTATCGACCGCTGGTCCAAACCCTGGTATAATTACTGCGAGAACAATAGTTTAATCTGGACCGGCCATTACTGGGAGCATAATTGGCCCGATCCGCTTCATGGTCCTGATGCCATGGCAATGTATGCGTGGCATCAAATGCCTGGGATTGACCTGCTTTTCAATTTCATGGGAAATGAAGAGCATAACAGAAGCAGAGAGCAATTCGGTAATATCCCGGCTGTAAAAGAGCTGCGCAGTGTTGCCAATCAGTTAGGGCGAAAACGAACACTAAGTGAAACTTATGGTGCTGCCGGGTGGGAATTGAATTTTGAAGATATGAAACGCAATGGTGACTGGGAATATGTTGTTGGAGTAAATTTCATGAACCAGCATCTCTCCTATATGACACTTATCGGCGATCGGAAACATGATTTCCCGACCTCTTTTTCTTATCACACACCGTGGTGGGATTATTACAAGCCCCTGGCCGATCATTACAGCAGATTGTCCATGGCTCTGTCGTCGGGCGAGCAGATGAACTCTATACTGGTTTTAGAGCCTACCACCACCGGCTGGATGTACTACTCCTGGGGAGAATCACCTGAACGGTTTTATGAAATTCGCAAACAGTTCCATGATTTGCTGGGAGATATGGAGAGAAATCACATTGAATATGATCTGGGCAGTGAAAATATCATCAAGGACAGGGCAAGCATAAACAATGGCAGGTTTGTTATCGGGAAGCGGGCATACAACCTGGTCGTCATTCCTGAAGGTTTTGAAAATTTTGACATTGTTACACTTGAGCTTCTCGAAACCTACATGAAACAGGGTGGCATGGTACTGTCTTTTGCTGGCATTCCGCAATATGTTGATGGTGCCGGATCGAATAAGATCAGTGAAATAGTTAATCAATTCAGGTCACAGTGGATTGAAACTCAAACAATACATAGCAGTGAGGCTTCCGAACTGCTGTTTGCAGATGACTTTCGCATGTCTGAGCCAGAGAAGATTTCAGGAACCGTTCTTCATCAGAGAAGGCAATTTGAAGACGGACAGCTGCTTTTCCTGACCAATTCGAGCCTGAAGGAGAGTGCGGAGGGTAGTTTTACGATTAAGGGGGCAACAGTTATGGAGTTCAATACATTAACAGGAGAAATCTCTGAATATCCTTCGCTGAAACGTGGAGAAAAGATCGGGATTGGATTCAATTTGCATCCGGCAGGCAGTTTGCTGCTTTTTATCTCAAACAAGCTTGTAAAAGTTGAAAAGAAACAAGCATTAATGCTTGTAAAGCATGAGCTGAAATCTTCTGAAGGCTTAAAGATAGACAGAGTTTCCTCAAATACATTGACACTGGATTACTGCGATCTGTTTCTCGACCAGCATAAGGAGAAGGGATTATACTACTATACAGCTGCGAATAAAATCTGGCAGCATCATGGTTTTAAGGAGGATAATCCCTGGGTAAATGCAACTCAGTATAAAACTGATGTTATTGACAGAGACACCTTTGGATTAAAATCCGGATTTGAAGCAGAGTATCATTTTTCAGTGAAACCTGGTGTGGATAAAACAACTCTCAGTGCAGTAATTGAGCGGCCGTCACTGTGGAAGGTTGAGATAAATGGTGAAGTAGTAGATGCAAGAGAAAACGAATGGTGGCTGGATCGGCAATTTGGTGTTTTTGATATAGGTGACAAAGTGCAGGATGGTCAGAATTCTATTAGATTAATTACCCATCCAATGTCTGTTTATGCCGAACTGGAACCGGTCTATATTCTGGGTGGTTTTAGCCTGGAATCCGCAGTTCACGGCTGGACCATTATTCCTGAAAAAACTCTCACTATCGGGCAGTGGACAGAACAGGGACTGCCTTTTTATAAGGATGGAATTTCATATACAAAAAGTGTTGATCTGAAGAAGGATTCAAAAGGAATTTTGGTTAAACTCAATGAGTGGCGCGGCACCGTTGCCACTGTTTTAATAAACGGAAAGGATGTTGGGATAATCGGCTGGCCTCCTTACGAATTGGAAATTACCAACAATATTGTTGAAGGTAAAAATGAAATATCGGTAATCGTTTATGGATCACTTAAGAATTTGCTTGGGCCTCATCATAATGTGAGGGACAGAGGTATAGTAACACCATGGAGTTTTAAGTATGCTCCGGAAAAGCAGCCGGCAGGATTAGATTACGATCTGGATGGATATGGGCTCCTGGATGAATTTCAGGTCTTTGAAATGAAATAATGACTTTAACTAATAAGGAATTAGCAAAATCTGCGAATGAATTGCGGAATCATATTGTTGATATGATCTATACTGCAAATTCAGGGCATCCGGGAAGTTCACTTTCAAATGCGGATCTGGTAACCGTGCTTTACTATGATGAGATGAACATTGACCCGTCCAATCCCAAATGGAAAGAGAGAGACAGGTTTCTCTTGTCAAAAGGACATGCTTGTCCGACCTTGTATGCTGTGTTGGCAATGAGGGGCTATTTTGAGATGGACCATCTAAGCAAGCTTCGGAAAATTGATGGAATATTGCAAGGACATCCCGATATGAAGAAAACCCCCGGAGTAGATTACACAACGGGTTCGCTTGGCAACGGATTATCCATCGGTGTTGGAATGGCTTTAGCTGCCCGGCTGGATAAGAAGGCATTCAGGACTTATGTAATGCTGGGCTGTGGAGAGATGCAGGAGGGCATTGTATGGGAAGCAATGATGTCGGCTGCCAAATACAATACAGACAACCTTTGTGCAATCATTGATTATAATCAGCTTCAGCTTGATGGGAACAATGATCAGGTAATGCCTGTGAAAAGCCTGAAGGGTAAAATATTGTCATTTAACTGGCATGTGATCAGTTGCGATGGACATGATATGTCGGATATCAGGAGGAGTTTTGCAGAAGCACGCAATATGAAGGGAAGACCCACTGCGATTATTGCAAACACAATAAAAGGTAAAGGGGTTTCTTATATGGAGAACAAGGTGGGTTGGCATGGAGTTGTTCCGAATGAAGAGGAGTATGAACAGGCAAAGAGAGAGTTGGAGGCAAGCAATGAATAGATATACTATTGGAGAAAATATTCCTACCCGTATGGCCTACGGAGCAGCGTTGGCTGAACTGGGAAAGGAGAATGAAAACCTTGTTGTTCTGGAGGCAGATATCGGAAAATCGACCCAAAGTATTGTTTTTGGAGATAAATTTCCTGAGAGATATTTCAATGTTGGTATTGCCGAGCAAAATGAGATGTGTATCGCTGCCGGTTTAGCAAGTTGTGGGAAAATACCATTTGTCTCAACTTATGCGGTTTTTGCAAGTATGCGTGCATGCGAGCAGGTACGGACTTTTATAGCTTATCCGAATGCCAATGTGAAAATATGTCCCAGTCATGGGGGATTAACTCCTGGGAACGATGGGCCAACTCATCAGGCAACAGAGGATTTGGGAATCATGCGGACTATTCCGAATATGACAGTTTGTATGCCTGCCGATGCTACTATGACTTACAAAGCGGTTAAAGCAGCAGCAGAATTTGACGGCCCACTCTATCTCAGATTAACACGTGATGCTGTTCCTGTGATCTATGATGATCAATTTGAATTTGAGTTTGGACAGGGTATTCTTTTAAGAACAGGAACTGAGGCAGCGATTATCGCAAATGGAGATTTGGTAACACAGGCAATAAAGGCATCGGAAGCTCTTGAAGAGAGGGGGATTAGCGTAGCTGTAATTGATATGCATACCATTAAACCACTTGATAAGGAGCTTGTTATTGAGCACTGTATGGATAAAAGGTTTGTAGTTACGGTTGAAGATCATCAAATAAATGGTGGATTAGGCAGTGCAGTTGCAGAAGTGTTGGTAGAGAATTGCCCTGTTCCGATGAAAAGAATAGGATTACAGGACACTTTTGCGGAGTCAGGATCCTATACAGAATTACTAAAGAAATATAACATGGATGCCAGGGCTATAGAGGATGCAGTTATTCGTGGACTGGAAAATAAATAAACAAAAGAGAAGAGATAGATTATGTCAACAAAACACATCATTCACGACTCGGAAGTCGCTGCAAAACAGTTGCCGGGACGCAGTCACAAAATGATTTTACGTCCTGATAATGTCGGTACAGAAAATATGTGCTTTGGAGTTGCAGATTTCCCGGCAAATGCGCACGCTCCGGAACATATTCACGAAAATGAAGAGGAAATCATTTATATTTTATCCGGCGAAGGTGAAATCTATTTTGATGGGAAACCAGAACCTGTAAAACCCGGAAGTTGTGTATTTATTCCTGGTAATGTAGTTCACAGCATCAACAATACAAGTGATGAAGTGATGAAATTGGCCTATGTGTTTTCGCCTCCTGTGGTTCAGGGTTCATACGAAACAAAGGAGTAGAAGATGACTTTGGAAAGGAGTGATTTCAGCAATAAAACCGTACTTGTTACCGGAGCCGGCCAGGGAATTGGTGCAGCTATAGCAAAAATTTTTGCAAGCCGGGGTGCAAATGTCGCAATCAATGATGTAAATAAGACTGTGGCTGATGAAACCGTGAAGGAGATAGCGTCTTTTGGAGGAACAAGCAAATTTTTTCGGGCTGATGTAACTGATGAATCACAAATCAATGCAATGGTAAAAAGTATTATTGATGCTTTTGGTTCATTAGATATTCTAGTAAATAATGCAGGAATTCTGGGAACTTCAAAAACAGATGAATTGACTGTTGAAAACTGGGACAGAACCTTATCAATAAATCTGAAAGGAGCATTTATTTGTTGTAAAGCTGCCCTTGCCGAAATGAAGAAAAAAAAATACGGTAAGATCATAAATATTTCTTCTTTAGCCGGAGAGAGTGGCGGTATTGTTGTTGCAGCAGATTATTCTGCATCAAAAGCGGGATTGCTGGCATTAACAAAAAAGCTGGCTTTAGAAGTCGCTGAGTTTAACATCAATGTAAATGCTATTGCTCCCGGAACTACAAAAACTCCTATGATAGATGCTATATCTGATGAAGAAAACAGTAAGCTCGTTAGCAGAATTCCACTTAAACGCTTAGGAGAACCTGAAGATATTGCCTATGCAACCTGTTTTCTGGCCAGTCAGGAGGCTTCTTATATCACAGGAACAACCCTTGATGTCAATGGCGGACTATTAATGAGATAGTATTATACTTAAAAGAGAAAAACCGATGACCAAACGATTGGAGAACAAAACAATAATTGTTACAGGAAGTTCCAGAGGTATTGGAAAAGCATGTGCTGTTCAATGTGCCAAAAATGGTGCGAATATCGCTGTTCATGATAAAGGGGATACAGAAGCATTACAGAGCAGTGTTGCTGAAATCTCGGCATTAGGGGTCAATGCAATGGGAGTTACCGGAGATGTTACATGCAAGGCAGATGTAGAAAGGATTGTAGATGAGGTTATTGGCAGGTTCGGAAGAATTGATGGTTTAATAAATAATGCCGGCATTTGTCCATTTGTTGATTTTATGGAACTCACAGAGGAAACCTGGGATACAACAATGGCAGTGAATGCAAAGGGTCTGTTTCTTATGACTCAAGCTGTTGCAAGAACGATGATTGATGCTAAACTCGCAGGTCGTATTTGTAATATTAGCTCAATTTCAGGGGTAAAAGCAACGAATCCCTTGCAGGTCGCATATTCTTCTTCAAAAGGGGCTGCCAATATGTTTACTAAAGTAGCGGCTGCAGCTTTAGGAAAATATGATATCACTGTTAACGCAATTATGCCTGGCACTATAATAACTGATATTAACAGGGATTTACTTGCAGATAACGAAGTTAAGAAGTCAATTACCGATTTGACACCTTTGGCTTGTCTCGGAGAAACAGATGATATTGGTAATGCAACTGTCTATTTTATGTCTGACGAAGGCAAATGGGTTACAGGTACGTTAATGGCCATAGATGGCGGTTTTCTCGCATAATTGTAAAGGAGCATAGAGATGAAATATCAAATTACCGGTTTTGTAGTTGGATCTGGCGAAAGCCCGGAACCTCGCCTGGTATATTTAGGGGATCCGCAAAAGTCGCTGGATACTATCAATTCATTCTTCCTGGTACAGGGAGATAACAAAAACCTGCTTATTGATGTTGGTTTTACAGAGCAGTACTGCAGGAAGTATACAGATGGAATAAGACAGGAGAGAAATCAGGATCCTCTTTTGCAACTTAGTTCTGTTGGTATCAATCAGGAAGATATTGACGACATCATCATAACCCATGTTCATTTTGACCATTTCTCTGATATTATTCAAGAATATACAAATGCCCGTATTCATATTCAAAAAAGAGAATTTGAGTTTACCCTGAATCCTCCTCACCCATGGTTTCAGGAGTTTATAGATGTTAATTTGTTGAAAGAAATCGCTAAAGGGGGTGAATCACGGTTGAATCTAATTGACGGAGCGTGTGAACTTTTCCCGGGCATAAATACAATACCCACTCCGGGTCATACAGCGGGCCATCAATCGGTATTAATTGAAACAAATGCAGGTGATTGTTGCATTACAGGCGATGCAGTTCTCAACTATCTCAACCTGGAAAGAGATGTTGCCCCCGGCTTTAATACAAATTTGATTGAATGCATGCAGTCCCTTCAAAAGCTAAGAGCTCTCTCTGATAAAGGTGTCACAATTATCGTGGGACATGATCCTGGAATGTTGGAATTATTGGAAAAAATGCAAACCATTTGAAAGCAGAAATTATTGTATGGCAAGAGTTAACAAAATAAAAATTGACAATCTGCTTTTTGATTACATGTTGGAAGAGAAAGACAGAAAAGAAGAGAACCCCCTGGTATCAGCTCAAATGCTTCAATACATTTTTTTTATCAGGGAGTTTGAAGCCCGTGTGTTGGATGCGTATGGTGAGAAAGGACTTGTTCACGGACCATTACATTCAAGTATAGGTGAAGAGGCAGTTGCCGTTGGAGTTTCAGCTGCTTTAGACAGAATGGATACTGTAACTTCAACACATCGTGGACATCATCATTTTTTAGCGAAAGCATACTTTTATCATATGTTGGATAGTTATGATCCGCGCAGTGATGATACTCCTGAAATATTTAAGGAAATATCGGCGCGAACAATAGCTGAAATTTTGGGGCTTGAGGCCGGATATTCCGGCGGTCGGGGAGGTTCCATGCATATGGCTGATAAAGAAACAGGGGTGCTGGGGACAAATGCGATTGTTGGCGGTGGAATACCAATTGCCTGTGGTGCTGCTTTTTCTGAGAAATTGCTCAATAGAGATGGTATCTCTCTGGCATATTTCGGAGAAGGTGCATCAAATCAGGGTGTCCTCTTCGAGACAATGAATATGTGTGCATTATGGAATGTTCCAGTAATATTTTTATTGGAAAACAATGGATATGCTGTTGCGACTTCTGCAGAGCGTTCGGTTAGTGTTGAGCATGTTTGCCAGAAGGCTGTGAGCGCCGGTATCCCTGCATACAAAGTTGATGGAATGGATCCTGTTGCTGTTCGCTCCTGCCTGGAGATGGCAAGGGAACATGCTGTTTCCGGCAAGGGACCGGTTTTTGTTGAATGTGATACTTACCGATATAAACATCAGGCTGGTAATAGTGATGGAACAGCTTTTGGGTACAGGACAAAGGAGGAGATCGCTGAATGGAAATCAAGAGACCCTTATGATACTTTCGCCAAACAGCTTATAGATTCGAAAGTTGTTACAGTAGAGCAGCTTGAAAAAATGAAAGATGCAGCAGTTGATATTATTGATTATGCCTGCAGATTTGTGGACAATCTACCTGGACCGGATGTTTCAAAAATAACGACAGGCCTACATAGCAGCGGCAAAGAATTGGCTTCCCTGGATTATAGAGAATTGGATTCTTTTACTGATACAAAACCCGGTCGTTATGTTGATTGTATCTCTTCTACTTTAAGAAGGAGAATGGACGAAGATGAGACGATTTATGTCATTGGCGAGGAGGTTGGACGATTAGGGGGTGCTTTCAGTGCCACAAAGGGACTTTATAAACAATATCCGAAGCGTGTTATAGATGCTCCTATTTCTGAGGGTGGATTTTGCGGAATGGCACTTGGTGCTGCAATAAGCGGCTCACGCCCTGTTGTTGAAATAATGTATCCAGATTTTGCATTGGTAGCGGCAGACCAGCTTTTCAATCAAATTGCAAAGATCAGACACATGTACGGAAACCAGTTTGATGTTCCGCTGGTGGTTAGAACGAGAGCTGCAATAGGTAATGGATATGGAGCTCAGCACTGCTTAGAACCTGCCAGTCTGTATGCGCTATATCCGGGATGGAGAATCGTTGCACCTTCAAATCCTTACGATGTAATTGGCCTGTTAAACACATCATTGCGGAGTAATGACCCGGTTCTTTTCATTGAGCATGCCGATCTTTACAAGCACAGGGGCGAGATTCCTGTAGACGATCCGGATTATGCAATCCCATTTGGCAAGGCAAAGGTTTATGAATATGGAACAGATATCGTGATTGTCTCATATTCCTTTATGGCTGCTGAATGTAAAAAAGCTGTTGATGAGTTAAGAGAGATGGGGATTAATTGTACATTAATTGACTTAAGGACGCTGGACTACAAGCATTTGGACTGGGAAACAGTATCTCATCATCTTAAAAAATCTGGTATTTTGTTAATTTGTGAATTAGCTCCTAAACACGCTTCTTTGGGTGGAATGATAGCAGACAGATTGCATCGTGAATGCTTCGACTATCTTGACGGACCAATCGAACGATTAGCCGGAGAGGATATTCCTGTTCCGGTTTCCAAAGATATGGAAGCGGCAGCAATCATTCACAAAGATGATATTGTTCGTAAGGTCAAAGAGCTTTTTGTTGCATATAAGAGAATTTGATGACTGGCTCAATAGTACATTCAGCTCAATCTCACTTGTTCCATGTACTTAGTAAACAGTAATACCTTTTTCTCATCT
>JAOZQY010000363.1 GCA_029931975.1 Bacteroidales bacterium | reverse complement strand
CAGAGGACATTCCTGATCTGGTCTGTGGCTTTGAGGGTCAGAAATATGGCAAAAGTACTTACCACAGGATGCAATCCACAGGTAGCCATCCCCCCTGCGATATCCACCATATTGGCTTCTGCAACACCCACATTAAAAAATCTCTCAGGGTATTTTTTTCCGAAATGAATGGTTTGGGTACTGCTGGATACATCGGCATCAAGCACCACCATCTGTGGGATCTCAACGGCCAGTTCGAGTAGCGCCTTTCCAAAAGCATCCCGCATGGCAATTTCCTGGGTTTTATTCATCTCTGGTCCCCCTCTTTAGCAATTCCCGGAGCTCAGATAATTTTCCGGTAAGTTCAGGTCTGCCTGTCGCATATGATTCGGCATCAATAGGCGCTCCATGCCATTTGTGATCGTTCTCCATAAAAGAGACGCCTTTTCCTTTTATGGTTTTGTAGACAACCACAAGAGGCCAATCCGACTGATCTTTCATCCATTCCCACGATTCAACAATTTCCTTCACACAGTGACCGTCGTATACTTTCCCGGATACATTCATATTAAAGGCCCTGAATTTTTCAGGTAAAGGGTCCATGGGCATTATTTCATCACCTGGACCATCCAGTTGAACTTTGTTATAATCAACCATGATCACCAGCTTTTCAGGTTTGAATTTGGCTGCTGTCATAATGGCTTCCCAGGTAACTCCTTCATTCAGATCTCCATCCCCGATAAGTACAAATGTCCAGTAATCCAGTCCCTTCACTCTTGCAGCGAGAGCCATTCCAACTCCAACTGACAACCCATGACCCAGTGCACCGGTCGACATCTCCACCCCGGGTAATATATTCATGCACGGATGGCCCTGAAGCCTGCTGTTAAGTGTTCTGAAGGACTCCAGTTCAGATTGTTCAAAGTATCCTCGTCTTGCCAACAGTGTATAGAGCATGGGAGCTGCATGGCCCTTACTTAGTATAAGCCGGTCCCTGTTCTCCAGCCCTGGATTTGACGGATCAATTTTCATCATATGAAAATAGAGGGTTGTGAGTAACTCAGCTGCAGATGCGGATCCACCCCAGTGGCCATTCCCCCTTTTGTGTATCATATCAAAAACATCAATC
>JAOZQY010000199.1:2184-3965 GCA_029931975.1 Bacteroidales bacterium | reverse complement strand
TTATTTCATGGCCGCTTCGGTCTGTGATTTTTATTTCATAGGTTTTATCATTAATGGTAATATCTTTGATTAATCCGCTTTTGCTGGAAAGCTGTTTATACATTTCAAAGGTTTTTTCCTGGAGCAGATAAATTTTGTTTTTCCTCAGTCGTACGATAAACTGATTTAACAAACCCGCAATGGCATCACACTCATTGATAAAATCAGCCTTTTCCTTGGAAACATCGTGTTTTTCATAAAGCTTTTCAATTTCCGCCTCAATCTCCCCCACCCGTTTTTCCAGACCGATCATCTCTTCTTCCAGGATTCTGAGTTGCTCTGATTTTCTTCCGATTTGGGTGGAACAGCTTTCCATCTCTGCCTGTAGCTGATTAAACAACTCTTTTTCATTTTCTGTTGCCGCACCTGTTTGCAAGGAGGCTTCTATCTGTTTGATGAGGATTTCAAGTTCCTGCTTCTCTTCAATCAGGGGCTGAATCATGAAAATGTCGCTGCTTTCCAGTTGTTCTATTCGGTACAGAACTTTTGCGGCATCCCTTTCAGACAAATTTAAAATTTTGTTTACCTGGGTGGCAGTGCCCCCTTCTTTCAGGGTTTTGAATATACGCTTTTCCAGTTCAATCATTTTCTCATGGGAAAGGGTTTCCCTGTATATGGGCTCTGGTTCTTCCACCACCCGAACAATCTTCTTGGCCAACTCAGCCGCATGCTCTTTTATGGCTTCACCGTGGACTGTTTCCCGCTCGGTTTCAATTTGTTTTTTTATCCCCTCAAAAAAAACCCCGGCGATACTGAAAGGAAGCATTTTTTCACACAACTCTTTGATTTCGGTTTCCACTTGTACCATACGATTGGAGGCTTGAATCCTTTTTTTCTCATTTTCACGAATCCGTTCCCGGCTTTCCGGCTCTGCATTAAATACTGCCTGAAATCTATTTTGAGCTTCTTCGTATTGCTCTTGGAAGTGCCCAAGCTCTTTGGATATGTCACTATGCTCTTTTCTCTTCCGGTTCAGCTTTCCTTTTTCTTTTTTGAGTTCCATTTGTTTGAATTCAAGGTCATCATCGGATATTTCCACAAAGCCTTTTCGCTCTTCCTGTTTTAAATACAGCATATCGCTTGAAAGACGGTTGACATACTGGATTCCAAGAGCCGCTTCCAGTGAAGTTTTAAGACGAACCTCCGAATGATCGTCTGCGGCAATTTCCTGTATTTTTTCACCATCAAAAAAGAAAAACTGGGTAATTCCAGGAGGTATGGTCGCCCGAATAAAATCCTGCCACATCTGCTTATTCTGCACAGAAACCCGCTTGCCATCCCGAACCACGACCAGACGCTCGTCCAGATCATTGGCTTTGGGCGTTTCAACCGCCCCGGCAGACCAGGTTCGTTTAACAATCAACTCTGAAAAATCATCCATCTCAATGACCAGCTCAAAAGAGACCCGAACATTTCCCAGGGCTTTTTCCTTCCGATTGATGGCCTTAAAAATGTCATTGACCTTCCCACCGTAAAGACAAAAATTCACGGCCTCCATAATAGATGTTTTCCCCGCCCCATTCATACCGCCGATAAGAAAAATACTTTTCCCATTACTGCCTTGGGGAAAATGAATTTCGGTCGGAAACTGGAATGATTTGTAATTTTCAATTGTTAATTTTCTAAATTTCATTTATCGGCCCCTTAACTCCCAAATCCCATGGGGAGAACCTGATTTTAATACGCCTTCCCGGATCATAAAGCCACGCTCTCTTGATATGTTAAAAACCCACAATGGAACG
>JAOZQY010000199.1:0-2084 GCA_029931975.1 Bacteroidales bacterium | reverse complement strand
GTCTTCTTAACCTTTCCAGAACTTCAGTCAGGCGTAACTCCATTCCTTCCAATTGTTTTATACTTTTTTCCTGGTCATAAATCTCCAGGGACAGAGAACTTTTTAATTGCCTCAATTCATCGGGGACAGTGATTTCTTTTTCATTCAGTTTTTCAATAACTTTTGTTATCTCTCCAAGTTTTAACCCATTAGCTTCATAAGCGCTTAAATCAATTTTGTCGCATAGTTTTTGAACCACCGTCTCCACAAGATCAATAGATTTGCCGGGATTATCCAGGTATCTTTTTAAATAAGATGCCATATCAAGCTTTTGTATTTTCTAAAAGAATATTGCGCAAATCATTGTATATACCGGTCCGCCTGTCCTTGAATTCATATTCCCGGACAGTTGTCAGCAATTTTAAAACCTTTTCAATGCGCACATCATGTTGAAGACAAAGCTCTTCAAGCATTCTTTTATCCTCTTCTGACAGATTCATCATTATATTGTCTCTCCTCTATTAAACTGCGTTCCCGTTGCAATTCTTCCTGGAGTTCTTTCTCACTGGGCAGATAGGTTAGATACTTTGCCGCGAATAATTGTTTGCTTTCATTCAGCACCGAATATTTGGCAATGGCTTCATTCTTTTCAGAACAAAGCACCAGCCCGATAGTGGGGTTATCCCCTTGGACCTTGAAATGGGCCTCAAACATTCTTACATAGCTGTCCATCTGCCCGATATCCTGATGGGTGAGTTTCCCGATTTTCAAATCAATCAATAAAAAACATTTTAAATGAAAATTATAAAAAACCAGATCAATGTAAAAATCTTCATCTTCAAATCGCATTCGTTTTTGTCGGGCCACAAAGGAAAACCCTTTGCCAAGTTCCAGGAGAAAGTGTTGGAGATTATAAATAATTGCAGATTCAAGGGTGGATTCATGGAGCCTATCCACATCCGGCAGGTCTAAAAACTCTAAAACATACGGATCTTTAAGGACATCCATGGGGTTCAGGTCTGCGCCATTTTCCTTTTGCACATCCATTAACATCCCCTTTTTATCTTTGCTTGCCAAAAGTCGCTCATAAAACAGGGAATGAATTTGCCGTTCCAATTGTCGTTTACTCCACCCGCCTGCCACGGCTTCTGTCTCATAGAATTTTCTGGCGGCTGGTTTTTCCACCCGCATCAATGCCCGGTAATGGGACCAGCTCAAATTGGGATGAAATGCTTTGTTCGATTCAATTAGGTCACCCGGTGGGTGACCCATTGCCGTTTGTTCAGATAGGTTACCCGCTGGGTGGCCTATTTCGGAAAGTCGATTTGGATAGGCCAGATAAAAGGTTCTGAAGAGTTTAAGATTGGTGGTTGAAAAGCCTTTCCCGTATCGATCCTGAAGTTTTCCAGACAGATCTTTCAATAGTTTTTGTCCATATTTCGCCCGCTTCTCTCCGCCCTGAAGTTCCTGGACAATCTCTCTGCCGATGAGCCAATAGGCGATAATCGTCTGGCTGTTCACATTGCGAACGATATCAGATCTTGCCCGGTCCAGAATGACGGCAATACGATCAAAAAGATGGGTGGGTGTTAAATCCTTTTTCTCACTCATGTTCCCCCCGCTGCCTGTTCGATAAGCTCCTCGACTTGTTGTTTGGCTTTTTCAAGGAGTTGTTTGGATTCATGTTTGGCATCAATAGAACCGCGAACAAGTTTTGTTATTTTGTCATGAAATTTTCTTGAAGGATATGGGATAGTCAAATTCATGATATTTAAATTTGTGATGTGCCCAACTGTTGTTGCGATTGTCATGTCTCTTAATAGTTGTGATTGCCCAAGTTTGCTATTAATAATAAAGCTAAGATATTCAGAAGAAATTTTGGACTCTGTTTTGGATTGTAGAAGGGCAACCCGTTGGTTAACATAGCAATTGTCTTCAACAATACCAGCGTAAAAATATTTCAATCCATCCATCCCAACAACAATGTCATTGGGATTTGCCTTAGAGTAATTAATTGAATTTGCATAGGAAGGAACTATGCTGGTTAAAATTTTTGTATCGATACTTCCCGGTCTAATATCTCTAATTCGTATAACGGGCTCTCC
>JAOZQY010000079.1 GCA_029931975.1 Bacteroidales bacterium | reverse complement strand
ATTTAATTCTTAAAATTCAACTTAGCCAGTGGTCCTATTATTGGGGAGTATTATCACCCATATAAAAGCTAGGAGCTATGCAAAAAAGACTGTATTGAATTTGAACAAGTCGTAGAACGCGGCTGTGGGATGGACGTCCACAAAGCAACGGTAGTGGTCACCATCCGAGGTAAAGGTATTCAATCTGTGACATATCCAGTAAATACCGGGTGACATCTCCCTCCTCTGCCTGCGAACTCAACAAATCAAATATGCTTCCGAGGCTGGTCATAATCATGGTAACTCTGTTACCACTCTGTTTGACTGATTCAAACTGCCCAAATATGCGCTATATGTAAAAGAACTCTATCGTGTTTTCCAGGCATAGGCCTGTTTTGCTGTCGCTGTCAAGGAAATTTTGAAATTCTCCCAGATTTTCCGTAATTTTCATGTGTTGCATGTCATATTTACTGTCTAATTAACTCATATATAGCCTTTTAGGTTATGGTATGCAATATTTTTTACTTATATAATCATCTCCTTACCAACAATTTATCAATAAGGAAACTTCAATCACTGAAAAAAATAATCTGCCCGGTGTCAGCACCCGGGATAAAATGCACGGCTGGAAACAAACACTTTAATTTAAATCCCTCAATTAAATGAAATCAATAGCACCAAAACTTACACTTGCCAGCATCATTATCTCATTGGGAAGTTGTGCTGATCAAAACCTTAACGTTATGAACTATCCATCCGCAACAATCTCCAACAGCGAGGTAGAGATGAAGCTCTATCTGCCCGATCAGGAAAACGGTCTCTACCGTGCCAGCCGCTTCGACTGGTCAGGTGTAATAGGAAGTGTACAGTACAAGGGCCATGAGTACTTTGGCTATTGGAAAGGGACCCATGACCCCCTGTTTCACGAAGATCTGACCGGTCCGGTAGAGGGATATATAAAACCCGGATTGGGTTATGAAGATGCAAAACCGGGCGGAAAATACGTCAGGATAGGTGTGGGTATTATTGAAAAGGATGAAAAAGAATACAGCTTCAGGAACAGTTATAAGATCCTGGATCATGGTAAGTGGACCCTGAAGCAGGGAGAGGACTGGATATCATTTACACATGAACTGGAGAGTGATATTGGTTATGCTTATACCTACAATAAAACCATCAGGCTGACAAACGATGGGTTCGTCATTGAACACAGCCTGCTGAATACTGGAGAAAAAATCATTGAAACAGATCAGTTCAATCACAACTTCTTTATGATAGATGGGGAGCATAGTGGTCCCGCATTTAAAATCACCTTCCCCTACCCCATCAGCACTGAAGATGACCCAAAGGACTTACTGGAAATAAAGGATAAGCAGATAAGCTTCCTCAGAGAGCTTACAGGCGATGAAGCTGTTTTTGTAGCACTTAGCGGTTATGGTGAAGAAATAGCCGATCACCAGGTTAGCATTGTCAATCAGAAATCAGGGGCCGGTGCAACTTATAAAGTTGATAAGCCTTTGTACCGCATGGCTTTCTGGGCATGTAAAACCACCATGTGTCCGGAAAACTTTATCTGGATTGCTGTGGAGCCCGGCCAGGTGGAAAACTGGAGATCGGAATACACGCTTTTTGTGAATCCCTGACAGAGCACAGTTCCAATTAACCCACTAATCGATGTTATCGAACAATTTAAACATGTGAGGAAAATACGACTATTACTGATCGCGCTTTGCATCTGCCTACATGGTATGTCGCAGGAAGGAGGGTTTATAGAAGGAGACTTTGAATCAACACTAATCAAGCCTCTGGAAATCAAAGAGCTGGACAAGGGACACTACTTTATAGATTTTGGGGAAGCATTCTTTGGGACGCTCATTATCAGAAGCAATTATTCTCAGGATCAAACCCTGACAGTGCACCTGGGGGAAAAGTTGTCAGCTCCCTGGCGAATCGACAGAAAGCCAGGTGGAACCATCCGTTACCAGGAAGTAGAACTTGCTAATCTGACCCCTGGACAAATGACTGTTGTTATGCTGCCTGCCGACAAACGAAATACAACTCCTCCGGCCATTCTTCTTCCCGATTCCTTCGGAGTAATAATACCATTCAGATATTGCGAACTGGAAAATCTTCAGCCAGCCATTGATGATGTTGAAATCTGGCAAAAGGCATATCACTACCGCTTTAACGACCAGGCCAGCTTTTTCATCTCGTCCGATACCGTTCTCAATTCCATCTGGGATATGTGCAAGCATACCATTAAGGCTACCAGCTTTACAGGTTACTATATTGACGGGGACCGGGAACGCATACCTTACGAAGCCGATGCCTTCATCAACCAGTTAAGTCACTACTGTGTTGATAGCGTTTATTCCCTGGCCCGTAGAACAAACGCCTATTTTATGGAACACCCTACATGGCCCACCGAATGGCTTCTCCATACTGTACTGTTGTTCTACTACGATTACATCTATACAGGTGATGCCTGTGTTCTTGAAAGGAATTACGAGCTTCTGAAACTTAAAACCCTTATGGATCTGGAGCGTGAAGATGGTCTTATTAGTTCAGTGCCTCTCAACGAAAATGATGAGCTTAAGCGAAAGCTTGGATTTAGGAATCCGGACACCCAGATCAGGGATATTGTAGACTGGCCACCAGCCCAGAAGGATACGGGATGGAAACTGGCCACTGCAGAGGGTGAAAGAGACGGGTATGATTTGAAAGCCGTCAATACTGTTGTCAATGCCTTCTACTATCAAAACCTGCAACTTATGTCGCTTATGGCAGCACACCTGGGTAAAATAGAGGATTCCAATCTGTTCCGGGAAAAGGCTCTCAGGGTATACGGTACAATCAATGCGAAACTATTTGATCAATCGCGTGGAGTCTATGTGGATGGTGAAGGATCTGAACATGCTTCCCTGCATGCCAATATGCTTCCATTGGCTTTTGACCTAGTGCCAGAAGAGCATATTGAAACGGTGATTAGTTTTATTAAATCAAGAGGCATGGCCTGCAGTGTATACGGAGCCCAATACCTGCTTGAAGGATTGTATAAATATGGCGAAGCCGCCTATGCCACCCACCTGATTACTGATACTTGCGGCGACAGAAACTGGTGGAACATGCTGGCAGCGGGATCGACCATGGCACTGGAGGCCTGGGATATGAAGTACAAACCCAACCTGGACTGGAACCATGCATGGGGCACCGCACCGGCAAATATGATCACCAGGTATATCTGGGGCATCACCCCTGCCGCACCCGGATTTAGCTCAGTACTAATCAGTCCCAATCTGGGTGATCTGAACTTTTCCCGCATAAAAGTTCCCACTAAAAACGGAGTGATACTTGCCAGCTACCAAAAGAAAGAAAAGCAGGTGATTTACGAAATTGAATTGCCCCCGGAAATGAGCGGACAATTCATATCTCAGGACATGGGGAAAATCATTCAACTCAATGACAAAAGCGTCTCTGTAGATAAGGGGACATTAAAATTGGAATCGGGACTAAATATCATTAAGATATACAACGTGAATGATAAAGTATGGGACCATGGAGAACTGGTAGAGTACGCTCAGGAGAAGTTTGCCAGGAGCGATGCGAGTGCTGCCATTGTGAGAAGTACTCGTTACTACAAATACTAAGATAGCCTACAATTACAAATCACCTCCCCGTGGAATACCCTATTGGCTGCTCTTTTTTGTATCTTGAAGATTCAAAACAACTACTATGAAAAGAAGAATATTTATCAGGAACAGTATTGTGAGTGCTACTGCCCTGGCTACTACCCCCATGTTTGCTTATGCAGGCGCTGAGAAAGAACTTCAGATATCCCTGGCCCAATGGTCGCTGCACAGGAGTTTCAATGACGGCACCCTCGACCCGGTGGTTTTTGCGTCCATTGCTAAAAATAAGTACAATATCAATGCCTGCGAATATGTGAACGGTTTTTATCATGATAAAGCCAAAGACGAAAAGTTCTGGAACGAGATGAAAGAACGTTCCGCAAACGCCGGAGTGACAAACCTTGTGATGATGGTAGATGATGAAGGTGATATGGGAGCAGCCAGTGAGAATAAGCGTTTGAAAGCTGTGGAGAATCATTATAAATGGGTCCATGCTACAAAATTACTTGGTTGTCATACCATGCGGGTTAATGCTTTTGGAGATTCGGACCGGGAGATTTATAGAATGGCCATTATGGACACCATGTCGCGACTGGCCGATTATGCTGCAAAGATGGATATCAATATTGTAATTGAGAACCACGGGCTGTTCAGTTCCGATGCAGCCTTGATTGCCGGAATAATTAAGGAAGTAAACAGGCCCAATTTCGGTGCCCTTCCTGATTTTGGAAACTGGTGTCTCTCAGCTAAATGGGGCACGACCCAGGGAGAATGTGACAAAGTATATGACCGCTACCAGGGCGTGTCAGAATTGCTTCCCTATGCAAAAGCAGTAAGTGCCAAATCCTACAATTTTAATGAGCAGGGTGAGGATAGAAAAATCGACTATTACAGAATGATGAAGATTGTGAAAGAGTCAGATTACGAGGGTTATATCGGCATTGAATACGAGGGAGTGGAAAAGAGCGAACATGAAGGTATCCTGATCTCCAAAGAACTAATGAAAAAGGCCTGGAACAAGGCATAAAAAACAAGCTGAAATGAAAAATCTTATCTATTTACTGGCATTGCTTTTAACTGCCGGATGTGCAAACGGTGTCAAACATTCAAGCGAGTCCTACGATGAATTCCTGAACTTTCAGAAACCTGCTGAGAATCCCGTCCTGGGTGCCGATTCATCCTATACCTTCTTTTGTCCCGTGAAAAATGAGATGATTCAATGGCAGAAAGCAGATGTGTTTAATCCTGCTGCCATTGTAAAAGACGGAAAGATTCATATGCTTTTCAGGGCTGAGGATGATCCGGGAGCCATTCTTGGGGGTCGAACCTCCAGAATTGGACTGGCCACCAGTGAGGATGGTCTCCATTTTGACATCTACCCCACCCCGGTACTCTATCCCGACAGCGGGGAATTCCTCCAGTACGATTATCCGGGCGGATGCGAGGACCCCAGAGTAGTGGTCACAGAAGAGGGGCTGTATGTGATGGCTTATACTTCCTGGAACCAGGATGTGGCAAGGCTCAGCATTGCCTTCTCAAAGGATCTGATAAACTGGGAGAAAAAGGGACCCGCTTTTGCAAGTGCCTACGATGGCAAATTCCTGGATCGTTGGTCCAAATCGGGTTCCATCATCACCAGGCTGGAAGGCGAAGAACAGGTGGTGGAAAGAATTGAAGGTAAGTACTGGATGTACTGGGGCGAAAATTTTATCAATCTCGCCTGGTCGGAGAACCTTTATGACTGGTATCCTGCTGTGGATGAAGAAGGCGAGCTGGAAGTTATAATCAAAACCCGTCCCGGATATTTTGACAGCATGCTCACCGAGTGCGGTCCCCCGGCAGTAATCACAGAAGAGGGCATTGTACTACTCTACAACGGTAAAAACTCGGACAATGATGATGCCTCTCCGGATCTTCCCAGGGGCACCTATTCTGTTGGGAAAATTGTTTTTGATCCACTCAGCCCGAAAGAGGTCCTGTTTCGTTCCGATACCTGTCTGCTGAGACCTACCCTTCCGCACGAAGCAACAGGTCAGTATAAATCGGGAACCACCTTTGCCGAAGGCCTGGTGCGTTACAAATCAAAGTGGTTTCTCTACTATGGAACAGCTGACTCTTATGTGGGTGTAGCTATTGCAGAATAATCCATGAGCAGATAAATATCAACTTCAATACAACTGACAATGAAGAAGATTCGAAGCGCAGTAACAGCGATTCTTGCCATTCTTATGATTGGCCTGAATCTACATGCACAGGTTATTCCACTTCCCGAGCATCCCCGACCTGATTTCCAACGCGAAAACTGGCTAAACCTCAATGGCACCTGGGAATTTCAATTTGATAGTCTGGATGTGGGCCTGGAGCAGAAATGGTTTAAGAGCCCCATCTTTGTGGAGAAAATCGCCGTACCCTTCCCCTGGGGATCCCGGCTTTCGGGAGTGGATAATCTGGCGCATATAGGATGGTACAGTCGCCGGCTGGATATTCCGGCCGATTGGAGCAATAAACGAACCTTTCTTATTATCGGGGCCTGCGACTGGTATACCAGTGTGTGGATCGATGGCGAATTTGTGGGCGAACACCAGGGCGGATATACCCCCTTTGAATTTGATTTATCTGCCCATGTCAAAGCAGGGCAGGCCCACCAGCTTATTGTCCGTGTGGATGATACTCCTCATCCCTTTAAACTGGAAGGAAAGCAGGGCTATGGTGAAGCTAAGGGTATCTGGCAGACAGTCTACCTGGAAGGCCGGGGTGCAGTCTCCATCAAATACATCCATTTCACCCCAGATATTGACAGAGGGAAAGTCCGGGTACAGCTTATGCTGGATCAGCCAGCTAATGAAAACCTGTATGTCAATCTCTCCTTTCCAAACAAGGAGCTTAAGGGGATTATCACTTCTCCAAGAATCCAAAAAAATTCACAGAAGGTGGAGTTTGACATCAGCATTCCCGATCCCCAACTCTGGGACCTGGAAAATCCCTACCTCTACGATTTGAAGGTTCAGCTACATAACAACCAAAAGGTTTTTGATGAACTCAGCTCCTATTTCGGGATGCGTAAAATAAGCATCATGGACCTTCCTGGCACCAACACTCCTTATGTAACGCTGAATAACAAGCCCATATACCTGCAGTTAAGTCTTGACCAGGGCTACCATCCTGATGGCTTCTACACCTATCCCAGTGATGAATTTTTGCGGGATGAGATTATTCGTTCCAAAAAGATCGGACTCAATGGTAACCGGATTCATATCAAAGCAGAAGTACCCCGCAAACTTTACTGGGCCGATAAACTTGGATTACTGATTATGGCAGATGTGCCAAATTTCTGGGGCGAGCCCGATGAAAATGCCAGGGCTGAATGGGAACATGCCATGCGGGAAATGATTGTACGGGACTATAACCACCCCGCTATTTTCTCCTGGGTGCTCTTTAATGAGACCTGGGGACTCTTTTCGGGAAAGGGGAAAGAGCGTGCTTATCTGCCGGAAACACAGCAATGGGTCAGGGAGAAATTTGCTGAAGCAAAAAAGCTGGATCAGAGCCGGCTTATCGAAGACAACTCACCCTGTAATTATGATCATGTGCAGACCGATCTGAATACCTGGCATGCCTATCTGCCCGGCTACAAATGGAATGAGTTTCTCGATAATGTGGTGGACAATACCTTTGTGGGTTCCCAGTGGAACTTCATCGGGGGAAACAAACAGGCCAGGGTACCCATGCTGAACAGCGAATGCGGAAATGTTTGGGGATATGAAGGGAGTACCGGTGATGTGGATTGGAGCTGGGATTATCATATAATGATGAATGAATTCCGAAGACACCCAAAGGTAGCTGGATGGCTCTATACCGAACATCACGATGTAATCAATGAATGGAACGGATACTACAAATTTGACCGCACTGAAAAATTTACGGGCTTTGAGGATTTTATTCCGGATATGGACCTCAGTCAAATGCACAGCGCGGTTTACCTTTCCACAGGATCGGAATTGTGCAGATCGGTAAGGCCTGAGGAACTGGTCAGGGTGCCCCTCTACCTCTCAGTTATGACCGATCGGGTACCCCCTGATCACTATATTCTGGATTATGAACTGTCGGGCCGGGACCATCATGGGAAGTTCAGAAACATCCTGTTCAAAAGTGAAGTCCTGGAATCACTTCCCTATTTCAATGGTGAAATAGCTCCACTTTCTGTGCAGATGCCCGAAATACCCGGACTCTATCATCTGACCCTCCGCCTGCGTGATGAAAATGCATACATCTATCACCTGAACTTTACAAGTTTTCTGGTGGAAGAGAGCAGGCAGCCCGAAGCGGACAACTCTGAACTGAACAGGGCGGTTTCTTTCAGTCCAGCTACATTCACCGATGCTGCCTGGTCCGATGGCCAGTGGAACATCCTCGATGGATTGAAAGTAAATGGGGCTGGCTTTGGCTATTTCTCCTATGATGTAGATCTCCCCTCCACCTTAAATCTCGATTCAGTAAAGAAGTTCACCCTGGTTTTTGAGGCTTCGGCCAAGAAGCTTTTTGGCAAGGACATGGACGAAAAGACTGCATTAAATGAAGATTATATGCGCGGAAAAGGCACTTTTGATCCCAGCAGAAACCCCAACTCCTATCCCATGACCGATACCTATAAATATCCCTCCCTGGTGAAGGTGAAGATTAACGGCAAAGTGGTAGATCTGTTCTACCTGGAGGATGACCCGGCCGACCACCGGGGTGTGCTCTCCTGGTTTTCCCAGTTACAGGATGGAAAACTCAGGGAGGCCGGCTCTTATGGTTACTTACTAAAGTCAAATATTCCCGTGGAACTTCTTCGGCATTCACCTGATGGAAAAGTGAATATCCGCTTCGAGGTGGATGAAGGTATGGCCGGGGGACTGGCCATCTATGGGAAGCTATTTGGACGTTTCCCCCTGGATCCCACCCTTCTGTTTGAATAGTTATACTTAAGCCTGTAAACAATGCGTCTTTTTTCACCGGCAGCCCTGATCACCATTCTTTTAATGAGCGCTGGATGCTCAAGCCAATCGACCGATGAGTCCAGAGAGCAGGCTTCTCCCATCCGATTCTCAAACACCTACAAAGCTCCGGAGTTTCAAGACAAGGACCGAATTCAAAAAATCAGGGAAGCCTTAAGAGAATCGCATTCATATTATATGGAACCTGCTTACCATGACAGCCGGCTTTCCGGAAGACAATCCCTGGGGAGATCGTTTCCTGGATATGAGCGATGAAGCCCTGATGAAACAGGTGGAAGAGGGAATCTCCTTTTCGACGGTCACCTCGCTCCATTACGAGTATAGCAATCTGGGCTTTGGTTTATTGGGACATATAATCCGCACTGTTTCAGGTCTTAGCTACCAGGAATATATCACTCAAAATATTCTGCTTCCTCTGGGAATGACTCATACATACTGGAAATTCAGTGAGGTGCCAGGGGAGCTTCTTGCACTTGGATACCGTTGGGGAAATGAGCACTGGATTGCTGAACCCTTGCTACACGATGGTGCTTTTGGGGCCATGGGTGGACTTATTACCTCCATTGAAGATTTCAGCAAGTATATCTCCTTCCACCTTTCAGCCTGGCCTCCCCGGAGCGATCCGCCTGATCTTGGACCCGTTAAGCGAAGTAGCCTAAGGGAGATGCACCACATGAACAATCCCCGCTACTTTAGCGATCCCATGCGCTTCGATGAAGAGTCGGGACCCATTATGCGGGGCTATGGCTATGGACTGGTAGCCATGAAGGATCACCAGGGAATTGTGGAAGTAGGGCATAACGGGGGACTGCCCGGATTTGGCAGCAGCTACATGTTCTACCCGGAATATGGAATAGGAATAATGGCATTCAGCAACCTCACCTATGTGGGCGGAACCGTGAGATCGGCTAACTACTTGGTCATGAAACAGCTTATAAATCAGAACCTTTTCACCCCAAGAGAGCTGCCTGTTTCTGATATACTGGCCAGAAGAAGCGTGCAGGTGGCAGAACTGGTTCAAAGCTGGGATCCGGCTCTGGAAGAGGAGATTGTGGCAAACAATCTGTATATGGATATCGCCAGGGAAAAAAGAATGGAAGAGGCAAAGAGACTCTTGCATCAGGCAGGTGAGATTATTTCTATGGGAGCGGTGATTCCGGAGAACCAAATGCGTGGTAGTTTTGTTTTAAATGGAAGCAGCAAGGATCTGAGAATAAGCTTCACACTTACACCAGAAGCTGAACCAAAGGTCCAGTGGATCACGCTGGAGCTATTAAGTTGTGAATAGTGCAGTTTTATATCTAATTGCTTAGATTTATAAATAACCAAAAAAAATATTGTATGGGAAAATTAATCATCAATAGCTACGAAGAGTTTGAAGAATTTGTGGGCCGGAAACTGGGAACATCTGATTATCATAAGATTACCCAGGACCAGATTAATAAGTTTGCTGATGCCACCCTGGATCATCAGTGGATTCATGTGGATGAGGAAAGAGCAAAGAATGAGAGTCCCTATGGAGCCACCATTGCCCATGGCTATCTGAGCGTATCTCTGCTTGCCTATCTGTGGTTCCAGATCATCGAAGTAAACAATATCACCATGCTGGTGAACTATGGCATCGAAAACCTCAAATTCGGTCAGGCCGTAGTGGTCAACAGCGAAGTCAGAATCGTTACAAAACTAAAAGCCATTACCAACCTGAGGGGAACTGCCAAGGCCGAGGTGGAGGTAGTACTTGAAATCAAAGGCAGCAAGAAAAACGCACTGAAAGGTGTTATTGTATTCCTCTATCAGTTTAAATAGCAAGGAAGTGTTGCACTTGCAGAAGACTGATTAGTTCAATAGGATAGCCCGTATCCAAAGGGATAGAGCGGATCCTCTGAATCATAGGGAACATCTTCCATTTGCTTTTCCACAGCCTCCATACTGGATGGGAGCTCAAAGGGAAGTTTTCCTTCTGCCTTTCGGGCTCCAAAGAGAACATCGGCGAGAACCCCGTCAGATGTATCGAAATCCGCCATCAGGGCATCACACTGTTCACTAATTTCAGTTAATACGGTTGGACGGTAAAGGTTGGCAACAACCACAGAAGGCTTTTGCTCAATCAGGCCCAGAATCTCACTCAATTCTTCCTCCGAATAATTGAGTCTCCCTCCACGAAAGAAGCTTTCAAACATGGAACCTCCCTCTCGTTTTTGCCACGGTGTGGCGATGCGGATAACTATTACATCTGCTTCTGAAGGTTGCTTAACCATCTCGGCATATTTCTCCATGCCGCTCAGATCATCCATTCCTTCTGCATAAATTTTGACACCTTCCTTCAAAGGCAGGAGATTATTGTTTTTCAACAGCACCATTGAAAGGGCCTGTGCCTGCTTTCCCTTCTCAACAAAGGAATCATTTCTTGCTATTTCAAGAGCTTCCTGTTCGTCCACATAGGGATTGTCAAAAAGTCCAAGCCGGAATTTATCGCGGAGTATTCGCCTTACAGATACATCAATGCGCTCCTCTGAAATCTCACCGCTTTCCGTCAGTTCAACGATCAACTCCGGAACAAACTCCCCTCCAAACTGGTCACACCCTGCATCAATAACCTTCTTTATTCTTTGAGCAGGTGTTAAATATTCTACACCCCATGCAGCAGCCTCTTTAAGTTTGCTCTCGGTAATAATCGCCCAGTCAGTGCAAACAACTCCATCAAAACCCAATGAATCACGTAGTAAATCTGTGATAATCTCTTTGTTAAAAGCAAATCCAACATCCTCGCCGGTTTGTCCCACGGGAATTCCATAGTAAGGCATTATCTGTGCTGTACGGGCAGCCAGTGCACCCTTAATAAAAGGAATTAGGTGATAGTCAAAATTATCTCCCGGATAGGTCTGGTCTTTTCCAAATGCAAAATGAGCATCATCTCCATTGAGTTGCGGACCTCCTCCTGAAAAGTGCTTGGACATACAGGCGACACTGCTATTTCCAAGTTCATCTCCCTGGAACCCCAGCACATATGCTTTTGTCATTGCTGCCGACAGGGCCGCATCCTCTCCAAATGTTCCATTGATCCTTGCCCATCTTGGTTCTGTGGCCAGGTCAGCCATAGGGTGCAAGGCTACAGTAATACCCACTGCCCGGTATTCCTGGCGTGCAATATCTCCAAACTCACGTACCAGCAATGTATCCCTTGTGGCTGCCAGTCCAAGAGGATTGGGCCAGCTGGAGAAGGAGGAAGTGAGGATGGAGGCCCCCGGATTGTTATCTGCTGAATGTCTGGGATCAGAGGCAATGGTAATGGGGATCCCAAGCCTCATTCGTTCTGCAATCTTTTGTAGATTGTTATTGAAACGAGCCATAATATCCGGATCATAGGCATTCAGAATATTGAAGCTGTTTAGTCTTTTATGAATCAACAATTCTGATGCAGGAGGAGCCATCAATGCAATCATCAGGTCAAATGGATTCCTCGTCAGTTTAGGTTTGTCAAAGGGAGCCCCTTCCTTGGTCATCCCAATCATAGAAACAAACATGGTACCGGCCTTCTCTTCCAGGGTCATCTGTCCCATGAGATCATTCACCCGCTCTTCCAGTCCTGCCCTGTTGTCCTCATAGATGTCAAGTTTTCCGTTTTTATTCAGATCGCGGAAGGTATATCCATCCACAGTCAGTTCAGGGGCCTCCTCACCAAGTTGGGCATATAACTCTTTTGCGGCTTTACCTTTACCCGCGGAAAACACCAGGAAGGCTATTAGGAGAATCCCGATAATGGAACCAAGAATGATTCCAAAAACTTTCAATGCTTTTCTCATGGTTTACCTGTTATTATAATTTGCACAATAATACAAATAATAAGCAATGTGTGCAAATTACACAATAATTGGTATCTTTATATTATGAATAAGAAAGCAGATCACCTGGAACGATTGAGCGATCCTTCCTCTTACTTCCCTGGCATCTCCATCGATTGTGTAATAATTGGCTTTGATAAGGACCAGCTCCATATATTGTTACTTAAATGGAAAGAGCGCGAATTATGGATGCTTCCCGGCGGATTTGTCAACCTGGATGAAGACATGGACCAGGCAGCCACAAGAATTCTGGAGGAGCGCACCGGCATCATGCTTCCCTACCTTACACAATTCCATACCTTCGGTGATGTGAACCGCAGGGATAAAAATCTGTTGGCAGAATTTGCCAGCATGCTCGATGGTGCATCATTTACCAAACTGAATGATTTTCTTAAGCAACGTTTTATCAGCACAGGCTACCTGTCTCTCGTGAACATACAAACATGTAAGCCGACAGTCGATATCATGAGTGACTACAGTGAATGGATTCCTGTTAATCAAATTCCCTCACTACTTTTTGACCATGCTGAGATTGTTGGGAAAGCTCTTGAACAGCTCAAAAGCCGGATCAACTACCTTCCCATTGGTATTACGCTTTTACCTGAAAAATTCACAATGAAGGAGTTTCAAACCCTCTATGAGTGTATTCTTGGCAAAACACTGGACCGGGGTAATTTTCAAAAGAAGATACTGAAACTGGGCATACTCGACCGCTATGAGAAAATGCTTTCAGGAAAAGCTCATAAAGCTCCCTACCTCTATGCCTTCAACAAAAAGAGATACAATGAATTATTAGAGAAAGGGATCGGTTATATGAATTAAAATATTAAACAAATAGGTTATTATGGATATTTATAAAAGAAATTGATTATATCTAAATAGTATAACTATAATAGCCAGTTTTTCAAATCACCTGTATTCGGAAGATGCGGGTGATTCTTTTTTTTTTACATTTAAGCATGGTTAGAAAAATCCTTGTCACCCCCTTTCAAAAATTTGTCCGCATTGAAAGTCTAAGTGGCGTGTTATTATTTGGTTCCACATTGCTGGCCCTGATACTGGCCAATTCACCCCTTGCCGAACGCTTTCATTCCCTGTGGCAATATAAAATTGGAATTACTACATCCGGTTTTGAACTGGTCAAACCATTGATTCTTTGGATAAACGACGGTTTGATGGCCATTTTCTTCTTCCTTATCGGACTGGAAATAAAAAGGGAACTGTTTATCGGGGAACTAAACACGGTTAAAAAAGCCTCTTTTCCTCTTTTTGCAGCCATTGGGGGTATGCTTGTCCCTGTGCTTCTCTTCCTGCTGCTGAACAGAAATCCCGACAACTCTCACGCCTGGGGCATTCCCATGGCAACAGATATTGCTTTTTCGCTTGCTATCCTGAGGCTCCTGGGAAAAAGGGTGCCCCTGGGACTCAAAGTATTTCTTACTGCATTTGCCATCGTGGACGACCTGGGTGCCGTTATGGTTATAGCACTTTTCTACAGCGGAACCATCAAGTGGTCACTTATTGCAATTGCCCTTGTGCTTCTGGCCATTCTCTTCTTTTTCTCTTACAAAAAGATACATGTAAAAGCACTTACAATAATTTTTGGTATTGTCATCTGGGTGCTTTTTCTTAAAGCAGGGATTCATCCTACAATTGCGGGTGTATTACTCGCTTTTACCATTCCCATCAGGCAGAAGATTGGTATGGAAGCATACGTAAAGAAACTGTGCGATATTGTGGATGATATCAAAACAACGGATATTTCTAATTCGCCTCTGCTTTCAAAAGAACAGATTGAGAATATTGACAACCTGGAAGACTGGACCGGGAAGGTCCAGTCTCCTCTGCAACTTCTCGAACACAGGCTGCACAATTGGGTGGCCTTTTTGATCATGCCCCTCTTTGCCCTTTCCAATGCCGGGGTAAGCTTCCATGGGGATGCCAAGCTTGACAGCATGCTCGGGGGAATCATTGTGGTCTGTCTTGTTGTAGGGAAAATGATCGGTATCACCCTCTTTTCATGGCTGGGTGTAAGGCTTGGCTTTGCTGAACTCCCTGAGGAAGTTAACTTCAAACAGCTTATTGGCATTGCCCTGCTGGCCGGTGTGGGTTTTACCATGTCCATTTTCGTTGCAAGTCTGGCCTTTTATGGAAACGAGTTCCTGCTCGATTCGGCCAAGGCCGGCATCCTGGTGGGCTCACTGATTGCAGGCATATCAGGCTACCTGGTGTTGCGCCTGAGCGATCGAAAGCAGGCAGTCTCATAATAAATCGGCCCACCAAAGACGATGCATCAGCGGGCCGGGAGGAAAACCTAATCCACTTGC
>JAOZQY010000198.1 GCA_029931975.1 Bacteroidales bacterium | reverse complement strand
CAATCATTCTTGCATTGCTGTATGCATCGTAGAAGGTGGGGTATTCGGCCTTGAGTCGCGCTACAAAGCGGTCAAGCTTCTTGTTAAGCAGGTCGTCAGCCACTCTGAAAAGGATGGCGAGCCTGCGGGTTTCGGCCACGCTGCCACTTTTCACTTCTCCTTTGGTTTCCCCGGCATTGTCGAACTCTTCGATGGCCTGTTGAAGATCGGCCAGGTTTTGTTCGCTGATAAGGTAATCCGTCACCTGATCGAAATTCTCCCTTAGCTCAGTCTCTATAGCCCTGGAGTTCTGAAGAGTCTCCTCATCCCGAGAGTAACGGAGGTCGCTGTAGGTATAGCTCAGGGATGCCTCCAATTCCACATCTGTGGTTTCAAAAGCATATACCGATGCGGATACCGCCAGGGAACTGGCCAGCGTGGCCAGCTTCTCCTTGGCCAGGATTTTGGCTGAGGTTTCACCGGTGGTATCCATTGCAGTAATTGTGGAAATTTTACCAAGCTCATTCACGATAGAGAAGAAACTTTCTACGGATTGATTGATTATGGAGGTTCCTTCGTAGATGTTCTGGTTGGTCTCAAGAACGCCTTTAACGCTCTTGTAGGAGTTTAGCTTATTGCTTTGTCTTTTGTTCATGATTTCTGTTTTTGAGAATTAAATACACATTTAATGAATTCATTATTTATGGTAAAAAACAACTGCAGTTGTCGGGAAGAGGGTGTGGCCGGTAGATTCGCATATGCATATGTTATTCAAAATTTTGTGCAGAAGGCTTGTGATGGTTGTCAATTGCCATAAGTTGATTGTAAGTAGGAATAGGACTTTGTATATTCCCATCAGACCAATGCAATTTTATATAAGATGGTTGTCAATTGGTGTAAGATGGATGTAAACTGACATAAGTTGTATGTAGATTATCATAAGACGGTTGTCAGATGACGTAAGATGATTGTCAGATGTCATCGGACGCATGTAAGTCTTCATAATATTTCCGTAGATAAGCTTTAGTTGTCTGTAGATTAATCTTGGATGATGGGCATCTGATAAGTTGATTGTAAATCGATATCAGATGGTTGTAGATCGATGTGAGATCAATTGTGACCGACAAGATGTCAGTGTTGATCAATCCAGAGTGTTTGTAAATACTTCAAAGAACGTTGCAGGTATTCGCAAGTGCTCCTTATGAGCTTATCTGTTTAAATCACCTCGGGGTGGGAGAGGTTTTCATATTTCTGTAGCCTCTTGCGATTTATCGGTGACGAATTCGATCTCATATCCCAACCCGGCAAAGAGGCTTCGGAAATAGCCTTCTCCCAAACGGCGAGTTTCCTCCCTGATGCCATTAGCTACCGCTCTGTTTAATACGTCCGCTTTGGCCCTGATCAGGGAATTCTGCACATTGCGAACTACCGTTTCGTAGCTCTTCTTGGATGCAGTGACATAGCGCTGATTCACGTTATTAATAAACCTGTAGGTTGATTTTGCATGGAGAAATATATCCTTCAAAATAGCGGTTCGGATTTTGCGTTCGGATTTTGCGAGAAATTCGCTTGCTGATTTGATGGGAGTTTCCGCTTAAGCTTTTAGCCTAATATTTGTCCATTATTAGCTATAAACCTTAATTTCATAGTATTTCGGAAGGGGAAAGGTCTTGGGTTCGGGACAGGACGATTGTTGGAAAAGGCTTTTGTTTTCCTGGGTCTGTTGCTGTGCATTGTCATTCAAGGACAAAGTCCAGATAGTTATCCCGGTTAATGGTGAGAAAGTCTACTTTGCCATATAATTCTGTGAACTCTTTGGGTGGGGCCGGATTGGATTTCCCCCATTTGAACTCAAATGCCTTCAGACGATCATTGCTTTCCTCGATGTAATCAATTTCGTTTTGCCGGTAGCTTCGCCAGAAGAATCTGTTCACATACAGTCCTTTTTGCTGAAGGTATTTTTGACGTTCGCTCATCATGAAATTTTCCCACAGCTGACCTGTGTCGTTTCTCAGATCCAATGTATTGAACTGATGAATGATTCCATTCCGGATGCCGTTATCGAAAAAGTAATACTTCGCCTTTCTGCTGATTTCGTTTCGAAGGTTCCTGCTGTAGGCTCCTATTCTGTATATCACAAAGCCCTTTTCGAGTAGGTACAGATACCTCTCAACAGTGCGGCTGTTGAGGCCGGTCTTTTTCCCCAGCTCATGTATGGATACCTCATGACCGACCTGGAAGGCAAGTAATCTTATCAGGTCCAGGAGTTGTTTCGGGCTTTTTAGTCTGTCAAAACCCAGGATATCTTTAAGCAGGTATGAATCGACCAGTTCTCTAAGAATCTCTTTTTTATTCTCAATGGTTTTAGCAGTATGCACTTCAGGATATGAGCCATATACGAGGAACTCATCCAGTTTTTCCTTTAATTCGAATCTGGTATATATTGCTGCCAGTTCCAGTTGAGAAAAAGGGTAGAGCAGAACTGTTTTCTTTCTGCCTGTCAGGGGTTCACCAACTTGTTGTTCCAGGTTGAAAGATGACGAGCCGGTAGCAATGATTTTCAGGCCGGGTATCTGGTCAACCAGAATCTTTAAGCCGGTCCCTATCCCCGGGATTTGTTGGGCTTCATCAATGACAATCAGATCATATCCGGCGGCATACTCCCTGATCTGATTGAAATCTTCTGAATTGAGAATATTCCGAATCCGTATGTTATCGCCTGAATCAACTCTGTATTTCAGCTTGACTCCTTCCAGAAGCATATTTACAAGGGTGGTTTTGCCTACCCTTCTCGGTCCGTATATGACAAGTACTTTACCTTCCGGCAACAGATCAAAGAGATTATTGTAGTAGCGTGGAATCATTATTCCTGTAAATATTTGTACTAAAGATACAAAAATTAAGTGAAATATATGTATCAATTGCCCCGCAAGCCAAAGTCCTCGCTCAATTAGCAAAAGAAAATAAGTGATATCCGGAGTCTGTTGCTGTGCGAACGATCTGTTGCCTGAATGTTCGCCAGAAGTAGTAATTCCCAATGAAAGCTTTCTGCCTTTTATCAAATATCTTACCGAAATGGGTTTTAAGCAATTAAGTGATTGAAAACAGGGCTTTCAGATCGCGGTTGGAGAGTTCGCCCACCCATTTCTCCCCGGTGGAAACGGTCAGCTCGGCCAGCTCTTTCTTTTCCTTCAGCATGGCATTGATTTTCTCCTCGAAGGTGCCCCGGGTAATCAGGCGGTAGACCATCACATTCTTGTCCTGTCCGATCCGGTAGGCCCGGTCGGTGGCCTGGGTCTCCACGGCCGGGTTCCACCACAGGTCGTAATGGATCACATGGCTGGCAGCGGTCAGGTTCAGCCCGGTTCCCCCGGCTTTGATGGAAAGCAAAAAGATCTTCGCACCGGCATCATGCTGAAAGCGCTCTACCATCGCATCGCGTTGCTTCCGGCTGCATCCGCCATGCAGGAACATGCTTTCGGCACCGAAGCGGTCCCGGATCATATCCTGCAGGATCAGTCCCATCTCCCGGAACTGGGTAAATATCAGCACCTTCTCGTTATTCTCCAGGATTGTGTCGAGCATGTCCAGTAGCATGCCGGCCTTGCCCGATAACCGGGGCGATGTATCGCTCTTTTTAAGGTACTGCGAAGGGTGGTTGCAAACCTGCTTCAGGGCCATGATCAGTTTTAAAACCATGCCCCGCCGCTTGATGCCCGCTTCCTTGCTTTCCGGATCAATTCCCTCGATATCGTTCATCAGGGTATCTATTACGCCCTGGTAGAGCGCACCCTGCTCCTTCACCAGGGTAGCCATGTAATCGTTCTCGATCTTTTCGGGCAGATCGCTGATTATGGTTTTGTCGGTCTTGAGTCTTCGCAGGATGAAAGGGGAGGTGATCTTCAGGAAACGGTCGAGCCGTTTCTTGTCCCGGTTTACCTCGATGGGATAGGCATATTCCTTCGTGAATTTCTTCAGGTTCCCCATGTATCCTTTGTGGATGAAATCGAAGATGCTCC
>JAOZQY010000197.1 GCA_029931975.1 Bacteroidales bacterium | reverse complement strand
AATATTATTTCTGCCAGAAATACAGAAAATAACATCCCTGTTCTAATTTCCAATCAGCTGTGTGTGTCCATGGACTTGGAGGAACATAGATCCCTGGATTCCAATGAATAGCCCCGTTGGTTTCCATACGATGAAATAGTGGATCATCAGGTTTCTTTGTCAGACTGATTTGATCGAGATGGCCCGAATTCGGATGAAGCCAAGCTGTCAGAACACCATTGTCAATCTGCAATCCCGGAGCCTCTCCCTGAACCCGTAATTCACTCAGATATGATGGAGTCAGAGCATTTTCATTGTTGTAATAAACCAGATATACCCTACTTGATTTGGCTGGCACTTCGGCCAGAAAGGATAAACGACAGCTAACAGTAGGCATCCAGAGTGGAATTGTTCTTGGCTCCCCTCCTGATTCACCAGCGCTGAGATCATCTTCCTCTGTGTATTTAATGATATCATATACCTGACTGGGCACTTCTGTGAGCTTGTAATTATCCGGGTCAACGGCGACTACTCTGATTTCCCTTTTCAGGTCATTTGCCTCATCAGGATAAAATGGAAGCAGTACTTCAACTGGCTCTCCTACCCGATCGATACCCGCAGTTTCACTAAGCACGATGGATTTATAATTTTTCCATGCCGGATCAAAAGGATGACTTCCTCTGGGTGCACTTAGGCTTGTTGAGGCTGAGATTATCTTATCCTCCTCGCTTTGCTTAGCGGTTTCCTTCATCCTGACTTTAATCTCAATCTTGTATTCCTCACCAGGCTGCCAACTTAACCATCCACTTATCCAGGGATTGTTATAGATTGTATTATCCTGAGAAAGAGCATATCCTGATGGTGGGCGATGGGCGATGGCAGGATAATTAGCATCCTCCTCAGAGTGTCCTTTGTGAAGATTAACAAAGCGCATCTCCTCTCCGTTCACATAAGCTGTAACCTCGATAATAGATGCCTCTGGCAGATCAAGTTTGGCTGTAAAATGATAGAAAGGAGTTGAAGGAACTGGGTATCCCAATTCGATGTGAGTAATCACAAGCTTTCCGGGTTTGTCTTTACTGAATCCAGTTTGGATAAAACTCGCCACAAATATCAGTAGTACTAAATATCTTAAACTATTCTTTTGCAAGGCATGTTTTCTTTATCGTACAGTTACTAAATTTCTTTTTCTCAATTCCTCTACACCATTTTGCCAGGGTCCTCCACTTCCCCACAAGTAATACGAAAAATACATGGTGTTTTTTTGAATGATTGGTGTCCAGGGTTGAAACTCCACATAATAATGATGCGATTCAGAATTACTAGGATGGTTCATCCACATATGCAGAAACAGGGGCTGATCAACTGGAAAAGCACCAACAAAATTCACATCTGCCTGAGTATCATACCCAGCATTCCATCCCTCTTTCAAATATATTATCCCACCAAAATATTTGTCAGGTCTCATGCGATATTCTTTGAGTCCGTCCATAGTCATAGCAGTAAAAACGTCTTCAGTTCCATGAGTTTCGCCTAACTCCAGAATAGGCTGTGGACCAAGCACATTGGCCTCTGGATTTTTGAAATCGAGAGCAAAACGCACCTCTAGGAGAGGTGAATTGCCGTACAGAGTAAATGTTTTCTGTAAGTGATTTCCATAGTAATCAGTCTCCATAATCACCTGCACATATTCTCCCTCTTTTTTAACTACCCTGGTATCATACACCTGATGGGTTTCCATGCTTCCCTGCCCGAGAAAATCTTCAAATCCGCCATATGGATAAAATCCACGTTTTCTGAAAGGTCTTTTATCGTCAGAAGCCTTTGTTGGCCAAATTTTAAAAAATACGTTATCATCACGTGACTTAACGATGTATTCAATCACCCTTGCTCCAATTGACAGCAAAGTCACCTGAACCGAATCATTTTCCATCCGGTACTCCATCATCCCATCAGAATTCAGATCGACTTCATACAAGTAACACTTTCCTTCAGCCTTTTCAACCCCCAGTTGGCCCTCAGCTATTGTGCCCAGAGCACTTGCTTTAACCTTGTATTCTCCTGGTTTAAGTTTTAAATCGACCGGTATTTCAGCATATTCTCCAGGTGGTATTTGTATTATTTCTGTTTGCGTAAGAACGGGCTTTCTTTTTCCACCCACAGCAAAAATCTCAAGTTTCAGAGGGAAGGTAGTATCATTACTGAAGTTATGTATCGATACCGGATATTGAACATTAGGCGCACTTGAGTAAAGTAGTTTATGCATTGAAATTGCGGGTGGCAGATCCAACATAGCCAGGGTACTCTTTTGCTTCTCACCCCATGAGAAGTGGATGGCAATTGGATTGGTGTATTGCATGGCAACAGCACCTGGCTTTAAGGTAAGAGACCATTGTTTCTCACTATGCGCTGGTAAGGTGGTGTTGATTTGCTGATTATCAGCCAGAATCAGTCCATCTGGAAGGTCGATGTTCAGAGCTCCCGAGACAGAATTATCCATCAGATTCCTAATTATGACCTTTAATTCATACCCTTCAGTATAGGCCTGTATATCAAGACGATCTCCGTAGTATTCCTCTAGGAAAATACGATCTAGATACAATAATTGAAGCGCATTCCGAAAGTTAGCAGGACCCATCATTTTTGCTCGTTCCAATATTGCCACTTCCCGTCTGTCCATTATTGCTTCCCAGACACTGGCTTTTGACAAGACTTGGTTTTTCTCAATAAACAGTATCATAGATGTGGTCATATTACCTGCCAGATACCCTGTTTCAGCCACAAAGGGAACATCATCCTCATCTATTTGCTCTTTATTTCCTTCAATGGCTATGTAACCATC
Source organism: Bacteroidales bacterium (assembly GCA_029931975.1). Taxonomy (GTDB): domain Bacteria; phylum Bacteroidota; class Bacteroidia; order Bacteroidales. The sequence goes on along the minus strand of JAOZQY010000197.1, from coordinate 1,194 downwards.
ATATTGAAATCCATCCCAGCTTGCATCCCATACAGGTTTAAAGACATAACCTCCTTTTAATTTCGCGTACTTGCTCCACTCATCTTTGGTTTCAATATCCTGCACCTGTAAACCTTCATAATCGGAACATCCATAAATTGGAGAGAATCCAGCATCGGCCATAATTGGAAGATTAACATCCTTCATCCAGTTAGTTAGCTCAGTCTGAGCAAGAAAATCCATGTATCCATCAAAAACAAACCAAGAGCAACCTTCATTCATACCCTTTCCGATTATCTCCAATGGGTGTCCCTGGGCACAGGTTACACTCTTCAACAAAGACTTTGCCCCGAACCAGCCTTTGTGCAAATTGTATTTGTTGAGTATATCAGATGTTTGATCAATCAAGCTCAATAGATTCTCAGCTTCCTGAGAATCTGATGTGGACAGAACAAATAATTTTTGCTCTCCATCAGACAAATAGAAAGCCTTTATCTTCTTCAGATCCACGTCATTATACTGATGACTCTTCAGATCTTTAGGCCAGCTATAATCGCTATCTCCTTTCGCCAGAAGCTCTTTACCAAGCTTTGAATCTTGACCGGTCAAAACCAGAACGTTTCCTTTTTTCAGGCCATTTTCAAGAACAGCCTGGTCAGGTTCTTTCAGAATTTGGTATTCAGAAGAAAATAGTTCTGCAATAAAACCTTCCTGCATGATCAAACCGGGAAAACCAATCTCCTCAGCTATATCAAGCTTACTCTGAAGAATAGTCTTGTTAAGCTCAGGTATAGCTGCTTTAAAAAGATTTCCATATCGGTACCAATTGGTATAGGTGTTATGCCAATAATTCGTGTACCCATTGAACTGCTTGTTATGGTCAACAGTTGTGCTCATCGGAGTCTTCACACCAGTAGTATGAAAATCTTCAAGTAGTTGTGATTGTGATGAAAAGGTGATCAGTAGAAAAAAGAAAGTGAGGAAAAGATGCTGTTTAATTACAGGCATATTCATAGTGCTAAAGATTTGGGTTCGGAAAAACTTAACTAAGACTCTAAAGTTAAGAGATACATTTTAGATTTCAAAGTGTATGGAGAGTCAGCTAGAAAGGAATATTTATTGTGCTAACAATATCCTTCAAATACTCGTCAATCCACTCTTGAGTTCGATAAGAAAACAAACTGGCACCGTTACAACTTCCATATTTCCCCTGCC
>JAOZQY010000196.1 GCA_029931975.1 Bacteroidales bacterium | reverse complement strand
GTATTCTGGGCGAGAAAATGTATGAGAGGGTGTAAATAATGAAAAAGAAAATAAATATTATAGAAGCTATACAGGTTATTCTTATTGAGGTATTTCTTTTTTTCCTTCTGTTAGTATTTTTTCAGGTAGAATCTGTCTGGATGCTTATTGGATTAGTTCTGCTTGTTATACTGATTGTTGTTTTTAATAGAGTTAATAAAACAAAGGCAGACAAAATAAAAGAGCTTTTTCGTACCAACCGATCCATAGTTCTGGGAAGTCTTGTGGTTCTGCTTGTTCTTTACCCAGTTATCAGTCCGCTTATAATTAGACAAAGTACGTATTGGCTTCTTATTCTTATTCAAACCGGGCTCTATCTTATTGCCGCCCTTGGTCTTAATATTCAACTGGGTTCTACGGGGATGATGAATTTGGCAGCTGCAGCTGTTTATGGTATTGGTGCTTATCCTGCAGGACTTCTTTCTCTCAGATTTGGCTTACCAGCCACCATTACTCTTCCTGCTGCGGGAATAGTTGCCGGACTATTTGGTGTAATTCTTTATATTCCTATATATAAAACCAAAGGGCATTATCTTGCTTTGGTTACCATGGCTTTTGGGTTAATGATAGTTCTTGCTCTTGACAATACAGAGTTTACCGGGGCTTCCCAGGGACTCATGAATATTCCTTCGATGAATTTTTTTGGTTATGATTTTCTGTCTTCTTTTGCCGGACTGCATTTTTATGCCAACTACTATTATTTGATGCTTGTCCTTGTCATAATTGCATTGGTTCTGTCAAGCAGATTATTCAATTCCTGGGTTGGCCTGACATTTGCAACTATCAGGGATGATGAGGTAGCTGCAAAGTGCTGTGGGGTAAATACCAGCAGAACTAAGCTGACATCTTTTGTTACCGGAACTGTTTTTATGGGTGTGGCAGGTGGATTCTATGCTCATATGGTAGGTTTTATTTCTCCTCCAAACTTTCAATTTGTGGAGTCACTTTTCATTGTGTCCATAGTAATTCTTGGAGGTATGGATAATATTCTGGGAATCGTGGTAGGAACGCTTATTCTTGTTATTCTCCCTGAAAAAATGAGGGTAATAACAGAGTATCGTGTTCTCATTTATGGGCTTCTTATAGTAATTATGCTTATTTTCCGACCTGAAGGTCTTTTGCCCTTTAAGCCAAGGAAATTTCATCCTTCGCTGTCTAAAATTGGAAAAGGGGAGGAGTAAGTATGGACGATAAAACAATTTTTTATACTAAAGATCTGGAAATACGCTTTGGCGGTTTATACGCCCTTCAAAAGATTAATTTTGATATTATGGAGAATGAAACCCTTGGACTGATAGGTCCAAATGGTTCAGGTAAAACAACATTTTTTAACATAATTACCGGCCTCTATCTTCCAACAGATGGTGACTTCTTTTTTCTTGGAGAATCAATGAGAGGGAAGGAACCACATGAAATATCGAGAAAGGGAATTTCACGAACCTATCAGAGTTCCAGACTTTGTCTGAACCTGAGTCTTATGGATAATATATTGATAGGCATGTATCCACGACAGCAGACTGGATATTTCACAGCCCTTTTTAAACCAAAAAAAATGTTGGCCGAAGTCACAGAATTTTCAGAAAAAGCGATCGAACTTCTTCGTGTTTTCAACCCTGAACTCATTGATAAGGCCTTTAACCCGGTAGGAGATTTACCTCAAATTGACAGGAGGAGGGTTGAGATATGCCGGGCAATGGCAGTGGAACCACGCATAATTCTCCTTGATGAACCTTCTGCCGGTATGACTCCGGATGAAACTCAGGAATTAATGGATGATATTAAGAAAGTACGTTCCAATATGAAGGATGTTTCAATAATGATAATTGAACATGATATGAGTGTAATAAGCTCAGTTTCTGAAAGGGTTATAGCCATCAATTTTGGACAGGAAATCACTCGGGGAAGTTATGATGAAGTTTCCAATCATCCCGAGGTTAAAGAAGCATATTTGGGTAAAGAGGACTAATTATGGACAATGATATTCAACTGGAATTAAAGAATATAACTACAGTATATGGTAATAACAAGATGCTTCTTGATGTTTCTCTGCAGATACCAAAAGGTGAATGTGTTTGTCTGTTGGGAAGCAATGGAGCCGGCAAATCGACTCTTATAAAATCAGTACTTGGTCTGGTAAAGATTGTAGATGGGAGTATTTTATATAAAGGAGATGACATTACAGGTCAAAAAACATACACAACGGTTCGCCAGGGTATTTCAATTGTTCCGGAAGGTAAAAGAATTTTTCCAAAAATGAGTGTTCTTGAAAATCTTAAGATGGGTGCTTATAAGGATAACGATAAAAAAGCAATTGAAGCCAGATTTGAACCTGTTTTTAAGATTTTTCCAAGACTACAGGAAAGAACCAATCAGGTTGCTGGTACTTTAAGCGGGGGTGAACAGTCAATGCTTGCCATCGGTAGAGGTCTTATGGCAGATCCTGAACTGATAATCTTTGATGAACCATCTCTGGGTCTGGCACCTGTTTTTGTAAAAGAAACCTTTGAGATAATTAAAAGAATAAATGATTCGGGTATAACAGTTTTTCTGGTGGAGCAGAATGCCCATATGACTTTAAAAATCTCTGATCGGGGATATTTTTTGCAGAAGGGGCAGATAATAGCCTCGGGTACCACTGATGAGCTAAAGGATGTTGATATAATTAAAAAGGCTTATTTTGGGTAGACAAACCTCATAACCTTTTTTAAAAGGAACTCATTCTCATTCAAATTGCTTTGGATGAGAATGATTCTCACTAAACCTCTCCCATTCATGATTGTATTCATTCAAGTAAAATAAATTCCATAATCAGTTTTACTCCTATTCCCTTATGCATATATTTAACAGACCTGGAATCGGTCATGCTTAAAATATAGTATCTATCTTCCTTAATATCTTTGTCCGTACGATATTTCATTAAATTAAGAAGGCTTCGAAACTCTCTTTTTTCATTTCCATCATTCAGGTCTGTGCAAACCTGGTAACAGTAGTACTGCCTTTTATATGTAACAATAAAATCGACCTCCTGTCCTTTTTCATTTTTAAGAAAAAAAACTGCCGAAGCACCATATTTTTCAATTAGATGAGTATATATGAAATTTTCAAGTTTTCGTGATTCCAGACAAAGATGTGTAAATAGATTGTCAGTCAAATAGTATTTTTTTTGGCTGCGGAAGATGTTTTTAGTCTTCCATTGATACTTATCAATTCTTCTCAGGAGAAATACATTATTTAGGTATGATAGAAATAGACTGACAGTTTTATCATCAATTCCCATAACAGTGCTCAGTTTAGCGGCACTGACTATAGAACCGGGATTTTTTGCGATGTAGAGAAATAAATTCTGCATAATATCAGGCTTTTGTATTCGATATCTGTTTATAATATCTTTTAATACAATTTTATCAATAAGAGAGTTACGGTATATTTCTTTCTGTTCATTAGAAAGTGTGAAAGTTTCGCAGAACCCTCCAGATGACAGATATATTTCAAACATACGGTAAAGCTCTTGTTTTTTTTCAACAATAGAAAATAAATCCAGCTGAATATAGCCGTGAAAAATCAGAAATTCATTGAATGTAAAAGGTTGAAGCAGGTATTCTAATACCCGTCCCCCAATTACTGTACTAAATTCACTGGATAAAAGCTGACTGTTTGATCCAGTTATGTAAATATCATCATTCTCTGAATCATAGATAGTTCGAACAAATTTTTCCCATCCTGGAATATTTTGTATTTCATCAAAAAATAGATAAAGCCTGTGCATTGGATCAGATTTAAGCTTGAAAGTGTCATAGATATTTCTTAGGGATGGTAAAGTTAAATTTCCTATGAGTCTGTCGTTTTCAAAATTAATAAATATTAGGTTATTTTTGGGGATATCTTTAGTGAGTTTCTTATACAACCTTTTTAAAATAAATGATTTACCTGACCGGCGTATACCTGTTATTACTTTTATTGGCTTTTTCTCCAGAAGTTTCTCT
>JAOZQY010000195.1 GCA_029931975.1 Bacteroidales bacterium | reverse complement strand
ACCGGAATCCGGGAACAACTGTAATTTTGTTCCCAATTGAAATGGTCGGCATCATGTATCCGGCGTAATAATTCTGTTTGTATGAATAGTCATTGGCCACGCTTGGCCTGGGGAGAATGTTTCCCATGGCAATTTCAAAACCAAAGAGTGGCTCCCAAACTTCCCGACCCTGTGCACGGTAATACTCAACCATGGGGACCCAGTAGTCATACATTTGATTGATCTTATCCACATCGGGATACCAGCCGAAAATGTATTCTCCACCCAGAAAGTCATCGATGCTTCCACCTACCATATTTTCCATGGAGACCGCAGAATTATCATTCAGAGTGACCCATTCCAGTCCTTCTAACCAATTTATATCATCACCTGTGGTCGTTGCTCCGGTAATAAAATCCTGAAACACATTGCTATGCCAGACTACCAGATCATAATCGCGGTTCCTGTCTTTATACTTATACTGGCCACCTACCTTAAGGTTAATCAATATTGCATTGCCAATCTGAAACGGAACAGTGATATCTATATGAGCTTCATACTGACTCTCATTCTGCTCATTTAGTGCCTTTGAAAAATTGGGGGCTACTACAGACCTTCCGCCGAGCCCGTAAGTTCTGAGATTTTCGCGGGTTTGTTCATTATTGGCCATATTGATAATATCGGGCAGTGGGAGACTCCTTTCTGTTTGATCAAGTGCTCCTTCATAAAAACCCTGATAACTCCTCACATCCACATTCCGATCTTCATTGAGGCTGTTGGAAGTTGTATATGACCCTCCATATTCAACTTCAACCCTACCAATAATCTGGGTTCCAAGTACGGTCCCTGAATACATATTGGTTCTCCCGGCTATGTTCTGATTCACATTATAAAACACCTCTGCTGTCTTAGGTAAGAATGTTTTGCTAATCACGGATCCATCATGCGGGTTGGTGGTGAAAAAATTGGAGAATTCGATACTGGATTTAGGAGAGAATTTGTAATCCAAGACGAATGTTCCCGAATTGCGGTGAACAATTCTTTCTACATTGGTGAGACCGATATGTGTATTGTACAATGGGACAGATTCTCCATCAGGACGGACTCCGGATTCCCAATCATACCCTGCATCCAGTTTTTGAGTACTTCGGTTGGTTCTTTCGCTGGAGATATTCAGATCTATTCCGAATTTATTGTCAATGAAACGATTGCTCACATTGGCAGCCAATTTATAGTTCCCGAGGTCATTATTCTGTGCGTTGTATCCTCCCTGAACCATAAGGCTGCTGTGAAAATTATCAGGGGCTGTCCTTAATTGCATATTCACCGAACCGGCGACAGCATTTGCATCCATATCTGGTGTGATGGATTTAAAAACCTCCACTCCTTGCAGAGAATATTGTGAAATGCCAGACAGGCTGGCAGATCTGGAATCACCTGATGCCGATGGAAGTTCAACACCGTTCAGTGTAACATTATTGTATTCTGACGGCATCCCCCTTATTATTATATTACTGGCTTCTCCACCTGATCGGGACACGGTGATTCCGGGAAGGCGTCCAATGGCCTCGGCAGCGTTGGCATCCGGATTCTGACGAATCCTGTCGGATGCAACCACATTTGTAAGTGCTGTGGAAGACAACTGCTGGTTGATGGCCGCCAGCTGACCTTTTGCCTGTGCCGAAACAACAACTTCCTCTAATTCCTGGGATTCGCTTTTCAAAGAAACATCCTGGCGTATATCCCGATTCGCTCCCCCCAGATCGACCCGAAATGTTTGTGTCTGATATCCTATATAAATCACTTTTACATCGAATTTCCCGTCGGGGACTGATGGAAGAATGTAATATCCATCCATGTCGGAAATCCCTCCAATTTGAGATTTTAACGGAGTCGCCGTTCCATTGATGATTGAATGAGTCACTACAATATTCGCAAATTGCATGGGGTTTTCCTCTTCATCCGTTATCCTGCCATGGATCGAATTTTGACCAAAGAGCATTGCCGTGCTGACAAAGAAAAAAACCAGGTAAATGATTACTCGTTTCATATATCCACTTCTAAGTCTACTCAGATCTCTAAATCCAGCCATAGTTGGTTTGTGCTTTTTATTAGAAAGAGAGCTTATCTATGTTTGTGGACAGATTGGACAGATTTTCTTTAATCGGGGGTTGGGAATTCAAGAGTATGTTGCTATACTTGATGCATGGAACAAGAAAAGATCTCTGATAAAAATTTATGGGAGAACTTCAAGAGGGGGGATGGTGATGCGCTATCATCCATCTACGATCAATATGTTCAGCTCCTGTTCAGGTACGGGAAGAAATTTTCACGTGACGACGAATTGATTAAAGACACCATCCAGGATCTTTTTTACTACTTAATAAGGACCAGGAAAAACCTAGGGAGTACAGATAGCATCAAATTCTACCTGCTTGCCTCTTTCAGGAGAAGGCTTACTGTGAATCTTAAAAAGAAATCACTGCATGCAGATGTAGATATTGAAAATGCAAAGGATACTGAAATTGATGAAGAGGAAGATATATCCCCAATGGAGAAAAAGGTTCAGGAAGGATTAAAAACCTTAACAGCAAAACAGCGTGAGATACTCTTTTATAGGTTTTCCTGCAACCTTGATTACGAACAAATTTGTGAAATAACATCCCTGAAATATGATTCAGCAAGGAAACAAAATTTCAGAGCTTTGCAAGCTTTAAGAAAGTGGTTATCTGATCCTTAAACCCCTCAACAAGCTTGATTTGCTTAAAAAAAACACGATTCATACAAATCTGACAATATATCTGTCCACAAAAACCGGGCAGCACTCTTTCTATTTATACATAATATATTAGTTTTACAGGTACAGCCGCAAGAATTATACTCCCGCATGGAATTGAAATATATTGAATATAGTATAGAGCAACTCATGGATGATGAGCATTTCATCACCTGGGTTCTGAATGGTGATGAAAGCATAGCGTGGGCAGAGCTTATCGAAAAGAATGCTGATTTTGGGAAGAAAGCAGAAAAAGCCCGCGAAATAATCCTGTTGTTGAATGATACTCATGAAGTTTTGGATAAGAAAGATGAATTGGAGATATGGAATAACATCGATTCTTTTTCCCGCTCGCATCAGCATAAAGTAAAAACATTAAGAATACGGAAGAGCCTCTATTGGGCCGCGTCAATTCTTCTTTTCCTCTCCATTGGCACTTTTGCTTATATCTACCTGGGAGAAAAAAACAGTACTTACCAGTTTGTATCTTCAGAGTTTCAACATCAAAGCAATGATGCCCGATTACTACTGTCAGATGGGGAAGAAATCAGTTTAACAACTAATAATTCAAAACTTTCATTGAATAGTGATTCAGAATTAGAGTTGAACAATGATACTATTATCGATTTATCACAAAAAGAGATTATTAATGCAAGTAAGGTTCAGATGAATGAGCTTGTGATTCCTTTCGGTAAAAAGTCGGAACTACTGCTTGCTGATGGGACTAAAGTCTGGCTTAATGCTGGAAGTCACTTTGCATTTCCCACCAGATTTGCTGATAAAACCAGGAATGTATTTCTGGAAGGTGAGGCCTACTTTGAAGTAGCTGAAAACAAAACGCAACCTTTTATTGTAAATGCTGGCCAGCTGGATATTAGGGTTTTAGGAACCCGCTTCAATGTTTCAGCCCACACAAATGATGATAAGATTGAGACAATTCTCCTTGAAGGAAGCGTTGCCTTGAGTAAAACCACAGGCTTTGGTCTGGGCAGAAACGAGGTTATTTTAAACCCATACCAAAAAGGAAGCTTTGATAAACAGAAAAATGATGTATCGGTTTCAGCTGAGCCAAATGCTGAAATGTACATTTCATGGACTGAAGGTATGTTCCAGTTCTCTAAAGAGGATTTGCACTCTGTCTTTACTAAACTGGAACGATTTTATAATGTGGAATTTCAATTCTCCCAAAGTTTTCATTGTTCCGAACTGATTTCGGGTAAGCTGGATTTAAAAGAATCAATAGAAGATGTGATGACTGCTTTAAGTGATGTT
>JAOZQY010000194.1 GCA_029931975.1 Bacteroidales bacterium | reverse complement strand
TAAATATGGTGAGTGGGCAGTACGCTCAATTAATCCCGTGAAAATCTATGATAAATCAGATCTCAGTCCCGATGAGGTAATAGATCTGATACCGGTCAAGCCCATAGGAGAGAACGAGGAGCAGATCGGACAGATCCTTGAAACCAAGCTGTTAGGCCTTTTTGATAAAATTAAACCATAAAGTAGGGCCATCATAAACTAATTTTGCAAGTTGAAGAAAATCATGATGTATATATACATCCATTAAATAATAACGTATATTTACGTCATATTTTTTATATCATGGTGCAGGCAAAAACAGAACTTTTCGATTCAAAATTAACCGAGATGGCCAGGCAGTTCAAAGCATTGGGGCATCCGGCACGACTCAAAATATTACAATACCTTGCAGAGACCGACACTTGCATTACCGGAGACATTTCAGAAGAATTACCCCTGGGCAGGACTACAGTGAATCAGCATCTTAAAGAATTGAAGGAGGCTGGATTAATTGTTGGTCATATAGAAGGTGCAAAAACAAGGTATTGCCTTATTCCTGAGAAGGTAAATGCGCTTCGCCTGCTGATGCTTGAATTCGTTGAGGGCATCGAAATTGATAATTATAACTGTGGATAATATGAGAATATTGATCTTATGTACCGGGAATAGTTGTCGCAGCCAGATGGCGCATGGCTTCCTGGAATCATTTGATTACAACCTGTATGTCCGTTCCGCAGGAACCAAAGCATCCGGGAAATTAAATATGAAAGCTGTACAGGCTATGAGAGAGGTGGGCATTGATATCAGCCATCACACTTCCGACATGGTGGATCAATATCTGGATCAGGAATGGGATTACGTAATAACTGTATGCGGAGGTGCCAATGAGGCTTGTCCCACATTCCTGGGAAAGGTAAAACGCCGCTTACACATTGGTTTCGACGATCCATCACATGCTAGAGGAAGTGAAGATTTCATCTGGAGTGAATTTATACGGGTGTGTGACGAAATCAAAGAAGGGTTTTATAAATTTTACACGGAAGAAATCAGAGCACAATCATGAAAGCCGAAGAATTAAAACTAATCGTTAAGGACAAATACGGGGAGATTGCTTTACAAAGCAAAAATCAGAACCAATCCTCATGTTGTAGAGGTTCTGATTGCTGCGATGATATGGACTATACGATTTTTAGCGATGATTACACAAGACTTGAAGGTTATAATCCGGATGCGGACCTTGGGTTGGGGTGTGGAATACCCACCGAATATGCAGGAATTAAGAAAGGCGATCATGTCCTGGACTTAGGTTCCGGAGCAGGCAATGATTGTTTCGTGGCCCGCACGTTTGTTGGCGAGGAAGGCAAAGTAACAGGACTGGACTTCACCGATGCCATGCTGGAGAAGGCTCGAATAAATCTTGAAAAAACCGGGTTCGCAAACATCGACTTTATCAAAGGAGATATTGAAAACATGCCCTTACCGGACCATACTTTTGATGTAGTAATCAGCAATTGTGTCCTGAACCTGGTCCCTGATAAAGAGAAAGCGTTTCGTGAAATTTACAGGATTTTAAAACCTGGAGGTCATTTCAGTATCTCTGATGTAGTTCTGGAGGGATCTTTGCCGATTGAGCTGAAAGAAGCAGCTGAAATGTATGCCGGATGTGTATCCGGTGCGGTAAAAAAATCCGTTTACCTGACTACAATTGAAGAGCAAGGCTTTTCTGATATTACCATTCATAAGGAGAAGCAGATCATTATTCCTGATGAAATCTTAGCAAACTACCTTCCAACTGTTGAGGTTGAAGCCGCAAAACAGGGAGAGTTCGGAATATTTAGCATCACAGTTAACGTCACAAAACCTTTATGAGAATAAGTCATTGCTAATTTATTGTCATGAGCGACCAGAAGAAACAAATCGGAGTATTTGAAAAATACCTTACCCTTTGGGTAGCTTTATGTATCGCCGCCGGTATCACCATCGGTCATTTTGCCGGCGACAGCATCGGATTCCTGAGCCAGATGGAGATTTATCGGGTAAACATACCCGTTGCCATCCTAATCTGGCTGATGATCTACCCGATGATGCTACAAATCGATTTTTCAAGCATCAAAAATGTAGGAGAAAGGCCCAAAGGCATCATCCTCACCCTTGTGGTTAACTGGCTAATCAAACCTTTCACCATGGCCTTTTTTGCCTGGATTTTTTTTACGAAGATTTATGCTGCAATCATTTCCCCGGAACAGGCTGGTGAATATATTGCCGGGGCCATTTTACTTGGTGCGGCTCCATGTACAGCAATGGTTTTTGTATGGAGTTACTTAGTTAATGGAGATCCCAATTATACTCTGGTGCAGGTTTCCATCAACGACCTGATCGTTCTCGTAGCCTTTGTCCCCATTGTTGGATTACTGATAGGGATAACTGATATCAAAATACCCTACGAGACATTAATAGCAAGTGTGGTTGTTTTTGTAGTCATCCCCTTACTTGCAGGTTACATTACAAATCGGTCTTTGATTAAAAAGAGAGGAGAAGAGTGGTTCAAGAATCACTTTCTGCCAAAATTTAAACCTGTTTCAATCCTGGCGCTGCTGACCACATTGGTTTTATTGTTTGCCTTCCAGGGTAACACCATTATTGAGAAGCCTCTGATCATTCTGCTTGTGGCAATACCACTGGTGATCCAGACCTATTTTATATTCTTTATAGCCTGGTTTGGAGGCAGGTTTCTTAAGCTGTCTCATCCTGTCTGTGCTTCTGCAGCAATGATTGGGGCCAGTAATTTCTTTGAATTAGCAGTAGCTGTTGCCATTGCCCTGTTTGGCTTGCAGTCCCCTGCTGCCATGGTTACTGTCGTGGGAGTTTTAGTGGAAGTTCCGGTAATGTTATCATTGGTCGCCCTGGCCAATAGGTGGAGATATTAAAAGACAAATAGACATGAAATCAATTCTAATAAAATCCATCATTACATGTTCTGAGTGTGGCTTCTCTAAGGAAGAAACCATGCCGGAAAATTCCTGCCAGTTCTTTTATGAGTGTGAAAATTGCAAGATAGTATTAAAGCCCAATCAAGGAGATTGCTGCGTTTACTGTTCCTATGGTTCAGTAAAGTGCCCGCCGGTTCAGTTGGAAGGGAAATGCTGTTGATCAAGTTGCTTTACAATAGCTAAAAAATAATGCGAGTAATACATTGTATATCTCCACCATCTTTGATCAAGAGCGTAAAAAGTCAGAAGAATCAAATAGCTAACTTTGAGATGTTGCGAATAAGTAGATTTGATCAGACGGGTTATACCATCCCCAAATGTGACGAAGAACCAATGCGACTGGGATCTCCAATCTAAACATGTGGTTACGTAGGGTTTGCTGATAAAGTCGCTTTTAATTTACATGGTGTTGATAACCAGGAATATATGTTTACAACTGCCGCCTGAAATAATAGCCAAAATGCAAGTGAAATTGTAAATTCAGTTCAAAAGGCTTGCATTATGATAAAGTACATTTCACAGAAACAGCTTTCCATCGAAGAATTCAGGACACCTTTCCATGCGAAGTTGCTTGAGAACAACAGATGGGTTCAATTGAGCAAGGTAGTTCCCTGGGATAAGTTTGCTTCAGCTTATATGTCGATGATGACAACTGACTTTGGTCGTCCGGGGATATCCCCACGCATTGTATTAGGTGCGCTGATTATCAAGCATCTGGAGAAGCTTGATGATAGGGGTGTGATCTCTGCCATTCAGGAGAATATCTACATGCAGTATTTTATTGGATTAGAAGAGTTTACGGCACACCCGGTATTTGATCCTTCCCTATTTGTAGATATCCGCAAGCGTGTAGGCCATGAGACGTTTGATATGCTGACTGTTGATCTGATCAAATCGGTGAGCCAGGAGAAGGACAAAAGGCACAACAAGAAAAACAAGAAGGATGATGGTGATGAGCCCAAGAATAAAGGAAAAATGCAGGCAGATGCCACCGTTGCCGACCAATATATCACCTTCCCGACGGATAACGGTATTCTAAATGCGAGCCGTAAGAAATGTGAGGGAATGATTGATAAGCTCTATGAGTTGAACGGTAAGCAGGGCGTGAAG
>JAOZQY010000078.1 GCA_029931975.1 Bacteroidales bacterium | reverse complement strand
CATGTAATTCTTTATAGTCTTCAACTTGTGGTATCAGATCGCCAGCCACATGATAGCAACCCATCTAAAGGTGTTGATACGGGCCAAACCCTGATCCAGACTTGCCCCCAATTTTGAACCAAACTCAATCTGTGAATGATTATATTAGCTCCCAAGAGGTTAACGTTCAAAAACTCATTGCCGGAAAAGATATCAAATTCTCAAACTCAATGGTTGAGGCTCAAAACAAGATAATCAAGTATTTTTATCTTTTCAAGCACGACTTTAATAACATCCATGAATTGAGAAACCTGCTGGACAGGATTATTCCTGATTATCAGTATTAAAGACCACACCATTCCCTGAAGGGTTGTTGGTCGTGTGACTATTGTTCCGCAAGTTGTGACAGGCGCTCGATGATTTCCTTCGAGGACGGTAACAGACCCTTTAATGATTTTGGTAGTGTTTTGCTTAGTGAGTAGTCTGCCACTCCCATCGGACTTCCTGTATTTTTCAACGCGTATTCCACAACTGTCCCGCCTTTTCGTTTTGCAGATAATGATTCCAATGGATGGATTTTCATTTTCTTGCCTGACCTTATCATCGAGTACTGACAGGTAGAACTGCATCTTTCCGGTATATTCCGGTATGAAGTCTGTTGTTTTCAACTCGATTGCAATCAGGCTGGTTAGCCTGGTGTCTGTACTTTTCTTCTAAAGCCTTATCAAAGCTCGTCTGATTATGTAGATATCGCTCGTAAGCTTCACTCTCAATCTGGTGGATCAACACGCTTTTTGTCCATCCAATTTCTTGCACCATTGGTGCAAGTTTTTCGTTTTCCTGACATGCAAGATAGAACTTCCTCATTCTCCATAGGTTATGAGATGATAATCCTTGGATGCCAGGGAACTCATTCTGAAGGTCTTTTGATAGAGTTTCTACCACAGATTTGCCGATATCCCAGTTTAGGCTTATTAGCTCCCGATTAACGGCCTTCAATACCTTATACTGAGCTTCTAGTATTTTCTCCTTGATTTCCTTTAGAAAGGACTGGTAATCTGATTGTCTGATTTCATTCATATTGTGAGTTCTTGATACAAGTGGGATTTAGGGTTAATGTCCTGGAACTGATCTGTTCAGCCCTTTCTTATCCCATATATTGCAGATAGACTTGTCATTCATCTTTTTGGACATCATTATTCGAAGAAATTTTCTTAAACTAGCATAACGGTTTAACTATCTAAGAAGTCCTGTCATGAAGCACCTGAATGTTTATTTCCTGATTTTTCTTTTCCCGGTTCTGTTTTTTTCGTGCAATGTTCCTTCTAATCAGTCGGAGGAGGCCGAAGCTGTTCCGAAACCCTTTGAATATGCACTGGTACTGCATGGTGGTGCCGGTAATATGAATTTCCAGAGTATGCCGGAACCTTACCAGGAGCTATTCAAGCATGCGCTTGACAGTGCCCTGCAGCTGGGACTGGATGTGTTGAAGGAGGGTGGGGCTAGTATTGATGCGGTGGAGGTGGTGATTAATTGTATGGAGGATAATCCGCTTTTTAATGCGGGCAAGGGAGCTGTTTTTACCAGTGAAGGGAAGAATGAACTGGATGCCTCCATTATGACCGGTCAGGACCTCAATGCCGGTGCTGTGGCAGGAGTGACGGATATCAGGCATCCCATATCGGCAGCAAGGGCAGTGATGGAGCAGTCGGAACATGTGTTGATGGCAGGTCATGGTGCCTCCGTCTTTGCTGCACAGGTGGGCCTCGAGATTGTGGATCCTTCCTATTTCTATACAAAGAATCGTTTTGAATCCTTTCAGAAAGCAATAGCTAAGGAAAAGCATGGTACAGTGGGTTGTGTGGCGCTTGATAAGGCAGGCAACCTATGTGCAGGTACCTCCACGGGGGGAATGACCAATAAGAAATTTGGCAGAATAGGGGATTCGCCCATCATTGGGGCGGGAACCTATGCCAATAATGCCACCTGTGGGGTTTCGGCAACCGGTCACGGAGAGTACTTTATCAGGTGGACCGTGGCTCACCAGATCTCTGTGCTGATGGAGTACAAGGGTTATGATGTGGAGACAGCTGCCCGGGAAGTAATCGAAAAAACACTGGTTGAAGTGGGTGGAGAAGGAGGTGTAATCTGTCTTGACAGATTTGGCCGTCCTGCCATGATCACCAATACCAGCGGTATGTTCAGGGCCTATGGAAACTCGGAAGGGGAGCACCTGGTGGCTATTTTTAAGTAAACCAGATCCGGGAAAGGGATGAGAATATTGAGGATGGCAGTATAAAAAAAGTGACATCCACCAAAGAGGGGGTGCCACCTGTTTTATAAAGGTATGACCGAAATCAGCCCTGGCTCCGCTGTTTAAAAGGCAGAAAGGTCATGAAATCGGCATGATGAACGATAAAGGCCTCGGTGCTTCGTTTCACCATGTTTCCTTCTCCTGCATGGGCCGCAATGATATGGCAGACCTCGGGCGGAACGCCACAGCTTTCGGCCAGGGAGACTCCTGAGAAGGGGTGGCGCAGGAACTTCCCATAGGAGCCCTGTATGGCCTTTCCGTTCTCGTCCAGCACATACTCCAGCAGTTTGCCCACATCGGCCAGGATGGCCCCTGCAATAAGGACATCCATATTCACAGGAAGCTCATCGCCGTAGAATTCATTCATCTTCTTCCCGCTTTCCAGGGCAATATGCACCACCGATCTCTTATGGGCCATAAAAGAGACCTTCAGATCGGGTCCGCAGAGCAGGGTAAAAGGGATCCGGTTCAGATCTTCAGATGTGAGCACGCTCTTCTCCAGGGTTCGTTCCCAGACCTTTGCGGTTTTTAAACGCAGATCCATATTTCCGATCCATTCCAGCTCGGGCCAGAGTTGCAGTACTTCCGCTTTTATAGTTTCCATACCTAAAGGTTTGCGATGATGGCATCGGCCATCTCTTTGGTTGAGGCGGCGCCCTTTTTAATTACATCGGCCCTGCCGGTCATTTTCATCATATCGTAGGTCCGGACCTTGCCTTCCTGTATCACTTTGGAAATGGACTTCCTGATGCGTTTGGCGATCTCCGCTTCGCCAATATGGTCCAGCATCATACAGGCCGACTCTACCATGGCGATGGGATTCACAATACTCTTGGGATAATCGGCATACTTGGGTGCCGATCCGTGGGTGGGTTCAAAGACCGAAACATCTTCTCCAAGGTTGGCACTGCATGCAAAACCGAGCCCGCCGATCAAACCGGCAAAGCCGTCTGAGACAATGTCACCAAACATATTCCCGGCCACTATAACGCCATAGTTCTCGGGATTCTTGGTGAGCCACATCATCTGTGCATCGATGTTGGTATTCCAGAGTTCGATCCCGGGGAAATCTGCTGCCTGCATCTCCTGGGCCATCTTATACATCATCCCGGAGGTCTCCCTTATCACATTGGGTTTCTCACAAACGGTAACACTCTTGAATCCGAATTTCTGAGCATATTCAAAGGCGGCCCGAAGAATCCGTTCGGTGGCTCTTTTGGTAAAGATTCTTGTGGAGATGGAAAGCTCTTCTTTGGGAACCTTTCCAAAGTTCTTCACAAACTTGGGGTGGGTAAGCAGAGCCTGGTATACAGGCTCGGGCGGATTGCTCCACTCCACACCTCCATAGAGACCTTCGGTATTCTGACGGAAAATGGCCACATCCACTGCCGGTTCCTCACTGCTATTCCCGGCACCCCGGCGAATGAAATTAAGCGGATTGCCCTTATAAGTGCGACAGGGCCTGATGCATATATCCAGGTTGAAATGCTGTCTGAGACCTACGATGGGACTGGAATAAATCAATCCCTTATCAGCAAGTGAGGGATCCAGCTCTGCTGTTGCTGCGTCTTTGGGCTTGCTGGTGATGGCCCCGAAAAGACCAATCTTATGTTTTTCCAGGAGTTCTATAGTTCTGTCAGGAAGGGGGTTTCCTTCTGTTTTCCAGAATTCCCAACCGATATCGCCTTCCACATATTCGGCATCAAATCCGGCTTTATCCAATACCCTGATGGTCTCTTCAAGTACGACTCTCCCGATACCATCCCCGGGAAGTGCTACAATCGTTCGTTTATGCATGTTAATAAACAGTTTAGCGTGAGGTAGTAGAAATGTTATCTTTGATAAAAGTAGAATTTTATTTAGTCTCTTTTATGCCTGAAGACCATATTTGAGATAAAAGATATTGCAAAACATAAAGCCAACAATTCAATCCGTTTATGCAAGAAATAGCAGAGCTGCAACCGAAGGAGGTCTGGGCTTATTTTAAGGAAATTCTCTCCATTCCCAGAATATCCAAAAGGGAAGAAAAGATTATCGCTTACCTGATCGGGTTTGCGAAACAACACAATCTGGAATACAAACAGGATCAGGTAGGTAACCTTTTGATATCCAAGCCTGCCACTAAGGGCATGGAGAACAGGAAAGGAATTATTCTGCAGTCGCATGCCGATATGGTGGGTGAAAAGCAAGCCGGGGTTAAGCATGATTTTGATAAGGATCCCATCCATGCTCATATAGAAAAAGGATGGGTTAAGGCCCGGGGAACCACCCTGGGTGCCGACGACGGTATCGGGATCGCTGCCTCACTGGCCATTCTGGCTTCTGACGAAATTGAACATGGTCCCATCGAGTGTCTTTTTACCATTGATGAAGAAAGCGGGATGACCGGGGCACTGGGATTACAACCCGGTTTTTTGAAGGGATCGGTGCTGCTGAACCTGGATTCGGAGGATGAAGGAGAGCTCTTTATCGGCTGTGCAGGAGGAACCGATACTGTAGCTACATTCAAGTATAAGACTGGCAGAGTCAAGAGAAACTGGATCGCCCTGAGGGTTGTTGTGGGTGGCTTGCAGGGAGGACATTCAGGGGATGAGATTCACCGCGGATTCGGGAACTCCATCAAGATATTAAATCGCTTTCTCTGGAATGCCAATCAGCGTTTTAAGATCAGGTTGGTATCAATGGACGGAGGAAAGGCCAGGAATGCCATCCCAAGGGAGGCTGAGGCTGTGATTCTGGTTCCGGCTGGCAGCCTGGAGTTGATCCGGATCTATTTTGAATCCTTCCTCCAGATCATCAAAAGCGAGAAGGAGCGTCTGGAACCAGACTTTACTATGACCATGGAGCAGGAGGGAATCCCGGAATTTGCCATGCGCAGAAAATTCCAGCGCAGACTCTTTAATGCCCTCTATGCCTGTCCACACGGCGTGATAGCTATGAGTCAGGAAATTCCCGGACTGGTGGAAACCTCTACCAATCTTGCATCTGTTAAGCATAGTGGTGAAGATAGCCTGGAGATTGTTACCAGTCAACGCAGTAGCGTGGAGTCGGCCAAGCAGGATATTGTTGATCGCATGGGCTCTCTCTTTAAACTTATGGGTTCAAGTGTCAGACATTCAGGTGGATATCCAGGCTGGAAGCCAGATACCGATTCAGAGATCCTTAAAGTATCGGAGAAGGTTTACCGGGACCTCTTTAAGCAGGAACCCGATGTCAAGGCCATCCATGCAGGATTGGAGTGTGGACTCTTCCTCCAAAAATACCCCGATCTGGATATGATCTCCTTTGGTCCCACCATCAAGGGTGCGCATACTCCGGAAGAACGAATTGCCATTGAAACAGTGGAAAAATTCTGGTTGTTTCTCCTGGAGATGCTCAAACAAACCCCCGAAGTAGAGCCTGGTGCCTAGTTAGGTAGTGCCTAGTGCCAAGTGCACTATTCCCCTATTTCCCTACTCCACAGCTTCGAAGTCTGACTTATTGACCCCGCAGATGGGGCAGTGCCAATCTTCAGGTATGTCTTCAAAGCTTGTTCCCGGTTCTATTCCGCTATCAGGATCACCCTCTTCAGGGTCATATACATAACCGCAGACTTTACACTGGTATTTTTGCATCGTTTGTGGTGCTCTCTTGTTAAATAATTCTTTTTATTCTCGTTCTTCCTGCCAGAAGCATCAGCGATCCGGTGACCACTTCGCCGGATTCGATATCCAGTTCCGAACCATTCATACTGTGGGGAATCAGATAGACTGCCATCATTACCAGGGCGGCTCCAATGGCCAGCCACTTCCCATAGGTTTTTTTTCTTAGAAACCAGGCGATCAGGTAAGCGATCAGTGCAAAGAGTACCTTGTTATCGGTCATGTCTTCACCCAGGGGCCAACCTGTCCAGAACTGTCCAAAGGAGTATTTCTGAACAATGGGACCCAGGATAAATCCCCCGATAATAAGGAAGATAATCGTGACACCCATATGTTTCTGGTATGAAGGAATATTGGCCAGGGCAAAGATAATGGTGGCCATGGACCAGATAACAGTCAGGATCATCATCAGCACATGTGGGATAAGGGCCCATGCAGGAACATCACCCCGGAAGCGGATGACCACATTCTCATCTTCATGTAAATCAATGGGGTTCCCATCTGCCATCAATTCCAGATGGTATTCGATCTTACCGGCCGGTGGCTGATGGGGGAGGCTTGTACTCAGAATCTTTCCATGTCTTTCCATGGCCAGGGTATCCCAGGGATTCTCTGTGGGGAAGAGTCGCCAGATCAGATTGGCGGAAAAGCCCTCGGGAAGCTCCACTTCCACCGGGTAATCCCCTGGCCTTCCATTATTGGAACGCGGAAGATCAAAGTTGATTTCCTGGTTCTGGTAACTTATTTCATATTTTTTTGGATAGGTGGGTCCGGTCATCCGCTGATAAAACATGGCAGTCAGGGATAGCACTACAGCAAGTACCCAGAACAAAACTTTCTTTAATTTCATCGTATTAGAATTTTCAATTTTTATATACGGACAAGCAGGTCGATGAGGTCCTCGCCCCGCTTCACCTGTACCACAATGGACATACCTTCTTTCAGCTGTCCCAGTCGGCTCATATAATCATATACGTTTCCAACACTTTTGCCTTCAATGGCAACAATTACATCATTTTTCTGGATGCCTCCCACTGCCGCGGGCTTGCCTTCTGTTACAAACATCACCGGCATTCCTTCACTACCATCGTAGGTCATATCCGGCATTAGTCCCAGGGTGATTCCACCCCGCCTGCCGCGTGATGAACCCCTTACTTTGGGTCCAGCTTCAGTGAAGGCAATGCGCTCCTGCTGGTTGGCCAGGGCGGCTGCCACCTCAGCTGCGAATGCGATCACTTCCTGCGTTCCTTCCAGGTTAATGGCACTTATCTTATCGGCCGGGGTGTGGTAGTCCGCGTGGGGACCTGTGGAGATAAAGAGAACAGGCACATCACTGGCATAAAAGGATGCATGGTCGGAGGGACCAAATCCTTCGTTGGAATAGGTCATCTTAAAGCCGTAGCTGGCATTGATGGAATCCAGCAGGTTCTTAAATCCCGGTGAGGTACCCACCCCGCCAATCTGAAGCAGCCGCTCCTCGTTGAGCCTTCCAATCATATCCAGGTTGATCATGGCCTGCACATTCTCCAGATCGATGGGCGAATTTTCTACCAGGTATTTGGATCCGATTAAGCCCATTTCCTCCGCCCCAAAAGTGGCAAAGAGTATGCTGCGCGATGCTGTTTTTGCACTTAGCCACTCGGCAGCTTCCAGAACACCTGTTACCCCCGATGCATTGTCGTCTGCTCCATAATGCACAGCTATGGTATCGGGTTGGCGCGAGGAAGTTCCGGGTCCGCCCATTCCCAGGTGGTCGTGGTGCCCACCAATAATCACATATTCATCTTTTAATGCAGGATCGCTTCCCGTAAGGGTGGCAATCACATTGGCCGTTTCCATCTTCTTAGGCTGAAGATCCACGCTGATGTTCACCTCAATGCCGGTTTCGAAGGACATTGGTTTTTGGGTGCTGATTAAGCTGGATTCAATGACAGAGAGGCTGTCTTGTCCGGAAAGCCTAAGCAGCTGGTCCGCTGCATTTCGACTCATTTGGATCACAGGGAGGCCCAGGGGATGTTGCTTTCCCTTCAGCTCAACCAGCTGGTCCTTTGGGTCAAAGGAAGTGCCTGATACAAAGATCACACCGGCTGCACCCTGGTCTGAGGCCAGTAAGGCCTTTCCCCTGTCCTCGCTATAATTTACAAAGGGGGAGGAGGGTTCCTGCTTTCCGGGTACACCGCGCAGTATCATCACCCATCTACCACTTACGTCAACAGAAGCATAATCGTCCCACTTTGTTTCTTCTTCATCCACCTGGAATCCATAGCCTGCAAAAACCACCTCAGCACTGGCCTTTCCGGAATGACTGAAAGCAAAGAGGGCATAGGCACTGTCCATGATCAATTGTGACTGGTCCAGCTGAAAGGTATTTTCTGATCCAGCTTCAATCTCGGTGACGATATCAAAATGCTGCACTCCGGTTTTCTCATAGAGTTTCAACCCGGCCTGCTTTAATTCAGCAGCCAGGTATTCGGTCAGTTGAAGGTCCTCCGGGGTGCCCGGATAACGCCCTTTTAATTCATCAGAGGCCAAAAAAGAAAGATGACCCTCGATTTCGGGAACGGTAATGGCCTCTTCGAAATTTGACTGGCAGGAAAATAGAAGAGGTATCAGGAAAATCAGCAGTATTCTGTCCATGATTAAGTTATTGAATGATAGTGTTTTAATATGTGTATTATTTTATTTCTCAAACGTCGAAAGATACGACTATTATTATTTTTTCGATATAAACTTGTCAGGAATAAAAAAATATATATTTTTACTAAAGCGTTTAACGTATGCGTTAAGCATAATTGTCAATTACGATCAGGCTATGGTACTTCATACAGAAACAGAAGAAAAGATTATCGCATCGGCAGAACGCCTGTTTTACCGGAAGGGGAAGGCAGGGACCTCCATGCAGGATA
Organism: Bacteroidales bacterium; assembly: GCA_029931975.1. GTDB lineage: Bacteria > Bacteroidota > Bacteroidia > Bacteroidales. The sequence continues at coordinate 6,272 of JAOZQY010000078.1, read as the reverse complement.
TAGCAAATGATGCTGGAATCAACCGCACCCTGCTGAATTATTATTTCAGGAGCAAGGACAAGTTATTTGAGGCTGTGTTCCGAAAAGCAATGGGGAGTTTTATGCCCAGCCTGGCCAGGCTGCTGAGTGCTGATATCCCCTTTGAAGAGTATCTGTCAGGAATGATCGAAACCATCATCGATACCATGCTGGAAAATCCGCAGATACCAATCTTTGTCCTGCAGGAACTTTCTTCTAATCCGGAAAGAATGCCACAGATCATGAAGGAGATGGGAATAGATCCGGCAAAGGCTATGAAAAAGATGGAAGAAAAGGGTGCTGTTCCCACTGTGGCAGGAATGGATCCGCGCCAGGTTATTTTGAATCTGATCAGCCTCTGCATCTTTCCCTTTGCAGCCAAACCGGTGGTGCTGGATATTCTCTATGACGGGGACAATGAAGCCTATATTGAAGCCATGAAAGAGCGCAAGCTTCTATTACCACGGATTATTAAGCAAATTATGAGTCAAAACCAGTAGGAATGAGAGCACTTATTATTCTATTTACAGCGCTGTTTTCAGGAGTTCTAATGGCCCAGGATGGCCTGACCCTGTTTGATTGCCAGGAGATGGCCAGGGAAAATGCCCCACGTTTGAAGGATATGAGCATTATTCAACAAATGGGCGAGGCGAAGATGGATCAGGCAGGAAGTTCCTGGTATCCCTCTCTTGAACTAAACGGAAAGCTCAGCTACCAGTCCGACGTGGTAACAGTAGCGCTCACCGATCCTTCCATTCCGGTTGATTTTCCGGAGGTTCCCCATGACCAGTATGGATTGAATCTTGATATAAGCCAGAATCTTTATGATGGGGGAATCTCCAGGGGGATGCAGCGTTATGAAGAGGCACTTATGGCGGCGGACCTGCAAGAGGTGGAGGTAGATCTCTATAAACTGAAAGGGAGAGTGAACCAGTTCTATTTTGCTGTATTATTGCTACAGGAGAACAGAAAGAACCTGGAGATTCATCTGGAGAATCTGCAGGCACGTTACAAAGCGGTGCAGACAGCTGTAAATAATGGGACCCTTCTTGAAACTGATCTGCATGTGATCGATGTGGAAAAGCTAAAAGTGAAGCAGTCCCTGATTGAGGTGGATGCGCGCAAACTTTCCTACATAGGTGCCCTGCAAGTGCTTTGCGGAGAGGGCCTGGATGAAAATGCAGTGTTGGAAGAACCCTATTTTGAAGGAATAGGTGAAGCAAGCGTTCAGCGTCCCGAACTGAGGATGTTTGACCTGAAAGATAAATCCATGGAGGCCGGGAAGGAATTGGTGGGCAAGAAGCGCATGCCGGTTCTTTACGCCTTCGGACAGACCGGTTATGGAAAACCGGGATACAATATGATGAGTGGTGAGTGGGACTCCTACTATATGGTGGGAGCCGGACTGAAGTGGAAAATTTGGGACTGGAACAAGACGTCCCGGGAGAAACAAGTGATCGGCTACCAGCAGCAGATTTTGCATAATCAGCGGGCTTCCTTTGACAGGGAGATTGAATCACTTATGCTTCAGGAGGAGGTCAAAATTGAGCAGTACAGGAAGACCATGGAGGTGGATCAGCAGGTGCTGGAGCTTCAGAACAAGATATCCAAACAGGCTGCTGTAAACCTGGATCAGGGCACCATTACCGCCAGCGATTATATAACAGAACTGAATAAAGAGAGCATGGCAAGAAATACCCTGGCCACACACCAGGTAATGCTGATGCAATCCATAGCCAATTATTTAACCATACAGGGCAACTTTTAAAAACCAATGCTATGAAGTATACCAGATATTGTTTTCTATTCCTGCTGCTGCCTTTTGTGGCCTGTAATCAGCAGGTCGACACTGCCGATGCCTTTGGTAATTTTGAAGCTGTTGAAGTGATGGTTTCTGCCGAATCCAGTGGCCGGATTATTTCATTCCTCCCACAGGAGGGAGCTGAGCTTCAGAAGGACCAGGTGACCGTCAGCATCGATACCACACAACTTTACCTTCAGAAGGTGAGGCTGGAATCGGGTAAGCTCACACTGAGTTCAAGAATCTCTACCCTGGAAGCCCAGGTGAGAGCCAGCAGGGTTCAGTTGGATAATCTTGAGCGTGAGAAGACACGGATCGATAAACTATTTGAGGGGGGAGCTGCCACATCTAAACAAAAGGATGATATAAACGGACAGGTGGCCTTGCTGAAGGCTCAGATAGCCGCCACCTTGTCCCAGGAGTCTTCTATACATGCAGAGCAACTTACCCTGCAGGTTCAGATCAGACAGGTGGATGATCAGATTGTGAAGAGTGCCGTCAGAAACCCCATGGATGGCATCCTGTTAACAAAATATAAGGAGCAGGGTGAAATGGCCACACCGGGTCAGCCTCTCTATAAAATGGCAAATATGCATACTTTGATTCTTAGGGCCTATGTGTCTGGCAATCAGCTCTCATCGGTAAAGACAGGGGAAAGCGTAAGGGTTCGATTCGATGGAGCAGAGGGCTTCGAAGAGACTTCAGGGCTGGTTAGTTGGGTATCCCCCCGTGCTGAGTTTACACCCAAAATTATTCAAACAAAGGAGGAACGTGTTAATCTTGTTTATGCCATTAAGGTGGTAGTAGCCAATGATGGCAGGCTGAAAATCGGAATGCCGGGTGAGATTATTTTCTGATGTAAAATAAGAACTATGTCGCTGATTATAGACCAAGTTGATCTTTCCTTTGGTGCCCTTCAGGCACTCAAACAGGTGGACTTTGAGGTGAAGGACGGGGAACTGTTTGGATTGATCGGTCCTGATGGGGCAGGAAAGTCTTCGCTATTTCGCATCATGGCCTCGCTATTGATACCCGATAAGGGCCGCTGCCTGATGCATGGTCATGACGTGGTAAAGGACTACCGGGAGCTAAGAAAGATCATTGGGTATATGCCGGGTCGTTTCTCGCTCTATATGGATCTGTCGGTGGAGGAGAACCTGGCTTTCTATGCAAGGGTATTCGGAACCAATGTGAAAGAAAATTATGAGTTGATACGCGATGTGTATGAGCAGATTGCACCCTTTAAAAAGCGACTGGCAGGAAAGCTAAGCGGGGGGATGAAGCAGAAACTGGCGCTTTCCTGTGCCCTTATTCACAGGCCGGAGGTTTTAATCCTGGATGAACCCACCACTGGTGTGGATGCAGTGAGCCGACGTGAATTCTGGGATATGCTTAAGAAGATACAAAATGAGGGGATCACCATCGTGGTATCCACACCCTATATGGATGAGGCGGAGATGTGTGACCGGGTTGGACTGATCCAGAAGGGCAAATTGCTGGAGATCACAGATCCTTCAAAGCCTTATGAAAATGATCAGGCACAGCTCTTTTCTCTTAAAAGTGAAAAGGGAATATATGCCTACCTGGATCGGATAAGGAATATGGAAGGCTGCAAACAGGCATGGCTCTTTGGAGATCAGCTCCATGTAACCCTTCACTCGGAAGAGGATGCCACCCGGGTGAAAGCTGCTCTCGATGGATGGGGCGACTCTTCGCTGGAATGGCTTAAGATTACCCCCTCTGTGGAGGACCGCTTTATGGGATTAATATCTAACAGTGAAGCACTTTAATGGACGAACGCGAACATATCATCGAGGTAAAGGATATGGTGAAGAAGTTTGGCTCCTTTACGGCCAACGATCACCTGACTTTCCATGTGGAGAAAGGGGAGATCTTTGGTTTTCTGGGTGCCAACGGGGCAGGAAAGACCACGGCTATGCGTATTCTCTGCGGATTATCCTATCCCACCTCCGGGGAGATTCATGTGGCGGGACATGATGTCTATCGCGAGCGAGAAAGGATCAAGCGGAAGATAGGTTATATGTCTCAAAAATTCTCGCTCTACGAGGATCTTACAGTCTCCGAAAATATTCATCTCTATGCCGGGATCTATGGACTGAGGAAAAAGCAGATAGCCGCCAGAGAGGATCAGTTACTTGAGCGACTGGGACTTACTCATGTCCGAAACAGGCTTATCAGGGAAGTACCCCTGGGGTGGAAGCAGAAGCTGGCATTTTCGGTGGCCATTTTTCATCAACCGGCCATTGTTTTTCTGGATGAGCCCACCGGGGGAGTGGATCCTATTACTAGGAGACAATTCTGGGAGATGATCCATGACGCCACCGAGGAAGGCATAACTGTGTTCGTAACCACGCACTATATGGATGAAGCCGAATATTGCGACCGGGTATCGATAATGGTGGATGGCCGGATCGATGCCTTGGATACACCTGCTGCATTGAAGCAGCAGTATGAATCGGTAAATATGAATGAAGTCTTTCTAAAACTGGCCCGCTCATGAAGCGCTTCTTTGGATTTGTGAAAAAAGAATTTCAGCACATCTTCAGGGATAAGCGTACCCTGTTGATCCTTTTCGGGCTTCCCATTGTGATGATAATTCTCTTTGGATTTGTGGTAAGCACAGAGATTCGGGATGTGAAGGTGGGGATCTGGGACCGGTCCATGGACCAGGCCTCTATCAGGGCCACACAAAAAATATTTTCATCCGGATACTTTGTACCTGCCGGATACATTGATCATGAGGAGGAGATCGGGGAACTGTTCCGTAGTGGAAAAGCCAGGGTGGTTGTAGTTTTTGAGGAAGGCTTTGAGCGGAACCTGCTGCGTGAAGACAGGGCCGCTATTAACCTGATTGCCGATGCATCAGATGCCAATACGGCTCAGCTTTCGCTGACCTATCTACAGGGGGTTCTGATGACCTACTTTCAATCCGTGAACCAGGATGTGGAGATGCCCTGGTCGGTGAATATGAAATCCAGAATGTTCTACAACGAGGAGATGAAAGGGGTCTATATGTTTATACCCGGCCTGATGGCGCTGATCCTGGTGCTTATTTCGGCACTTATGACCTCAGTGACCATAGCCCGGGAAAAGGAATTTGGGACCATGGAGCTTTTGCTGGCATCGCCGCTGAAGCCGCGTGAAATCATCCTGGGAAAAGTAACTCCCTATGTGTTGTTGTCCTTTGTCAATGCTATGACCATTGTCCTGCTGGGATTCCTGGTATTTGATGTGCCTGTAAGGGGAAGTCTCTGGCTGCTGATGCTGATATGTATGCTATACATTACCCTGGCCCTTTCCCTGGGAGTCCTGATTTCCACCAATGTAAAGACGCAGCAGATGGCTATGTTTATAAGTTTGTTGGGACTGATGCTGCCCTCCATCCTGCTTTCCGGCTTTATCTTTCCCATCGAAAATATGCCGAAAGTATTACAATGGTTTTCCGCCATTATGCCTCCCAGATGGTTTATTGTGATTGTTAAGAATATTATGCTGAAGGGGACCGGATTTGCCTTCATATGGAAAGAGACCCTCATCTTGTTGGGGATGACCATTTTCTTTATTCTGGCTGCCGTAAAAAGGTTTAAAATCAGACTGAATTAGTATCATAGATATGAGGATACTCGCAACACTACTGGTAAAAGAGTTTAAACAGATCTTCCGTAACAGGCTGATGCTTCCCATTATCTTCGTGGTACCCGTGGTGCAGATGATTTTGCTCACCTATGCAGCCAGCCTGGAGATGAAAGGGATCAACATGGCGGTAGTGGACCAGGATTATTCCCAGGCATCCCGCCTTCTGGTATCCCGCTTCGAAGCATCCCCCTTCTTTGAAATCAACCTGAGCACTGGCTCTTACCAGGAGGCTGAAAATGAACTGACAAGCGACCATGTGGATGTAATTCTCCATATGCAGCACGATTTTGAGCTTAAGCTCTACAGCGAAAAAGAAACGGACCTGCAGCTGGTGGTTAATGCCATAAATGCCACGGAAGCGGGACTGATCAATGCCTATTGTACCCAAATCATTGCCGATTTCAATGGACAGGTAAGAGCCAGGTGGTTTGGACTGGAGGGATCTGGCTTACTGATATCATTGGATATTATTCCCAAATACTGGTACAACCCGCTCCTCGATTTTAAAATCTATATGTTCTCGGGAATCCTGGTGATTATTGTGACTCTTATTGGAATGCTACTCACCGCGCTGAACCTGGTGAGGGAAAAAGAAATGGGAACTACCGAACAGATCAATGTAACCCCCATTCGGAAGTACCAGTTTATCATGGCTAAACTAATTCCTTTTATGATTATCGCCCTGTTTGAATTGGCATTTGGACTGGTGATAGGGAGGCTGTTGTTTGGACTGCCTATTGTGGGAAGCCTGGGGCTGTTGTTCGCACCTTCGCTGCCATTGATTTTGTATGGTGTT
>JAOZQY010000193.1 GCA_029931975.1 Bacteroidales bacterium | reverse complement strand
TGCAAATAAAAGATGTTGTAAACAAGAGACGTCATACCCTTGACATTATCAAAGGCATCATCAAAAGGCAATGGTATCTCTATCTCACCTCAGCTGCTGTATGAAATATTCTAAAAGGCTTTGCTGTAATAATTCTTCATTTTTTTTAGTTTTCCAGGTATTTGCTTTCGGGTAAGAAATTCCAATTATATGAAACACAATGCTCATACTGATAACCATGATGTTGTTGTATAAGAATTTTTGATTCAATTTTGAGAAAATGCAGTGATCAGATCCTATTGCACGCCACTTTAGGGAATTTATTCTTGACTTTTTTTTATGGTGAGCATAATGGATTGAAAGTCGAGTTTTACATACATATTTTTGCTATTAGCGTTTATGAACTTCATTTCTCTGAATAAAGACAAATGAAAGCTCTTAAGAAGAATTAGCAATAAACGATTTCTGTTAATCTACTAATAATTAGGTGTAATTATGGGAGAACTTGAAGTTGATAGCCATTCTGAAGATATAGTTGATCTGGGTCATTTGAATGTTTATCTGGCTGATAATGAAATTACTGAAATTATGGTTATCAGCAAGGATGAGACCTATATTGAAAAAAAAGGCAGGCTGGAATTAACCAACACCCGCTTCCAGTCCGACAGCGAAATTATAGACTTATGCAAACGGATCGTGGTGCCTTTGGGTAGAAGGGTGGATGAAAGTTCACCCTATGTAGATGCCCGCTTGCCTGACGGTTCCCGTGTCCATATTATCATTCCTCCCCTTGCCTTAAAGGGACCCACCATTACAATTCGTAAGTTTTCAAAAGAGAAGCTTCAACCCCAGGACCTGATCAATTTTGGTTCGGCATATCCCCAAATGCTGGAGTTTTTAGAATGGTGTGTAATGATCAAGAAGAATATTGTCATTTCCGGTGGTACCGGCTCTGGGAAAACCACACTTTTGAACATCATTTCGGGATATATTTCGGAAAATGAACGTATCGTGACTGTGGAAGACTCTGCTGAACTGCAGCTTCAGCAGCCCCATTGGGTTAGGCTGGAATCACGGCCTCCCGATATAAAGAATAAAGGGGAGGTGACGATTCGTGATCTGGTAAAATGTTGTCTTCGTATGCGGCCGGACAGGATCGTAGTGGGCGAGTGCCGTAGCGGAGAGGCTTTGGATATGCTGCAGGCAATGAATACAGGTCACGATGGGTCGCTAACCACGGTTCACAGCAATTCACCTCGGGATTGTGTCCGCCGGCTGGAAACACTTTGTTTGATGTCTGGAATGGATTTGCCTGCCAGGGCCATAAGGGAACAGCTTTCCGGGGCAGTAGATCTGATTGTACAACAGGCGCGATTGTCAGACGGCAGCCGGAAAATCATAAATATTACCGAGATTACTGGTATGGAAGGAGAGATTATAACACTGCAGGATCTGTTTGTGTTTAAGAGATCCGGAATCGGAAGTGACGGCAAGGTTATTGGAAAATTCAGCTCCACGGGAATTGTCCCGTCGTTCATGGCTGAGCTGAAAGCCAAAGGAATAAGAGTTGATCACTCAATATTCATGCCGCAGTAATAAAATAAAAATTGTAAATCCCTTTTTCAATGATCAAAATGCAAGGAGTATCATCTTTGTTTGATCTGTTAAAGGGGGTATCTGTCCAGATATTACTATCCTTGAAAGAGCATTTTGCCTTTATAGGGTTAATCTTCTTATATGTTACAATGGTTTTTTTTATTGGATATTTTTTCAATATCCTGGATCGAATTTCTTTTAACCTGTATTACCTTAGCCTTTTGCAGGTTCTAACCCCGTTTCTGGTTCTATTTTTTATTTACCATTCCATTTATGTTATGGTCATGATCAGACCTGCCCGTTTGTTCAGCTATTTAATTCAGGAATGGAAGGATGACATTCTTCAGCCCAGACGAATAATAAATGGATCACTCATTCTTTTATTGATTCCCATCTATATGTCTGCATTCTCGTCTCTTAAAGTTAATATTTCCCTGATAAATCCTTTTCTCTGGGATCATATTTTTGCTAACCTTGATAGTCTTGTCCATTTTGGTCTGCCGCCGTGGAAGATTCTGCAGCCTTTGCTGGGATATCCATTTATTACTAATGGGATTAATTTTTTTTATCATATCTGGTTTTTTATCATGTATGGAATTTTATTCTGGCAGGCATTCAGTTTGAAAAATCCGCAATTAAGAATGCAGTATCTTCTAAGTTTTGTGCTCTTATGGATGGTGCTGGGTTCATTTATGGCCATTGCCTTTGCCTCGGTAGGACCGTGTTATTATGGTCGGATATTTGATGGTTCAGATCCTTTTCAACACTTAATGCAATATTTGTGGTCAGTTAAAGAAAATTACCCTTTATGGGCTTTGGATGTACAGGAAACATTGTGGGAAGATTATCACCTTGGAGGTCTTGACAAGGGACGAGGTATCTCAGCCATGCCCAGTCTGCATGTTGCAACTTCTGTTTTATTTGCATTACTGGGTTGGAAGACCAATAAGATCCTCGGGATTTTATTGACTTTATTTGCCGTTATCGTTTTAATCGGATCAGTACATCTTGGCTGGCATTATGCCATTGATGGTTATGTCGCTGTTTTTTGCACGATTCTCATCTGGAAATCGACAGGATATTTTGTTCAATATCAGTCCAAATTCTGATAATTCTGGGATGCTTAATTTATCTGTCATTCATAGTAAGATGGGAAAAGCTTATAATGTCTGTCGGGAAAATCTGGTTTTATCTGTGTATAGGCTGAAGCCAGGATTATCCTAACCTTATTAACAGGATATTCAACCTGAATCAAATGAGGGCCGGATTGCAGTTTCATAATCTTTTTGGAGGAGCTGCCATCAATAAAAACCTTGGAAATATCATCACACAGAACTGAATATTGAGTATTTGCAAGCAAATTTATACTTTTTTGGGTAACTTTGCGGCTAAAATCTATCTGCTTTCCTACCACCCAGATGTTAGCCCAATCGTGAATAAAATTCTCTGAGATATACTCTCTTTCATCAACACTGAATTTATTACTCCTGTAATTATGGATAAAAATCTTGGGTTCTGTTTTCTGAATCCATCTTATTACATCCGTATATTGACCGGCCTGTCTTCGCGCATGCCAGCGGCTGGTCATGCTGTAAGGTGTTGCTTTTTTCCGGTTAACTACCATCCCCACACCATCAAGTACAGCATCATCAACAGTTGTAAGACTTTCCACCCTGTTAATAATTTCTTTTTGTATGGTTGTTTTTTCTCTATTTCCCAGGTGGAAAATGTGGCGTTTAATCGGAAAGTATGAGATTACAATAACAAGGCCAATGGCAAAAATGGTTTTTTGCCAGGATTTCACAAATACGGAAAGCGAAAATAGCTGAACAAGCGCAAAGGAGGAAGTAATCGCCAAAATTGGTGCGATATTTAAAAAAAAATAAGGAAATTTTATTGTATGGTAGGTTGTAAAAAATAATTGTACAAAACCCCATGCACCTATAAACGCAAGCAGCTTGTATTGTTTTCGATTCTCATGGGAACTAAGCTTTGCTGCCAGCGGAGTTAATATTGCTATGGTTATAGAGTATGTTCCCAAAACCCATATTACAGGATTTCGTTGTATGGTGAGTTTGAGGTAGGCCCAGGTCCCTGTATATACTCGACTCGTTATCCCGGCTTCGAAGGCATCTACAAAAACTTTCCTGGAAAATATATCAAAATCCCAATTAAAATAAATAAACAAGAGATATAGGCCTGTACAAACCAAAAAGCCCAAGATACTAAAAAATGCCTTTTTAACAATTATCTTGAATGCAGTCTTGAAATTCCTTTCACAGGTCAACGAACAAAAAATAAGTGCAACAGCAAATGCAAGAACAAAGTATATGGCCTTCTGCGTTGTTATAATCGCAAAACCCAGCAAAACTCCTGTTAGAATAGTTGCAAATCTGCTGGACAAAGTCGCGAAAAACAAAGCGCCACTGGCAAACATAGTTGATAATAAATCTGCCCGAACATGAAAAGAGCGATCCAGAAAAGTCGTATATGCACAAAGCATGAACAGGGCAAGCAAACCGACAACAGAGC
>JAOZQY010000362.1 GCA_029931975.1 Bacteroidales bacterium | reverse complement strand
AAAATTGATACATGGAAAAAATAGGGATTAGGTGTTCTGACTTGGTTCTTGAGATCAATTTTTAATGACTAAATTAAGGGCTGGATGGTTCTATAAATAACACGACAATAATAATGCTTATTATCCTGAAATTTACCATTCACCATCAAATTTAGATAGGATACGATATATACAAGGTTTATTTATGATATTTCTTAGACGTAACTATTTTGAATCAAAAATCATATTTGATGATATATCAGTGGGTTAGATTAAATCAATAGTAGGAAAGTGGTAAATATGGGATTAATCCTGATTTTAACCCCGGGGCAGGGTGGTTCAGGAAAACCAGCGATTCAATCCGGATAGCTATTCCGGATCTATCCCCGGGAAAGTCTTATTAATCAAACCGGTTTCAAATTGGATGATAGGATACTGTCTCCAGATTTTAGCGGAAATCTTTCTGGATGTTCAATGGACTCAATACTCAAGTCAACATCAAGATCAGGCCAATAAAAATGTCCTTGGCTTGGTTCTTCCACGTTTAGTATTTTCCCGATGGAAGCATCTTTGAACCAGGGGAACTCATCAAATCCAAGGAACAGTTCTTTATCTCCGGTGATCATCCATATTCCGTGTTTTGATATATTGGTGACCTCAACACTTAAAGTGTCTTTGCCAAGCTGTTGTAAATTGCTCATGATGCTCCTCTATTATTTTTTCAATTTGTGTAAGTTCTGTCCTTGATAAATGGTGATTTCTGGCCAGTTCTATATCAGGTGTAAGCCAGAATTTTGCCTCCCCATTCTCACAATAGACATGCACATGCGATCTGGTTTCTTCCCTGGAGAAAAAGAAGAACCTGTATCCTTGTTTTCGAAGTATTGTAGGGCTCATATTCGCCTTTACCGTTTAAGATTAATAATTTTCTGTTCTGAATATGATTGCATTGCCCTTGCAATCGCATTACCGGCAGCATCCCCACCTTGTTTAACTCGCTTATCTGCCAGATGTGCATATCTTTGGAGCATGGCAAAGGTTCTATGGGTTGTCAGCCGTTGCAGGGTGTAAAGATCAATCTCCCCTGAACTCACAGCCAAAGAGGCAAATGTGTGGCGTAATGAATGAAGGGGTCTTGTTTCTTTCGGTAGGCCAGCTGCTTGCTTGATTTTATTTATAGA
>JAOZQY010000192.1 GCA_029931975.1 Bacteroidales bacterium | reverse complement strand
CAACCACAGAATCCCTTGATCCGGCCACATTTGATGATGTCTTTGTTCAGATGACAAGCCTGGGATTTTTAAGAAATCCACTGGTTGAAATCGATCACAAGGGCAATGCAATTCCCGAATTGGCCGAAAACTGGGAAGCGGCTCCAGATGCCTCAAGATGGATCATTAATCTGCGTAAAGGCGTTGAATTTCACAATGGTAAAACCATGGATGCCGATGATGTAATATACTCCATTAATTACCATCGTGATCCTGCCAGGGCCTCCCAGATAAAAACCCTTGTGGATACGATAAAAGATATAAAAAAAGATGGCCCAAACCAGATAATCATAGAACTTAAGGGTGCCAATGCAGATTTTCCCTATATTCTTGCTTCCCAGAGGATGCCCATTGTCCCCAAAGGTACGACAAATTTCCAGGATGGTCTTGGAACCGGAGGATATCAGCTGGTAGAGTATGAACCCGGTGTAAGGGTGCTTGCAAAACGGTTTCCAAACTATTGGAAAGAAAACCGGGCCCATTTCAATGAAATTGATATCACGTTTATGTCGGATGTCACAGCAAGGACAACAGCCTTGATGACAGGCCAGGTGGATGTGATCAATAAGCCTGATCGGAAAACAGCCCATTTGCTGAAAAGAAATCCAAAACTGAAGCTGGTTGATGTACCCGGAGGGCTTTTATATACATTTCCCATGCTTTGCGACACAAAGCCATATACCAACAATGATCTTAGAATGGCATTAAAGTATTCAGTGGATCGCCAGCAGATGCTTGATACCATTCTTCAAGGGTATGGTACACTGGGAAATGACCATCCCATAGCTCCCATAGTAAAATATACGGCTTCAGATCTTCCCCAGAGGCAATATGATCCGGACAAGGCAAAGTATCATTTAAAGAAAGCTGGCATGGAAGGATACGAGTTCAAGCTTCACACATCTGATGCTGTTTTTTCAGGTGCGGTTGATGCGGCCCAGCTTTGGCAGCAGGATGCCCGGAAAGCCGGGTTGAAAATGCAGGTGGTTAAGGAACCCAAAGATGGATACTGGGACAATGTGTGGAATAAAAAGCCATTCAGTGCAGCATACTGGTTTGCCAGGGCAACAGCTGACTGGATTTTTACCCAGACCTATTCCGGAACCACACCATCCAATGACATGCACTGGCACCATGAACGGTTTAATAAGCTTCTGGTGGAAGCCCGGGCAGAACTGAACCAGAAAAAACGCGAGGATTTGTATTTTGAGATGCAGAAAATCGTCAGCAATGAAGGAGGGGTTGTCATTCCGGCCATCGCCAACATGGTTGATGCCACGACAAAGAAAGTGATGTTTGAAAATCCATCCGGCAACCTTGAGCTTGATGGGCTGAGATTCTGCGAACGCTGGTGGCTTGATTCCTGATCATTGTCAATAAAGAAATAAAGTGTCAATAAAGATTGGTAATTTTGCACTGCCCGTTAACCAGGGCAGTGCAAAAGGGAGTAAAATATGTCTATTAAAGGAATGGTGATTAAACGCCTGGCAGCAGGGTGTGTCACAATTTTTCTGGTATCCATTTTGATTTTTTTAAGCATTGAGGCCCTGCCCGGTGATCCAGCCACTGCAATTTTAGGACAGCAGGCCACGCCGGAAAATCTTGCAGCCCTTAGAAAAGAACTAAAGCTGGATCTTCCACCCCATACCCGCTATCTGTCATGGCTGAGCGATTTTGTGCAGGGAGACCTGGGCAACTCCTTATCCAATAAGCGGCCTGTCAATGAAGTGATTGGGTGGCGATTTTCCAATACCCTGTTTCTGGCTTTTTCAGCTGCATTGATTTCAGTCCCCCTGGCAATTATATTCGGCATGGTGGCGGCCTTATACCGTGAACGATGGCCCGACAGAATTTTATCCATGGGAAGTCTTGCAGCTATCTCTTTTCCTGAATTCTTTGTGGGATACCTCCTCATTTATATTTTTTCCATTAAGCTGGGGATTCTGCCCAGTGTGGCCACAATTAAGGACAGCATGACCTTCTGGACCAAAATCCATATCATTATACTGCCCTGTATCACCCTTTTACTGGTTGTCATGGCCCATATGATGAGGATGACGCGGGCAGCCATTATCGGTGTGCTCACCAGCCCCTATATTGAAATGGCAAAACTCAAAGGGGTCAGCGAATGGCCCATAATTATCCGGCATGCCATTCCCAATGTGCTCTCCCCCATCATTAATGTTGTGGTAATGGATCTTGCCTGGCTCATTGTGGGAGTGGTGGTGGTGGAGGTGGTCTTTGTTTATCCCGGGCTTGGACAGCTCTTAGTGGATTCTGTTGCAAAAAGAGACCTGCCAGTGGTCCAGGCAAGCGGCCTTATCTTTGCTGCCACATATATCCTGCTTAATTTAACAGCAGATATCCTGTCCATTATTACCAATCCAAAATTACGTATTCCTGAATAATATGAGGATATCATTATGACTTTTATGAAATTAATCAAACTATCCCCCCTAAGTGCTAAGATCGGTATGATAATCATATTGATCAATGTTGCAGCAGCTTTGTTCGCCCCTGTTATTGCACCCTATGAAGAAGCCCAGAAAGTGGGCGAGGTATGGTTGAATCCAAGCCAGAATCATCTCATGGGAACTGACCAGGTTGGCAGAGACCTTTTTACCCGGATGCTTTATGGGGCCAGAAATACGATTTCAATTGCGTTTACCATAACCTGTGTCGCCTTTTCCATTGGATCCGGATTAGGTCTTCTGGCTGCCACAGTAGGAGGCTACCTGGATATGACCCTGAGCCGCCTGGTGGATATTATCATGTCATTTCCTCCTTTAATCCTTGCCCTTATGGTCCTTTCAATATTTGGAACTTCCATTCCTGTTCTTATTTTTGTCATTGCACTTATCGATTCAACCAAGGTTTATCGGCTTGCCCGGGCCCTTGCCATGGATATCCGTGCTCTGGAATTTGTTGAGGTGGCAAAACTGAGAGGTGAAGGCCTTTTATGGGTTATCCGACGTGAAATCCTGCCCAATGCCACTCCAGCTCTTATTGCTGAATTCGGCCTGAGATTTTCATTTGTCTTTCTTTTTATCAGTGCCTTAAGCTTTTTAGGTCTTGGACTTCAACCACCCACTGCCGACTGGGGCAGCATGGTCAGGGAAAATGCAGGTGCCATTGCTTTTGGCATTACGATCCCCATTTATCCTGCTGCTGCCATCGCATTCTTAACCATCGGCATTAATCTTGTTGTGGACTGGTTCCTCCAGCGAAGCGCACAGATACGAGCTCAATAAATCATAAGGGAAAAGAGAATGGAAAATATACTTGGGATAAATGACCTTACAATTAAAGGCTCCTGGGAAGGCAGTACAAGTGTTTTACTAGAGAATATTGATCTTAAACTGAACAAGGGCGAGGTCCTGGGGATTATTGGAGAATCCGGTGCCGGAAAAAGTACCCTTGGCCTTGCGGCAATGGGATATACCCGGGATGGATGTGAAATTACCCAGGGGTCTGTTATGTTTGATGGTAAAGATCTTGTCAATGCTTCCAACAAGGAACTGATCCGGCTGAGAGGATCCCGTATCGCCTATGTGGCCCAGAGTGCGGCTGCTTCTTTCAACCCTGCCCACCGCCTGATCCAGCAATTTGCTGAAACACCGGTTGACCATGGGCATATGACCTTTAAGAGTGCAAAACAAAAGGCTGAAAAATTATACCGGCGTTTGAATCTTCCATTTCCTGATTCAATTGGTTTCCGCTATCCCCACCAGGTGTCCGGAGGGCAGCTCCAGCGTGCAATGATTGCAATGTCCCTGGGGTGTGATCCGGATATCGTAGTCTTTGATGAGCCCACAACTGCATTGGATGTAACCACACAGATTGAAGTGCTTACCGCCATCCGGGATGCCATAAAGATGAATAATACGGCAGCCCTTTATATTACCCATGATCTGGCAGTGGTATCCCAGGTGGCTGACAGGATAATGGTCCTGCGCCACGGCAAACTTGTGGAAGAAGGTGAAACCCGGGATATGCTTAACAATCCAAAAGAGAAGTACACCCGGGATCTTTTAAATGTAAGGCGCCAGAAACGGGATAATATCCAATCCATCAAGGAAGTGGTT
>JAOZQY010000191.1 GCA_029931975.1 Bacteroidales bacterium | reverse complement strand
GGTCGTGAGGCCATGCGTGAGAAGATGATGAAGATGCGTGATGATCGCAACGCTGCTTATGAAGAGATACTAAGCCCTGAGCAGTATAAGAAATTCATTGCTTCCGAAGAGCAGCGAAGGGAGGAGATGCGTCAGCAACGCCAGCAAAACCCACCAGCTGAAGGAACTGAACGACGTCCTGAAAGAGGGCGCGGAAGAAATTAGAGTTTCTGCAATCAGGATCCTTTAAAGAATTCGAACAATTTTGTTTCATGCAGGTTATCTGTACGACACTTTTTTTATTTAAAAAATCTACAATATGTCGGTCAGAAAAGCAAAATCAGAATGGACAGGTACCCTGAAAGACGGTAAGGGAAGCATGAATTTCAGTAACTATAGTGGTCCCTTTACCTTTAAATCCCGTTTTGAAGAGGGCAGTGGTACCAATCCCGAGGAACTTGTGGGCGCAGCTCATTCAGGTTGTTACTCCATGTTTCTTGCCGCCTTAATAAGCGGTGAAGGACTTAGCCCCAAAAGTGTTGAAACCACTGCAAAAGTGCACCTGGGGGAAGATGACAAGGGGCCTGTGATCACCACTATCGAATTGGACTGCCAGGTTAAATGTGAAGGTCTCAGTCAGGAAAAATTTGAAGAGCTGGCTGCAGCAGCCAAAGCGGGATGTCCCATCTCCAGGCTGGTTGCACCAACCGAGGTAAAGCTTACTGCGGAGCTGCACTAAAAGGAGTATCCTCGCCCGGTTTCCCATCCATGATCCATTTGCGTACCCTTGGAGGTGCGTAGTTACGCATGGAATCCAACAGGATTTCAATGTTGTTATTGAACAGCACCATATCACGGTTCAGATCCTTCAGAAAACCATCATCCACCATCCGGTCGATGGCCGAGAAAACAGGATCGAAAAACCCGTCGGTATTTAAAACGCCCACGGGTTTATTATGTAGCCCAAGTTGTCCCCAGGTAAGCATCTCAAAGAGTTCATCCAGAGTTCCGAATCCGCCTGGAAGCGCAATGGCTCCATCACTCAATTCCTCAATCAGGGCCTTTCTTTGATGCATGTTCTCTACAGTAATCAACTTTGTAAGATTTTCATGGGCCACCTCCTTTACATGGAGAAAAGCCGGAATAACACCAGTTACTTCTCCCCCGGCATCAAGTGCTGCATCTGCCAGAACTCCCATCAAGCCCACCTTGCCTCCTCCAAATATCAAATGGATATTTTTTTCTGCCAGGTATTGTCCCAGCTGTGCTGCCTGTTCCCTGTAAACCTCTTTGGATCCTGAACTTGACCCACAATAAATTGCTATGCTTTTCATACAGTAAAGATAACATCCCCCATAAATAATAAGGCTGCCTTTTTAAGACAGCCTTATATATTTACCTTCGTTTGGTATTTATAGGATTGGGCTGGGGTACTGCTTAAGCACTTCGGTAAATTCCTTGAATTCAGCGTCACCCAGTTCATGATTTCTGAGTTCACCATTCAGATATTTATCATAGCCTACCAGGTCCATAAAACCATGTCCGCTGAAATTAAAGAGGATTACCTTTTCTTTTCCTTCATCTTTGGCCTTTCTGGCCTGACGTATGGTGGATGCGATGGCGTGTGTGGTTTCGGGAGCCGGGATAATTCCTTCCGTACGGGCGAAGAGCATTCCTGCCTCGTAACACTCCAGCTGGTGAATGGCTTCGGGGGTGACCAGTCCTTCTTTTACAGCATGGCTCACCAGTGGTGACATGCCGTGGTAACGGAGTCCGCCGGCATGAATGGGAGGCGGAATAAAGCCATGTCCCAGAGAATTCATGGCCAGCAGCGGGGTCATTTTGGCAATATCGCCATGGTCATAGGCAAAGGGAGCTTTGGTAAGCGTGGGACAACTGTGCGGTTCCACGGCAATCACTTCCATTTCAGCCCCATGTATCTTATCCTGGATAAAGGGAAAACTGAGACCGGCAAAGTTACTCCCACCTCCTGCACAGGCGATCACTATATCGGGAAGCTTCTCTCCCACCTTCTTCAGCTGTTTTTTCGCTTCCAGACCGATAATGGTCTGGTGCAGCATCACGTGGTTCAGCACACTGCCCAGGGAATAGCGGGTCTGTCCCGTGGGATCTGTCACAGCGGCCTCCACAGCCTCACTAATGGCTATACCCAGGCTTCCCGGGGTATCCGGATATTGGGCAAGCACATCTCGCCCTGCCTGGGTTTCCGTGCTTGGGCTGGCAATGCAGGTGCCTCCCCAGGTCTGCATCATCATTTTACGGAAAGGCTTCTGGTCAAAGCTAACCCGCACCATAAATACCTTACATTCCATATCCAGCAGCGAACAGGCAAAGGAGAGGGCACTCCCCCATTGTCCGGCTCCGGTTTCGGTGCATAGTTTATTGATTCCAAACTCCTTGTTATAATAGGCCTGAGCCACAGCCGTATTGGGTTTGTGACTCCCGGCCGGAGAGACACTTTCATTTTTGTAGTAGATCCGGGCGGGAGTTCCCAGGGCCTCTTCAAGTGCATAGGCTCTGACCAGGGGGGAAGGGCGCCAGATACTAAGCATTTCCATAACCTTCTCAGGTATATCGATCCACCTCTGGGTGCTCACCTCCTGCTCTATAAGGTTCATGGGAAAGACCGGTGCCAGCGCTTCAGGACCAATGGGCTGGCCATCTGGTCCAAGAGGCGGGTTAAGGGTTCCAGGCAGATCGGCTGCAATGTTATACCATTGCTTTGGCATTTCTTTTTCGCTTAGAAAGATCTTTTTACTCTTAGTCATAATTGTTTGTTTTAGGGTATTAATAATCCGGGTTTTATCCAAAAAAAAACGGGGCAGTTATTTCTAACATGCCCCGCGTATATCTGTAGTATCCTTTTCTTATTGACCGATCATAGTCCACGTAGCATGTATTTGGTGATTCCACCAAAGCCATCGCCAGCTATTATGATTGGATGCAACTTTCATTCTGATCTGAAAATTAAATAATATTTTCCAAATTGCAATCTAAAGACCCTCTATTTATAATAAATTAATATACTGACTGCTTCCAGGCTTCCACCGGAGCATATTTGCTGGCAGAAGCCCAGAGGATCCCGCGTTGCATGATCTCCAGTGCCTCCGGAACTTCAAAATCCTTCATTACATGTCCCAGCGAAGAATAGAAAACCCTCCCTGCTCCGTACATTTTTTTCCAGACCACAGGCATGGTGCATCCATCGATCCAGGGTGCATGATCCGCCCCGAAAGTAGTGGTTGCCAGGACCTTCATATTGGGATCCACATGCAGGTAATACTGCTCACTATGCATATTAAAATCTGAGAGCCCCCTGGTCACGGGGTCGTCATGATCAGTTACTTTTACACGGTAGTCAATGACTCCGCCAGGATGAGCCACCCACTGTCCTCCGGTCATAAACTGGTAAGCTACGTTTTGCCGGAAGGAATCGCAGAGTCCTCCATGCCACCCAGCCAGTCCGCATCCCCTTTCCACAGCTTTCAGCAAACCCTTCTCCTGTTCATTGGTGATTTTGGCCATGGTAAAGGTCTGGATGACCAGGTCGATATCTTTCATATATGCTTCATCTGCATAAGGATCCAGATTATCAAAGGCCTCCACAAGGGCACCCTCCTTCTCCATCCAGGGTTTAAAGATCTCCAGCGATTGAAGGGGCTCATGTCCCTTCCATCCGCCATAGGTATAAAGGACTTTTCTTCCTTTTAAGGATGGGAATTCCTTTATCACAGGCATGGTGTTAGCATTGCTGCTATCAAAAGCATGGAGTCCCAGGGAACTTCCTACTGCAATGACTCCTGTGCTTGACAGGAAACGACGACGGTTTAGTTTCATGAATAGGGTTTTGTGTTGACTATAAAAATAGCCTGAAAAAGGGAACAAACAAAAAACCCCTCCGCCGTGGCGGAAGGGTTATAAATAAATCCGAAATGCCCTGGTCAATTATATAAGCTTGACATTTACTGCATTTAATCCTTTACGCCCTTCTGTAAGTTCAAAAGTTACATTGTCGTCTTCCTTGATCTTGTCGATCAGACCAGATACATGGACAAAATATTCTTCCTCAGATTCGACGTCTTTGATAAATCCATATCCTTTGGATTCATTAAAAAATTTTACTTTACCTTCTTT
>JAOZQY010000361.1 GCA_029931975.1 Bacteroidales bacterium | reverse complement strand
ATGCTGCACACGCTGCACGCGATCTCGGTCAGGGATGGAAAGTGAATCCATATATTTTTATTGAGCCGGGAGTAGAGTTCGTTCTTGCTGAAATAGAAGGTGAAGGGGCCATTCAGCATATCTGGATGACGCCCGTTTGTGACTATCGCTTAACTATTATTAAATTCTACTGGGACGATGAAACCGAACCTTCGGTTGAAGTTCCTGTGGGAGATTTCTTTGCATCGGGATGGGGAATGGGATTTGAACCAAAAATCCAGTCACTTGCAGTCTGTGTAAACCCGCGAAGTGGCTTGAATTGCTACTGGCAGATGCCTTTCCGTAAAAAGTGCAAAATAACCATGGAGAATCTTGATGATAAAAAGGCGAGGCTGTATTACCAAATAGATTATACACTCACAGATGTGCCTGACGATGCTGCATATTTCCATGCTCAGTTTAACAGGGTGCATCCATATCCAATCAAAGAGGATTATACCATTGTTGATAATATCAAAGGAAAGGGACAGTACGTTGGTACTTATATTGCCCGTGGAGCTTATGATGCGGGCTGGTGGGGAGAAGGAGAAATAAAGTTCTTTATGGATGGAGATACAGATTTCCCTACTATCTGTGGAACCGGTGAAGAGGATTACTTCTGCGGCTCATATGGGTACAATGACCATCGGGATGAAGAGGGGATTGTGCAGTATGATGAATTTGACAGTCCGTATACCGGCTTCCACTATTTCAAGGACAATTCTGAGATTTCTTACGAGACGAAGATTGGACAATACCGATGGCATATTCTTGATCCTGTTCGTTTCGAAAACGACCTGAAAGTAACTATTCAGAGTCTGGGATGGCAGAGCGGCGGAAGATACCTTCCCCTGCAGGATGATATGGCCTCCGTGGCTTACTGGTACCAACAGGAACCTCATAACCCATTCCCCGATCTGCCCTCAAATGAGCAACTGATTATTAAGAAAGAGAACCCTAATCCGATGAAATAATGAAAAGAGCACAAATCATTGAGGATAAAAGACTTGAGATTGTAAATGTTGCTGAGCCAGTTCCTGAAGTAAACCAGGTTAAAGTTAAGATCGCCTATTGCGGAATATGCGGTTCGGATCTGGAAGAATTTACTAATTACGAAGGATCTTCAGATTGTTTTGGACATGAAATTTCAGGTGT
>JAOZQY010000032.1:29720-43106 GCA_029931975.1 Bacteroidales bacterium | reverse complement strand
GAACCCTTGCACTGGGAAGCATTGAGAATATTGGAGGAACAGCCGATGAATTCCTGGAGCCCTGCCTGGCCGTAGCTGCCAGATATGAGAAATTAGAATACCAGTATGATGCAAGGGCACTATTGGGATTACTTCTGAAATGGGAAACCCCACTAAATTAAATTGATAGTCACTTAGTATTGGTCTACTTTAGCTAAGCGATAATGGACTCCAACCAGGACATAATTAGGTTTCTATCCTTGCTTGATGAGAGAATCGGACATCTCGATACTGTGAAATTGATCAGTAATGTACTACGGTTTATCACCAAACAACTTAAGCTTAAAAGGGCCTCTGTCGCCATACTTAAACCTGACCATAGCGGATTTATTATCAGAGATGTTACATTTGATATTAAGGAGATGGAAACGGGACGCTTCCTTCCTTTTACATCTACACCCCAGAGCCTGTGTATTCAAGATCTGAAACCTTTATACCGTCCGGATATTGAAAAATCTAAACCGGCCTTTGAAGTTGACGCAAAGCTTTTGGCTTCAGGGCTGAAATCAGATTTTCTTGTTCCATTGATTATCGGGGACCAATGCCTCGGAACATTGAACTCCGGCTCTGAAAAAGTAAACGGAATTTCAGAGTATAACTATCATCTAGAAATGCCGGACGGGAAACACTGGTATTCAACAAAACTATCTCTCATTTTTGAAAAGGGCGAATATGCAGGCCTCATAGCCGTATCCCGTGATATTACTGAACACAAAGAGGCAGAAGAAGAACTGAGACAACATCGTGAACATCTGGAAGAGCTTGTAAAAGTCCGGACCGCTGATCTGGAAGAAAAAAACATTGAACTTGCACGATTCAACAAATTATTTGTGGGGAGGGAGTTCAGGATAAAAGAACTCAGGGATGAGATAATGGAGTTGGAAAAACGGCTACATCATAAATAAGAGACTTTTAGTTGCTTGGCAGAGTTTACCCTTAATGCGCTTCGCGAGATGGGAGAAAGAGATGAAGTATATTTATACATTTTTCCAATATTTTCTGCAAAAGTAATAATTGATTCACCGTTACTTTAACAACGCTGAGAGTCCTGTCCTATCCAGCAATATCACCTGCTTTCCTTCAGTACTTAAGGTGCCATCCTGGTTAAGTTCAACGATGGCGCGCCCGATGGAGGGACGGGCCACCCCGAATAGTTCGGATAACTGAGACTGGGAGTGTGGAAGGGTAAATCTATCAGAACCTGCCATAGCTGAAAGATCCAGCAGGTACTGGGCCAGCTTGCCCTTAATGGTGGTAAAAGACAGAAATTTGATCTTATTTGAGAGAAACTGTCCCCTGCTGGACACGATATTCACAAAATTCACCAACACCTGTTCACTCTGCTGAAGCATGATAAGGAAACGATCACGGGGAATAGATAGCACTTCCACATCCTCTGCGGTGGTAATGTTGACCGGGTACCGGTTATTGTTGCCAAACAGGAAAGCGGGCGCCAGGGGCCTTGGGGGAGCTATATCTTCAATTTTAATCACCTTCCCGGTATAGTCGACCATCTCTCCCTTTACACTCCCCCTCAGAAGTATATGGAGAAAACGAACTTCATCACCTGACTGCACTACCAGGCTGCCAGCAACATAATTCCTGGTTCTCCCCATATGACCACTGAGCACCCCGGAGATTTCCTCATCACTCATTCCCTTGAAAAGGGTACACTCCCTTAGGAGTCCGATTAATTCTTCTTCTGACATAAGCATAACTCTATTATAACTCCGATTCATCAAAAAAGTTTACTATCATCAGCAAAACAAGCGCATGAAGATTATCTTTGTCACACATTAAAAAAATTTAAATTTTTGAATGTACATTTGAGTCATAACTTCTTCCGGGCACTGCTACTGTCTCTTTTAATAGTCACCCCCCCCTTGAATGCACAGGATACTCATCATTGGGAAACTATTATAGAGCCGGGACTTGTATGCCGGTACCTGACTCCGGATTCGGAAATGGATTCGCTATGGACCATTCCTTCCTTCGATGACAATTTATGGCTACAAGGACCAGGTGGCATAGGTTATGGAGATGATGACGACAACACCACCACTGGCCCAATCATTTCTGTGTACTGCAGGTATGATTTTACGGTTTGGGATCTGGATGACATCACCGAGCTGATCCTCGATATGGATTTCGATGATGGCTTTGTGGCCTATCTGAATGGAACAGAACTTGCCAGGTACAATATGGGAGAGCCAGGAAGTTCCACCACCTACGACCAGGTATCGACAGGATTGCAGGAAGCTTATCTTTACCAGGGTAATAATCCCTTCAGATTTTTATTAAGTGAAGATATTCTAAGCCTCCTGGTAGAAGGAACCAACACTTTTGCTGTGGAGGTTCACAATGAATCCATCAACTCTTCCGACCTGAGCTCCAATGCTTATCTGCATGCCGGAAGGAGCAGCGCCACCAATATCTATCATATTCCCCCGGAGTGGTTCTACCCCCCTTTTACAAATGACAGTACCTTCCTTCCCCTGCTTAGTATCGATACCGATCGGCAGTCGATCCCAAATGAACCCAGGATTACCGCCCGGATGAAACTGGTCGACAACGGGGTAGGAAATTACAATCTCACGACCGATCCTGGAAATGAATACAGCGGACAGATATCCATCGAAACAAGGGGGGAATCCTCTGCCTGGTTCTCTCCCAAGCTTTCCTACAGTTTGGAAACCCAGACCGATTCAGGTGCCAACAACAATGTATCGCTGCTGGGGCTTCCCGAAGAGAACGATTGGGTACTCTATGCCCCTTATTCTGATAAATCCCTGATACGCAATGTACTCACCTACCAGGTATTTACTGAGATGGGGAACTATGCGCCGCGAACCCGGTTTGTGGAAGTGGTGGTCAATGACGATTACACTGGCATCTATATTCTTACAGAAAAGATCAAGCGGGATAAAAACCGTGTCGATATGGCCAAACTCAAGCCCGAAGATATAGCGGGTGATGAGTTAACGGGAGGCTATCTGCTAAGGATCGATAAACTTACCGGCATGTCTGATGATGCCTACTGGGAATCCCCTGTAGACCCGCCTTTTCCCGGATTTGGACCGGTGAACTACTCTTATTTTGATCCGAAATATGACGAACTCAATGCCATGCAAAAGTCATATATTAAGGATCATATGTATCAATTTGAACAGGCCCTGGTCTCCGGAGACTTCAAGGATCCGGGGAGTGGCTACCGTGCCTACCTGGATATTCCCTCCTTTGTCGATATGATGATCCTGAACGAATTTAACAAAGAAGTGGATGCATACCTGTTCAGCCACTACTTCTATAAGCAGAAGGATTCCGATGGAGGCAAAATTGTTATGGGTCCGCCCTGGGACTACAACCTGGCCTTTGGAAATAATAACTATTACGAAGACGTTCACCTTACTTATAACTGGCTATATAACCAGGATAACAGAATATACTGGTGGGCAAAGATCATGGAGGATGACTGGTTCAGAAACTATCTCCATTGCAGATGGATTGATCTCCATGAATCGGTTCTAAGCAGCGAGCATCTCCACGAAATGATCGACAGTACCAAAATGGTGATGGGGCCATCCATTGACAAGAACTTCGATCGGTGGCCCGTACTGGGAAGCTATATTTGGCCCAACAGCTTTGTGGGACAGACATACAGTGAGGAGGAGTGGTTTCTGAGAAACTGGATCGATGAGCGGCTGGAGTGGATGGATGGAAAATGGGGCGGTAATTGCTGGCCCCTTTCAACAGAAACCGACCAGGTGGTTCCCTTGCCTGAGGCCGGAAGAATTTATCCCAATCCTTCAGATCTGAGCTCCACCTTTGTGGATCTGAATGGATTTAATGGCTCTGAAGTTTCCTTCAGATTATTTGATATGAGCGGCAGAGTGGTACACCAGGGGTTTGCCGCATATTCAGGCAGTGAGTTTGCCTATGCCCTTCCCAATCTCTCTTTCCTTCCCGGTGGTATTTACACTCTCGAGCTAAGCAGCACAAATGAGGAACGAACAGTATTTCAACTAATCAAGCAATAGAGATCTAAAGGCTGTGGGAGTACCCCAGCACCAACACATGAAGTTGCTTCGGATTGGTCACATTAAACTCATCCTCCAGGATATAGCGCAGCGACAAACGAGAGCGGAAATTCAGGGAGTATCTGGCTCCGGCTGAATATCGCATTGCAAAGATGAGCCACTGTTGTTCTTTGTTGGCTCCATGAAAACTCTCCAGCGAAGCAAAGCATTCGATCCTGGTTCCAAAGATATGGCGGCTCACCTTCAGCCGGTTCCTGTTCACCGTAGAATTCAAGCTGAAATACCTGAGCACCTGCAACTCATCAAATCCATACTGCAAGCGGGTCCGTAATGAACAATCAAAGCCCGACAGCTCATAACTTCCTGTAAGATCAAGATGAAACCTGTACCTGAGATTTACCTGCTGCTCGCCATCCAGTAGAAAAATCATTCGTGCTCCGCCGGACACTTTCAGAAAATCAAGCAGATCGTAAGAGGCCCCCAGGGTAGCCTGTGTTCGGCCATACTGAAGACTGTTATTTTGAAAACGCTGCTCAAGCTCTCCATCCAGATCCAGCCTGTCTGAAAGTTCCTTGTTAAGCCCCAGCTCCCACCACGACAGAAAATCCTTCACCTGTGCGTGCAGATCTGCAGCTCCCATGAAAAAGAGCAGGACAGCAGAAAGGGAAAATATCTTTCGCCTAATCGTCATCATCCCCCACCTGGGGCTCTTCGCTAGTATGTGTCCAGTCCTGCTCAAAATAGAAAATATGGATTCTGGCAGAATCCCTCAGATAATCAATCCTGTCAATCTCAACCCTGTGGATGGCGAGACCGGTTCGCTCCTCCAGATCAGCAATCAATTCAGCTCTTCTTGCAGGTTTGATCAGTTCAATCTTCTCGTAATTAACCAACTTCTTGGTTTCTGACCTCAGCAGGAACACTTTTTCCAGCAGGTAGGTAATAAAGACAATGGCAGCATTGGTTAGAAGAAGCTCTGCATAAGAGACTCGCTTGTTAGCCAGGGAATTAATTACTGACACCCCGATCACCAGGAAGAGGTAGGTCATCTCCCGGATGGGAATCTGCCGTGTTCTGTACCTGAGCATTCCGAAAATGGCAAAGAGACCCAGCGCAAATCCAAGTTCAACTCCTACATTCTCAAGCAGCATAACCATGAAGAACACCACCATACTGATCAGAATGTAGGTGAAGAGGTATTCTTTCCTGGGTGTAATTCTGTAATAGAGAACTCTTACCAGGAGAAGGACCACTCCCAGGTTAAAAAGAGAACGGATAACCAGGTCCCAGAAATCCTCCCAGTTCATCAATTCGATATTCAGAAATTCAGGCATGATATATATATTTTGTTATTTATTGAGTTGTCTTATTGAGTTGTTTCACCTTACGCACCCTGCTTTTAAAACGATTCTGTTTCAGACCGGGATGAAGCAATGCCATTCCGATGGCATACTTACTAAAACGGCTGGGTTTGATACGATATCTACGCATGGCAGCATGAAGTGCTGAACCTGTGAGGTGGTTTTCATATTTGATTTCCGCAATAGCGATTCCCGGAAGATAGAGTTCTCCCCCATCCTCCTTGCTGATAAAATGTAAGCTATAATCGAGAGTCACACGCTCAGTCTGCACGTGATTAACCAGGGTAATCCGTTGAAAATCATTTTCCATAGCAGAGTCGATACCATTGCTATTATAGGGAGAACAGGAAGCAAGAAACTCATCCTCCTTTATCAGCACCTCATGATCCATCCCTTCGGCTCTTACCCGCTTCTTGGTGGTTACCCCTTTGGCATCCTTTCTTTTGACTTCCAGGAAATGCAGATCGCCAGCACCATATTGCCTGATCCTCACCTTGTGCCTGTTGGCCATACCTCGGTGATGTTTGAAGTACATTTCCCTGCCTTCGGTATCAAAATAGCGGGTATGATAGTGTTGCGACCGGGAACCATCAATCTCCAGCACCCTGTAATCGTCCCGGACCAAGGCAAGAAGATCGCCCAGACGCACAAAAGAGAAAAGATATTTATTATCCTTTCGCCGCATCAGGCTGGCCCTGTTCACCTCCTCCAGGGAGATGCTTTCAAAACCCTTTAAAATTACATCGAAATCATTTTCGGTACTCATACTCATATACCTTCCTCTTATAAAGGATATCCTTGTGATTGAAATACTGCTTCTCTGTTCGTAAACCTTCAACATACAAGGTCCTTTCGGTCTTTTCAACCCTCCCTTTTGCATCCAGGAAAACCTCCTCCACCAGTTTATCGTTTTCATCGTATGCATACTTCTCCCAGCGCTTCACTTCACCCCTTTTGCTAAACTCCTTAATCTCCACCAGCTCGCCTTTCTCATTATAGCGCTCGATGGATTCAATAAGAGGCTCATCTATGCCTTCCTCAACAAAATATTCCATTACAGTCCGGGTAGCGATCTGTTTCTCTTTGATTGTCCTGGTGCTCTGCGCCACCACCTGTCCGGCCAGCAACAGAAACATACTGGCCAAAACAAGTGCTGTTCTAATTCTTTCACTCATACAACCAAATTTATAGTTTTTCAATTACAATTTCCCCAAGATCAACCACTTGATTCAGATCGTCTATGCTTACCTCAAACTCCAGGGTGAGCTTATCGGACTCTCCGCTAACATCATCGGAGTAAAGGAATACCAGGTAATTCCCCGGAATCAGGCCCCCGAACTCAAAAACGCCCCCTCCCTGAGTACGGATGCGATCATCGTAGAAACTATGGTTATGATAAGTCAGGTAGACCTCCTGTTCGCTTGCATAATAGGTTTTCTCAATAACCAGGTTGGGCCAGGTGGAGGTATCCACATAATCGATCACTTTAACCACCCCCTTGATTTTAGCACTCCCATCATCGTAATCAATTGTTCTAAGTTTCTCCAGGGTCCCCATATCCAGTTCCTCACCCCGGTCAAGTTCCATCTCATATAACTTCTCCACATTCAGATTCACTTCCGATAAGGAATCTTCCGAGCTAAAATACACCTGGTAGCTACCGGGATAAAGGTACTTGAAGCGAAATTGTCCCAGATGATTGGTCCTCACCCTGTTTCCCACCTCCTTCTTATCTCCGAAAACAATGAAAATTTCTTCATCCACTGCCGGTTTCTCATAAATAAGCATGGAGAAATCATCATTGTAAAAATGCTCTGTCACAGTCCCGGAAATTGAACCGGTCCCACCCAGTCCCTCACTCTTCTCACAGGAGAGGGGGAGCAGCACAAGAAGGAAAGAAAAGACAACTAATTTCATGCAGACAGACAATATTCTCCTGCAGGATGGAAATATCATATGCTCATTTTTAATTTGTTGACCAAATATAGCAAATTCCCTAAGTGAATCTCGGCACCTGTAACATATGTTACCGTATTTTAAGCTCTCAATCCTGCAACTTTGTATTAGAAGAACAATACGGAAAACAAGAAACTTTAGAGTTATGATACGAGAAATGGTCAAAATAGATGAAGAATTATGTGATGGATGCGCAGCCTGTATTCCAAACTGTCATGAAGGTGCACTACAGATGATTGATGGCAAGGCCAGACTGATAAGCGATTTGATGTGTGACGGACTGGGCGCCTGCCTGGGACACTGTCCCCAGGGTGCCATCACCATTGAGAAAAGAGAGGCCGGGGCTTACAATGAAACAGAGGTAATGAAACTAATGGTGGAAAAAGGTGAAAACACGGTAGTGGCACACCTGCAACATATGAAGGATCATAATGAAATGGAGTTTCTGAGAGAGGGGGTCGGCTACCTGAATGAACATGAGGCAGAACTGGGCTTTCGTGTTGAAGATGTACTGAGCAGGGTGCATAAAGCAAAGGTAGAAGAGGAACAACTGGCCTGCGGTTGTGCCGGCTCCGAAGCACGTAGTTTTACACCCCAGTCGGTATCCGGGGGCGTCGCTCCGGCCGCAGGTGGCTTTTCCATGGCCACTGGAGCAGTGGCTGAACAGCCCTCTGAATTAAGACAGTGGCCCGTACAGATGCACCTGATCAATCCCGGAGCTTCTTATTTCAAACAAACAGATCTTGTACTCGCGGCCGATTGCGTGGCCTTCTCCGTAGGAAATTTCCATTCAAAATGGCTCAAGGGAAAAACCCTGGCAATTGCTTGTCCAAAGCTGGATTCGGGACTGGAAAGTTATGTGGAGAAGATTAAAGGCTTGATTGATGACGCAAAAATCAATACCTTAACCGTGATGATGATGCAGGTTCCCTGTTGCGGTGGCCTGATGCAGATGGTTAAAATGGCCGCGGGACAGTCACAACGGAAGGTGCCGGTTAAAAAAATCATTGTAGGTGTTGAAGGAGACATACTCAGCGAAGAATGGGTGTAAGTAAAAAAAAAAAGAATGTATCACAAGCTTATTAGTACCGAAAACGCGACGAAACTCCCTATAGCCCAGGATGCCTGGATGCTCTTCAGTTTTGAGAACCATGAGCTTGTACGTCTCCACCTGGATGTGGGCGAAAGTATGGAGAACCACATTAATGAGTGGAGAATTGTCTTCTTTGTGCTTCAGGGGAGTGCTTCCCTGGATGTGGAGGGAACAGAATATAAGCTGGAAGAAGAACAAAGCATAGCTGTTCAGGCTGGCAGGCAGAGATTCTGGACAAACAGGGGGGACCGCCCCCTGGAATTACTTGCCATCAAAACCAAGGAGCAGATATGAGCGAACTGTTCAAAAAGCTATCCCCGCCTGCCAACTGGAAGGTGCCGGTGATCCTTATTTCCGGAATACTTGCCGGCTTGCTATTCTATGTGATCCATATCTCTCGCATGGACTCATACTTGTCCGACGATCCTTCCACCTGCATGAACTGCCATATCATGGCCCCTCAATACGCCACCTGGAATCACAGTTCCCACAGGGAAAAGACCAATTGCAACGACTGTCATGTCCCGCATAACAATGTGCTTAACAAGTATTATTTCAAGGCGAAGGATGGATTAAGACATGCCACCATATTTACGCTCCGTAGAGAACCCCAGGTCATTTTCATCAAAGAGGCGGGAAAAGAAGTAGTGCAGGATAACTGTATCCGATGCCATTCCGATTTACTCACCAACGAAAAGGTGTTGAGTTATACGCTTGTTTATCATCATGAAAGAACCGAGCGCCAGTGCTGGGAGTGTCACCGGGAAACTCCCCATGGCCGGGTAAACAGCCTGTCCAGTGTACCCTATGCCAGGGTTCCGGTTCCGGATAGTCCGGTTCCTTCCTGGTTCGAACGAAATAGAAAAAAAATAACAAAACAGAGACCATGAATTCCATCAGCAATCAGATCAAGCAAAAGCCCTGGCTGGGCTGGTTAATGTTTTTCCTTACTGTAATCCTTGTTTTCGTGCTGGGCCTCCTGGCCTCCTCCATTGTGGAACGGAGGGCAGAGGCTGCTTATGCCTTTACCCCACAGGTGCAGTACGAGAATTTTGAACCCAGGAACGAGATCTGGGGAAAGAATTTCCCCATGGAATACCAGAGTTATAAAAAAACTGCTGACACCCTGTTTCGTAGCAAATACAATGGCTCGGCCACAATTGATATGCTGGAAGTGGACCCCAGACTGGTGGTCCTCTGGGCCGGATACGGGTTCTCCAAGGATTACAAGCAGGGAAGAGGTCATTCCTATGCCGTTGATGATATACGGAATACCCTGAGGACTGGGGGCCCCCTGAAAGGCGGGACAAGCCCCATGCCCAATACCTGCTGGACCTGCAAGAGTCCGGATGTACCCAGGCTCATGGAAAAGATCGGTGTAGCTGAATTTTACCAGGGAACATGGGAGACAAAGGGAGCTGAAATTGTTAACAGCATTGGCTGTGCCGACTGCCACGATGCCTCCACTATGGAGCTTCATATCTCCAGGCCCGCATTGATAGAGGCTTTTGAAAGAAAAGGAGAAAATATTGCAGAAGCTTCTCACCAGGAAATGCGATCTCTGGTTTGTGCCCAGTGCCATGTGGAGTACTACTTCGATAAGAATAAGGTGGAAGGGGTCCCCTATCTTACTTTCCCCTGGGATAAGGGCTATTCTGTTGAATCCATGGAAGAATACTATGACGATATCGAATTTGCCGACTGGACCCATAAGCTGAGCAGGGCTCCCATGCTGAAGGCCCAGCATCCCGGCTATGAAACATATATGACCGGAGTACATGCATCACGAGGCGTATCCTGTGCCGATTGCCATATGCCCTTTATGAGCGAAGGCGGACAAAAATATACGGATCATCATGTTCAGAGTCCCCTGAACAATGTGGCCAACTCATGCCAGGTATGTCATCGGGAAGAGACCGATAAACTGATTCATGATGTATATGAGCGGCAGGACCGGATCATTGAGAACAGGGATAAACTGGAAGAGTTGCTGGTCAGGAGTCATGTGGAGGCAAAACTGGCCTGGGAACTGGGAGCCACGGAGGAACAGATGACTGCCATTCTCCAGGATATCAGGCATGCACAATGGAGATGGGATTATGCCGCGGCCAGTCATGGCGGATCCTTTCACTCACCTGTAGAAATTTCCAGGGTCATAGGAACAGGAATCACCATCGCGCAAGAGGGAAGAATTAAGCTGAGCCGCTTGCTCTTTTCACTGGGACAAACAGAAGAGGTCGCCTATCCCGACATCTCCAGCAAAGCAGCAGCCCAAGCCTTTATAGGCATGGACGCAGCCACCCTGAAGGCTGAAAAAGAGATCTTCCTCCAAACTGTGGTGCCGGGCTGGGACCTGGTGGCTGCAGAAAGAGAATCGACCTATCCTGTGAAATCGCTCTTTGATTAGTTAAATTGCCATTTCATTAAACAGGAGCCAGTAGAGCCCGATTTCACCCACAGCCTCTGCAAAGAGATCAAATTCAACGGGTTTTACGACATAAGAATTTACTCCAAGTTCGTAAGCGGTTTTAATATCACTCTCCTCTTTCGATGATGTAAGCACAACCACCGGGATGTGCTTGGTATCCGGATTGGACTTTAATTGCTCTAATGCTTCCATCCCGTTCACTTTTGGCATTTTAAGATCCAGAAGAATAAGTTTTGGATTGGGTTTACTTTCATTGTTCTTGAAACGTCCTTTGCTGAATATATAATCCAGCATCA
The DNA here is from genome assembly GCA_029931975.1 of Bacteroidales bacterium. Taxonomy (GTDB): domain Bacteria; phylum Bacteroidota; class Bacteroidia; order Bacteroidales. Next base: position 31,896 of record JAOZQY010000032.1, on the reverse strand, counting down.
GGGATCCGTCCTCAAGAAGCAATATTTTTTTTGCAAGCCCTTTGAATCTTAATGCATCCACAATCATCTCTGCATCATAAGGGCTGTCTTCGACTACAATTATTTCATACAGAATATTTCCCATTGCTAAGGATATAAAGAATTAAGCGGGTAGGGTAAAACTGAATCTTGCTCCTTTATCAGGTTCTGATTCAGCCCAGATTGCGCCCTCATGTTTTTTAATAATCCTATGTACAAGGGCAAGTCCAACTCCCGTTCCCTCGAACTCTTTTTCACTGTGCAGTCGCTGGAATACCTGGAATAATTTCTCAATGTATTTCATATCAAAACCAACACCCTTGTCTTTTACATAATAAATACATTTTCCATCTTCTATTTCTGCCCCCACTTCAATAACATTCTGACCCTCAGGTTTTGAAAATTTAATTGCATTACTAAAAAGATTTACGTAAACCTGTTTCAACATGTTACGATCTCCACGAGACTCGGGAAGAGTCTTAAATTCAATCTGAACATTCCTGTCGACAGCTTGCTCTGCAAGCTCCGTCCAGGCTTCATCTGCCAGGTCCCTCATATTCACATTCAATTTCCGGATCTCAGTCCGGGACATCCTGGAAAAAGTAAGCAAATCATCAATTAAACGCCCCATCTTTAGGGCATTCTTACTGATAACATCTAATAAACGTTGACCCTCCTCATCAATGATAGTGCTGTATTGGCTATTGAATTTGGCAGAAAATCCAACGATGGCTCTTAAGGGGGCCCTGAGGTCATGTGACACAGAATAAGAGAAAGATTCCAGGTCCTTATTCGCATCGATCAATTTGATGTTCATCGCTTCACTTTTCTCCCTGGCAACATTCATATCCTCAAGTAAATAAGTCAGGGCCCGCTGGGACTCTTCCAGCTTTTTTGTCTGCTTCTCAATCTCCTTTGTACGCTGTTTGACCGTTTCTTCCAGTTGATCAAAATGCATTTTCAAGCTATCTTCAGCTTTCACTCGGTCGGTGATGTCTAAAATGATTGCCACAAATGCTGGCATATCCCCATAACTTGACAACTGAAGATTCACTTCCACAGGATATGTGCTTCCATTTTTTCTCTTATGAATGGTAGTAAAGGTCAATACTTCCTTTTTATGATTCTTCAGATCCTGAACCAGTTTATGAAATCTAGTCTTGCTGAATTCGGGTTTGATATCAACAGGGGTCAGGGCATATAGTTCATCTGCAGTGAAACCCAGGTTTTGTAATGCTGCCTTGTTGACATCAAAGAATTTGAAAGAATCTATATGGAAGAAATATATCTCATTTATTGACTCTTGGAATAATTTTTGATAACTCTCTACCTTTTTCTGTAAGAGCACATCCTCGGTAATATCTTTAGCAAAACTTACTAATCCCGTAACCACATTATCCTTCTTACTGGGCGCTGTATTTACAGATAAGGTATGTACTTCCCCATTTTCTTTTTCCAAATGCATCAAATAGGAGCTGGGAGTCCCTTCTAAACCCTTATGAAATACGTCCATAATCATTGGAAGCTCGTCCTCTAAGATGAGCGAGACAAAGGTTTTCCCAATCCACTCCTCGGTTTTGAGTCCGGATATTTCTTCGGCTCTCTTATTGTGATAAATAAAATTTCCTTCCAGATCCAGGGCCCAGATCATATCATTGGAAGCTTCGATCATGGTCCGATACTGTCCCTCACTCTCCCGAAGCGCCTCCCCGGACCTCTTCACTGTCGCTTCAGATGCTATCTTGTCTGTAATATCAAAAATAATTCCATGGAATTGAGCAATGGCCCCATTGGCTTCCCTGACAATGGCAATTCGGCCCTCTATCCACCTGATATCCTTTGCTTTTGTATAAATACGGTAAGGTTGATGGATAATATTGTGAGTATTTTCATCCTTAATCGCATCATCCATCTCTTTTTTAACCCGTTCATGATCGTCCGGGTGGACGAGATCAGCATAGGCTACTTTTCCCGATACAAATTCCTCTGCTGAATACCCAGAAAGGTGGATAATATTTTCAGATGCAAATACCACCGGCCATCCTTTTTCATTGCTCCACCAAATGGCCACCACCGGGCTCTGGTTTATAATATCGATGGCATGGTAGAGGTCCATCCCGGAGGGTTTTAAGTTTTTAGTATTTTTCATAGTATGCTC
>JAOZQY010000032.1:18442-29620 GCA_029931975.1 Bacteroidales bacterium | reverse complement strand
AGTATGCTCAGGAAGTGCAAACAGATTGAATAAGCTGGAAAAGTTTATTGATATCATAAGGCTTTTCGATATACCCGTCACAACCTTCCTTTGTGAATTTTTCCCTGTCATTGCTCATGGCATAGGCTGTTTGTGCAATGACCTTTATATTCGGATTTATCTTTTTAATATGGCGTGTAACCTCCATTCCTCCCATATCCGGCAATTTCATATCCATCAATACAAGATCAATATCCGGAGCCCTTCTAAACATCTCGATACCCTCCTTGCCATCTACGGCAAACTGAACATATTTCTCCATCCCAAGGAAATATTCTTTCAGCAGCTCACGGTTAACCGAATCATCTTCTACAATCAAAATCCTCATGCCGGAAATATTAAAACTGTCCGCTTCAGAGCTAATTGTTTCTTTCTCATGGAGCTGTTCCCTGGTAAAGATCGGGAGGCTCACATAAAAAGTAGAGCCTTTACCAGGTTCTGATTCTAACCATATCTTCCCGTCAAGCATCTCCACCAGTCCTTTTGCAATGGATAATCCAAGACCGGCACCCTCAAAACTACGCTTTGTGGTCTCGTCAACCTGCCTGAACCTCTCGAAAATCATGGTTTGCTTCTCCCTGGGAATCCCAATACCCGAATCTTTAACATATAATACCACTCCATCATCGCGCTTGTATTCATAGCCTATCTCCACAGGTCCATCCGAGCTGAATTTCATTGCATTATTGATCAGGTTCAGTAAAATTTGTTTCAGGCGGATCCCATCGGATATAAACATGGATAAATTCTTGGGCAGGGCATTCCTGGTTAGCACTTCCACTTCAGAGAGTGGGGTATTTTTCACATTCAATTTTGCCTCCCGGACGACCTGGTCAATTAACACGTTCATGTTAAAAGGGCTTTGATGTATCTCGATCTGTCTGGCATCAATCTTCGATAAGTCGATAATATCGGTTAAAAGCCGGAGCAGTCGTGACGTACTGGACTTAATAATATCGACATAATATTCTTTCTTTTCATTGCTAAGATCCGGCTTTGTAATAAGGTCCGCAAAACCAATGATGCCGTTCATGGGGGTACGAATTTCGTGACTCATATTAGCAAGAAAGGAGGATTTCAACCTGTCCGATTCCTCTGCTTTCTCCATGGCTTTGATCAACATTTCCTCAGATTCCACCCGCTCTGTAATATCCTCCTTAATGGCAATAAAATGTGAAATCTCTCCTTTACTTCCCCTGATGGAGGATATGGAAGCACCCTCATGGAAAAGCTCCCCGTTCTTCTTTTTATTTATAAATACACCCTTCCACTCCTCTTCTTTAAGTAAGGTATCCCAAAGTACTCTGTAAAATTTCTTCGAATGCTTCCCCGATTGAAGAATACGTGGATTTTTACCTATAACCTCTTCTGACTGATATCCAGTAATTTCTGAAAATTTCGGATTTACATATTCGATAACTCCCTTTGCGTTGGTCATCACCACAGATGCAAGTGCATTGTCAATGGCCCTGGTGAGGGTTTTAAGCCGGATTTCCGTCTCTTTTCTCTCCGAAATATCGGTATGTGAACCCGACATTCTATAGGGTTTCCCCGATTTGTCATAAACAGCCATCCCCCTGGACATGAGCCATTTATAACTACCGCCCTTCACTTTTATTCTGAATTCTGCCTGAAAATAATTGGACTTTCCTGCAAAATGATCCTCAAGCGATGCACTTACCTCAGCCAGATCCTCGGGGTGAATTAACTTTAACCATTCTTTGCGATCCAGAATTGTTTCTGAGGGCGCATAACCCCGCATCTCGTTCCAACGTCCCGAGAAGTACTGTTGGTCCGTTTTCATATCCCAATCCCAGAGTCCATCCTGTGAGCCCCGCATGGCAAGTGCAAATCGTTCTTCACTTTCCTGAAGTTTCGTCAGGGTAGCTCTCTGTTTATCCTTTTCAGCCTTTAGTATCAGCGAATTTTTTACCGCCGTTGCGAGCCTGATTAGTCGCTCTTTTATAACATAGTCCCAGGCTCCCGATTTGATGAAATCTGCCGCCAGCTCTTCAGACATGGTTCCCGTGACTATGATAAAAGGAATATCGGGATAAGAAGTCATTGCATCTTGCAGTGCCTCAATTCCGGAATATCTCGGAAGGTTCACATCACTTAAAATAATCTCGGGCTCAAATGCTTCAGCTGTGTTGAGAAAATCCTCCCTGGTTTCAACCCTTCTTATTTCAAAAGGCCTGTCAAGTTCCTCGCTTAATAAAAACCCTGCCAGATCGGCATCTTCCTGATTGTCTTCTATAAATATAATTCTCAGCTTATCCATTCTGATGCTGTTATAAGTGTGAATTTACAATATCTTCCCCTCTATTGGGGATTGTAAAGGAGAATTCGCTTCCTTTCCCGGCTTCACTTTTTACCTGGATTCTGCCGCCGTTTTTTTCAACAAACTCCTTGCAAAGCAAAAGTCCCAATCCGGTTCCTCTCTCCATGTCGGTGCCCGGGGTACTATAATTCTCTGAGATACTGAAAAGTTTACCGAGGTGTTCGACCGGGATTCCCAGACCTGTATCGGAAACAATGATCTCTGTTTCATTCTCCAGAATCCGGGACTTAATGTGGACGGTCCCGCCCCCTTCTGTAAATTTCACGGCATTTGAAACCAGGTTCCTGATCACGGTCTGAATCATCTTTTCATCTGCAAACGCTTCACAATCTTCCGGGATGGCACTGGTTAGATGCAGGCCCTTTTTTTCAGCAGTCTTGGTAAGCAACAACAACATGCCATTCACCGTAGAGTAGAGATTGAATGTTTTCGGATTATATTTAATACTGCCCGTCTGTGTTCTGGACCATTCCAGGAGATTAGTAAGCAGGTCAAAACCATGCATGGAGGATTGATTGATGTGCTTGACCAACCTTTTGATATCCTCGGGCTTCCGCTGATCAAAGGTGTTGAGAATCAGATTTGAGAATCCCATTAAAGTATGAAAAGGGTCCTTCAAATCATGGGCGATAATGGAAAAAAACTTATCCTTGGTGGCAATGGCCTCCTTAAGTTCTCTGTTCAACATAGTCAACTGCTTGTTCTGGGCAGAAATGATCCGTTTTGAAACGCTTAACTCCAGGTGAGACTTCACCCTGGTAATCAGCTCTTTTGCATTGAAGGGCTTGCCTATATAATCGATCCCTCCCACAGTTAAGCCCTTTATGATGTCTTCAGTTTCAGTTTTGGCAGTGAGGAAGATGACCGGAATCTCTTTGGTCTCCTCGTCACTCTTAAGTATTTCGCACACTTCATACCCATTCATTTCCGGCATCTGCACATCCAGCAAAATGAGATCAGGTTTGTGGAAGGATACAGATTCCAATGCTTCTTTTCCATTGCTTGCATAACTGAACTCAATATCCTGCTCATCGAGTATGGTACCCAAAACCTGCAGATTCTCACTGATATCATCAACAATGAGCACAATGGGCTGAACATCTTCTTCCTGGCTTGCTCTGATTTCATCCATTGTTTTTTGTTTCTGTGTTATTGGCTTCAATGGCTTCGGAAAGTGCGGCAAACTCGTCAAGCATCATATTGATTCTATTTATGTTAAAAACTCCCACCTGGGCAAGTAGCTCATTTCCAAAGGCCTCTATCAGGTTCAATTGCATCTTCCTTCCTGTTTCCGCTATCAATCCTGCAAAGTTTTTGATCTTCTTGTTTGACCTGTTTTTTAACAAGGCCTCGAACTCCTGAATGATTTCAGGATTGAAAACCCCGGATACCTCATTGGCAAATTCCACCTCTTCAGACAGTCTCTTTATAAAGTCGCTAAAGAAATCCTCAGTCGGTTCGCAAGATCCCTCCTCCAGCTTCACTTCAGTATGTGGCAAGTACTTCTTCAGCTCTGAAATTAGCTGCGCTTTTGTAACCGGCTTACGAAGATAACCTTCACATAAATTGGCAATCTTAACCTCATCACTTTTCATGGTGGAAGCGGTTAATGCCACTACAGGTATATGCTTTAACTGCGCATCCTTTTTAATCAACCTGGTTGCCTCATAACCATCCATAACAGGCATCTGCATATCCATCAGGATCAAATCAGGATGCTCTTCCCTGGCCTTATCCACTCCAATTGAACCATTTTCCGCCACCACAATGTTGATTTGCTGACTCTCCAGGTATCCGGCAATTACCTTTTGGTTCGATTCAATATCCTCAACCAGAAGAATCCTTGGATTCTGAAAAGATATCTTCTCCTGTGATTCTTCAATTTCGCTGGTAGTTTCACTTAGTGCAGCAACCTGGATTTCCGGAAGGAAAACTGTAAAAGTTGAGCCCTTGCCCGGAGTACTGCTTACCTCCATAGTTCCTCCCATAATCCCAATTAAACGCTGTGTGATGGAGAGGCCCAACCCGGTTCCTCCATACTTGCGTGTACTTTGTCCCTCCTTCTGACGAAAAGGTTCAAAAATAAGCTGCAACTCTTTTTCCGGTATACCGATACCGGTATCAATCACTTCCATGGAGATATCCACATGACTATGCTCTTCATTGCAATCCTCACTCTTTACATTAACAGTAACTCCACCCTTACTTGTAAATTTGACCGCATTACCGATCAGGTTAAACAGCACCTGCCTCAAGCGGGTTTCATCAAATAGCAGGCTTTGGGGCAGACCTGGATCCACATGGATATGGAAATCCAGTTTCTTCTTACTGGTCTTTGCCAGAAAAATCTGCCTGATCTCTTCAATAATCGCAAAAGGATTAATGGGCTCATAGTTTATATCCAATTTACCGGCTTCAATTTTGGAAAGATCAAGGATATCATTAATTAGACCTAGCAATCCCTTACCACTGTTTCTGATCCCTTTAATATATTCATGTTTTTGAGGATCCTCCCGAAGCTGCTCCTCAAGGATCTCTGAAAACCCCAAAATGGCATTCATCGGGGTTCTGATCTCATGGCTCATATTTGCCAGAAATTCACTCTTGGCCCTGTTGGCACTCTCTGCATTTATTCTGGCTTCTTCAATTCTTCTTTCGCTTTCTTTGCGCTCAGTAATATCGCGTATCATACCCACGGCATGCCATTCTCCCTTAACATTCACGCTTGATAATGATAGCTCGACTGGAAAGTTTTGTCCGCCTTTACGCAGGGCGTCCAATTCAATTGTAGTGCCAACGGCATTGCCTTGACCACATTTTTTGAATTTACTGAATCCCATTCTATGGGCTTCATAATACTTTCCAGGTACAAGCAGATTATGAAAGTTCTTACCAGCGATCTCCTCCTTCTTATATCCAAATATTTTTTCAGCCGAGCTGTTCCAGAATACCACGTTCCCATGATTATCAATGACAATAATGGCGTCCTGTGCAGAGCTGGTAATTTTATTCAGCAACTCTTCCCTTTCCATAATTTCGTCTTGTAGTGCTCTCTGTTCGGTGATGTCCTGGAAGGTACCGAGCAGCCTTACCGTTTTGCCATTCTCCTGGATGGGCCTACACATAGTATTGATCCAAAGATGCTTGCCTTTTGCCGTGATAAATCGGACTTCCATATCATAGGGTTCGCCTTGCTTGATCGCCCTTTGAATGGCATTCTCCAGTTTTGGCCGATCCTCGGGATGATAATAATTTATCGCATCTTCAAGAATTGGCCTGGAATCCGTTGGAAGCTCGTGAATACGGTAGGTTTCTTCGGTCCAGTTAATTGCAAGTGTTCTGATATCCAGTTCCCAGCCACCCACCTTTGCCATCTTCCCGGTAACATCAAGTAAAGCTTTACTTCTTTCTAATTCCTCTTCGGCCCGCTTACGTTCTGTGATATCACTGGAAATACCAAAAATTCCAACAACCTTTCCACGCATATCAAGCATGGGCATCTTCGAGGAAAGCGCCCAGGTCTCTGTCCCATCTTCCCTGGTTTCTTTCTCTTCAATTTCAATTAAAGGCTGACCCGTTTTTATAATATGCTGCTCATCAAGATTTGCTTTTTCTGAGTGCTGGCCCGAGAAAAGGTCCTTATCAGTCTTCCCAACAAGTTCTGCAGGATCTCTAAACCCATGATTTATTGCAGTCGACTTACTAACTTTTAAAAATCTGCTTTCCAGATCCTTAAAATAAAGACGATCGGGGATATATTCCAACAGGGTATTCATCAGGTAGGATTCCTTCTCCAGTGCCTCCTGGGTTGCAAATTGATCAGTCATATCCTCAAAACTCTCGATTCCCCCGATGACTTTCCCGTTCTCATCCTTTAAGACATCTACGTTTTTCCGCAACGTCTTCCTGTGACCCGTTTTGGTCTCGATTGTACAAATACTTCCAATGATCGGCTTCTTAACATCAGGGGACATAAATGCACATCCATTTTTACACTGGTCTCCCTTCAATATGCTGCATTTTTTGCCAATGATCTCATGTGGCTGGTATCCGATAATCTTAGCAGCCATATTGTTCCAGCTGGTGACCACCAGATCATTGTCTACTGTAAATAAACCTGAAGGCATCAGGCGTTGAATCGTTTCGGCGTAGGCCTTTTCCTTTAGGATATTTTCCCTGCTTAATCTCAAAATTTCTAGAGACTTCCCCAGCGTGCGTACCTTCGCCTTCATGTTCTTTAGTATCTGGCCGGCTGACTCTGTATATTTCATTTGTTGTACATCTAGATTCAGTGTTATACTCCTCCTTTATTGTGTGTAGGACAGGACTGCGGAAGGACCTTCGGATACGGACGTTTTCCCGAATCGCGATGACGAGATTACAAAAGCGTCCCTGTATCCTTGTTGCAGGACTTGAGAAAGCTCCCTCTCAGCTTCATTTTTGCTATCGTATTTTCCATATGTATACCTGTGTATACCATCTTCACCGGTATATTTCATTACGAGACCCAGGTCACTGAAATAGGATACATCCCTGGATTTCCTGAGCGCCATGATCTGAATGGTGTACTTGTAATTCGATGAATTTTCCTCCTGATTCCTGCCACCCAAAAATTGCACCAGCTCCCCGCTCTCCAAAATCCTGGCTTCCGGAAATCCATAGTCAATGGCCTCATTCAAATACGTGACAGCCGCTGCTTTGCTTTCAAATTTATCAGCAATGTAGAAATTGGTGTTTTCTGTTTTTACCAGGGCAACACTCCTGCCAAAAAACTCCTCAGGCATTTTTTTAATTACCTGTTCATTTTCTGTCAACACTACCACATAGGACTGATCCTGGACCGGTTTTAAGTTCTCCGGCACCATCATCTCCGCAACCTGAACCTTCTCATCGGACAGATTACTGAACTTAATGGAAGTATAGCGGTTAAACAACCTGCCCTGAGATGCATCGGAACCATCTGGAAATTCATTAATGGCCACTGGTGATGATTCTCCCAAGCCCCTCACTGTAATCCTGCCAGCCATGATGCCCTTATCAATCAGATAGTTGGCTACACTTTGTGCCCGCTGTGTTGAAAGCCTTAGATTAGCCTGAGCAGATCCCCTGGAGTCTGTATGACCTGTCAACTCAACGGTGATTTCTTTTGACTCCTGCATCACCTCATAGATTCTATCCACTTCCCGAATAGCCTCCTTACTCAAACTGTAATCGTTGAATTCAAACAGGATATTATTGAGTGTGATGTATGCACCTGTTTTGGACAGACCGGGATCAACCTCAAGGTTGTTCCCAAGCGGCTCCCCCTTGGTCTCCATATCGTTTGCCACTTTTGTTAAAGTATCCACAGGCATCATAGTAAGCATCTCCTCGGTTGGAAGAATATTAATAATCTTTATGTTTTTCATGGCCCGCTCCTGTATTCCCCAGGCATATAAGCCATAACGATCATCCCAACCGGGATTATAGAAAAGATCATCACTGGTGGTATTGATCGGATACCCGATATTCTCTGGTGAGGACCAATCACCTTCAGAATCTTTTTCAGCAGAAAAGATATCATAGCCACCCATGTTCTGGTGCCCTTCGGAGCTAAAGTAGAGCTTCGAATCATGTTTGGTGATAAAGGGAGACTCTTCGTTATAAATCGTATTAATTAGTGGGCCCAGGTTGACGGCCTCTCCCCAGTTCCCGGCCTGATCCATATCCGATTGGTAAATATCAAGCCCTCCATATCCCCCTTTTCGATCGCTGGTAAAGAAAAGCGATTTCCCATCACGAGATACCGAGGCATGGGTTTCATAATACCGGGAATTAACGTGCTTGTTCAGTTTTTCAACTTTGCTCCACCCGCTGTTTGCATATCTGCTTACATAGATATCAGAATTGTAATAATCTTGTTGAACCAGATACAACTCAGTACCGTCATAAGAAAGCGACACAGTAGAAAAATTCCCGGTGACCCCCAGCTGACCATTTATCTTGTAGGGTTTAGACCAATCGTCACCTTGTCTGGTAATCATCATAATAGACTTGTTCAATGGATTATCAACCACAAAGATCATCATGGAATCATTCCCGGAGATAACCGGATTTGTTCTGGAATATACCTGACCTGCATCCTTAAGTACCATCTGAAATTCTACTTTCATGGGCGAGGCAATCATCTGTTTAGCAAACTCACAAGACTTTATCTGCCTGTTTATAAATTCAATCTCTGACAATCTCTTTAAATCAGTACTGTCTCTGTAAATCTCATATGTATGAATCGCTTCATCAAAATCGCCATTCATATGGTATGCCCGGGCCAACTGAAGGTAGGCTTCGGTTGGCGCATTTCTCTCTTTGTATGAACTGTTTTTATAAGATGGACTCACCCCCAGCACAGCCTTTTTCAGATAGTTAATAGCGCTATTGCCTGTACCGTATATTTTTAAGCAGCAGTTACCACAAAGGAAATTCAGATTGCAGTTATCCGGATCAACGGATAATAGATTTTCATAAAGGGCCATCGCTTTCTGGTAGTCCTCTATCAGATAATTAAAATCTGCTTCCAAAAAAGTCGCCTTAGAGCTTTTATCGAGTTGAGCGCTCACACTTATGGTGAAAGCCAGGAGCAGCAAAGGGATGATCTTTTTTATGGTCATGATTCCAATAATAATGTGATTTTTAAACCAGGTATTTTGAAAGCGAATTGGCCAGATCGTGCCACCAGATGGGTTTTATTAAGAATTCGTTAAAATTTATAACCAGAGGGTCGGTATCATCCTCATCAGGTGTAAACGCTGTCTGCGCAATGATGGGCACAGTACTACTGATTTTTCGAATCTTCTCCGCAGCCTCAAAACCATCCATTTCCGGCATGATAATGTCCATAAGGATGGCGTCAAACTTGTCAGACCCGGAGAATATATCCACAGCCTCTTTCCCATTTTTTGCCCATGTCACTTTTATGCCTGTGGGGCTCAGCAACTCTTGTAGAAGTCTGAAATTAGTTTCTACATCCTCGGCAATTAAAATAGAATAGTCTGCCCAGTTTTTATTCTCACCTGAAAGATCATGCAGTTCCTTTACATCAGTTTTTTTATCCTCCTGAGCAGGAAGTGAAAAATAAAAAGTAGATCCCTTTGTTAAAACAGAATCAGATTGCAAATCTCCGCCGATTAATCCGGCAAATTGCTTTGCGACAACCGCCCTGAGTGCCGCCAGATCAAATGAGACATCCAGCGTTTTATTCTTTGAAATAAAGAGTTTAAATAAATCCTCCAATTTCTCCAAAGAGAACCCAACTCCTTTGTCTTTCACATAGAATCTTAGCTTTATCGGGGATTCTACCATGTATCCAAACTCAACGGTCCCATCCTGCGAAAAACCGATGGCATTCTCAATAAGGTTTTCCAAAACCCGTCTCAACTTCTTTTCATCCGTAATGATATGGGAATACTTCGGCAGATCCGGTGTATGCACCTTCAATTGAATCCCATGCTGATTACTCTTCTCCAATTCATAGCTATATTTTTGTTGCAGTTCATCCAGCAATTTAGACAGGTGGCACTCTTCACTCATCACCATGCAGGTCTCTTTCCCCTGTTCAATAAGATCAAGGAGATTGTTATAGAGCAATAACAGGTTTAAGCTGCTATGGTAGACATATTCATTATAGGATTTCTTGGAACTCTCCGATAATGATTTCCTGTTCAGTAGATCAGAAAACCCTATAATGGTATTGAGTGAGGTTCTCAGCTGGTGGGTCATAAATTCAATAATCATTGATTTATTGAAATCATTTGTGTAAGGATTCTTTATGGTTTTCATTTTACACGATTTTAATTTCTATAAAACTGGAAGCTCCAGACCAAGTACCAAAATATCATCCACCTGGTCATGGTCACCTCTCCAGTCCATATGCTTTTCTAAGAGCAGTTCCTTTTGATTTGATAACTGCTTATCTGAAATATTCTCCAGGAGTGTTTTAAGATTTTTGCTTTGATATTTTTTTGGGTGTATACCTCCCCCTAATTGATCTGCAAAACCATCTGAACTAAAGTAGATTCTATCGCCGGATTGTAGCTGTATATGCGAATTTTCGAAAGGCCTTTCCTGGATATGAGAACCTATGGGCTGCCTGTCCCCCTTTAATTCGAGAAGCTTCTCCCCCTGTGATATGTAAACTGAGCTATTTGCCCCGGCAAAGGTTATGGCATTCGTCTCGGTATCGATTTCACAGATGGCCATGTCCAGACCGTTGTACTGCTCTGCTTTTAAGTGATTGTTTCGAAGCGAATTTTTCACTTTATCTCTAAGTTCGTTTAATATATCACCAGGTTTTTCAAATATGCCTTCAAGAGTAATTTCATTTAACAAGCTTATTCCCAAAACACTTAGAAATGCACCGGGCACACCATGCCCCGTCGCATCGGCTAAAGCAACAAACAACTGTTTGCCAATTTTCTTGATCCAGAAGAAATCACCACTTACAATATCCAGCGGCAGGGAGAGCAGAAAGTAACTGGAAAACTGGTGGTCAAGCAATTGGGAAGATGGGAGTAAAGATGCCTGTATCTGAGAAGCATATCTGAGGCTGGATTTGAATAATTCACTCTTTTCAATCTGATGCCTGGCATTTTTCAATTCCAGCTGGTAATTTATCCGGGTCAGTAACTCCTTCTCAGAGATAGGAGTACTAACAAAATCGTATGCTCCAGCATCCATTCCTGACATAAATTTTTTCTTTTCTCCAGGAGGAATTATAAAAATCACCGGTAGTTCTTCAGTATGAGAAGAGGCCTGGATCATGG
>JAOZQY010000032.1:14743-18342 GCA_029931975.1 Bacteroidales bacterium | reverse complement strand
GGAATTATAAAAATCACCGGTAGTTCTTCAGTATGAGAAGAGGCCTGGATCATGGCATATAAACCATTGACTGCGATCTCCAGTTGAACCCTGGCTTTTATGAGTATGGTGGATACATGCTCCAGGTTATCCGGATTATCCTCAATCACCAATATTTTAGGATTTATATAGCACATACGATGGCTCAATTATAATTCAACTTCATTTAAATGTATCTATTCACTGCTGATTTGAAATTATCATATGAAATCAGCCCTGATATTATATCCAGTGTCCTGTTTTCCTTCATTAGAAGATAAGTGGGGGTCTGGTAAATTTTATATTGCTCCCAAATTTCGGAAGCAGCAGGCTTACGTACCGTATAGCATACAATTCTGTCCGCAAAAAACGCCTGAAGCTTGTTAAATACAGGGGCCATTATCTGGCAAGAGGCATTCTCTTCATCCTGAAACTGAATAATTATCAACTTCGTTTGGGACGATACGTGTTCAGAAAAATTCTTACCACTTAATATTTCAATCTCTGTTCGATCCATATCTCACATATTTACAAATAGCTTTGCAATAATCAGGCCAAACGACCTAATCGCTTGAATACTTAAATCTTAAATGATTTGATGGAAATACAGGAAGTGGAAGAATTAACGAAACGCCAGACTAACTTACGAAATATCGTTAATTATGGCTTCGAAATGCCCAGTTTCTTTAATCTCGATTCCAGGGTTGTAGGCTTCATATTAAGAATTGAAGCGGCCCCCTTGGGACCACTCACTCTCCAGTTGGTGCTCTCTAAGACTTTCAGAAGATACTGACTTTCAACCTCCTGCATGCTCAAGAACTTTCCCGAATCAGCACTTTCCTTACCAGCCAGAAAACGGTCCTTCAATTCCAGTTTACTACCGCTGCTTATAATCACTGCCCTTTCAATGGTGTTTTCAAGTTCCCGGATATTACCAGGCCAGTCATGATTCATAAGAAGGTCCATGGCTTTTAAAGGAATCATTTCCACACGCCGGCCATTGAGCCGGTTGAATTTTCCGATAAAGAAATTTGCCAGGAGCGGTATATCACTTCGCCTCTCCCTGAGTGGAGGTATAAAAATAGGAAACACATTCAGACGGTAGAAAAGATCACTCCGAAACTGGCTGGATTCAACCATTTTCTCAAGGTCCCTGTTGGTTGCAGCAACCACCCTCACGTCCACGTGAATGACATCACTCCCGCCCACGCGGCTAAACTCTCCATCCTGCAGGACCTGTAGCAATTTCGGCTGCAAATGTACCGGCAACTCACCAATTTCATCCAAAAATATGGTCCCTTTATGTGCCAGTTCGAATTTGCCTTTCTTTTGTTTGACTGCACCCGTAAAAGCGCCCTGTTCATGTCCAAAAAGCTCACTCTCAATAAGCGATTCCGGAATTGCAGCACAATTTACTTTAATAAACGAAGAAGAACTCCTTTTACTCACTTCGTGTAAGGACCTTGCTACCAACTCCTTTCCTGTCCCTGTCTCCCCGAGTATCAATACAGTGGCCTTGGTATCGGCTACATGTTCGATATCTCTCAGTACCTTTTTAAAGGCCACGTCCTTGGAAATAATATTCTCAAAGTTACTGTTGAGCCGGATCTCTTCATGCAGGTACAAATTCTCCTCCTCGAGTTTCTCCTTTAATTCAAGTAATCGGGCATTCTTTCTTTTAAGGTCCTCGATAAGCGATTGGTTATGAATACGCAGTTCATAGGTCTCAATAGCATTTATGATAGTCATCTCAACTTCATAGTAATCCCAGGGCTTGGTGAAAAACCTGTATACGCCACCTTGGTTTATGGCTTCAATGGCCACATTCATATCAGGGTAAGCAGTAATAATCATATAGATAAGATAAGGAAACTCTTTGCTTGCTTTCTGGATAAACTCCAAGCCATCCATCTCGGGCATAAACAGGTCAACAAAGACCACCTTAATCGCCTCTTTACGCAAAATCTCAAGCCCCTTTTGCGGAGTAAGTGCACTAAACACTTGATACTTATCCTGAAATAGCTCCTCAAAAAGCTGCAGATTTACGATTGTATCGTCAATGTTTAGTATTCTATCTTTTTCCATTTTATCCTTTTCCATTTGCTTCACCCTGATCAAATATAGGAATTAGACCCCGACCTGACAAAACAGGATACAAACAAGCTATATGATATATGAGTCAGGGGATAAAATTCTGGTATAGTTTCACAAAAAGGTATATCTTAATTGCTGTCTTTCAATAAAATTCGCCAGATGAAAAACCCAAATCTAACAGATGAGGAATACCTGGAAGGAATGGTAAAGTACAAGGCCCTTTACGAAAACGCACCTTTCCCTTACCAATCGCTCGATGTGGATGGATGCTTCAAAGACGTGAAACCTGCATTTCTAAAAACGCTTGGATATGAGAGGGTAGAGATCATTGGAAAATTCTTTGGGGATTTTCTACATCCCGACTCAAAGGCACATTTCAGGAAAAACTTTACAAAATTCAAGCGACGAGGTTCTGTGAGTGATTTGAAATTTAAAATCCAACACAAAAAAGGGCACTGGATTGACATCTCCTTCCAAGGAAACATTGCTTATCATAGTGATGGCAGTTTCAAACAAACTTACTGCGCATTTCAAGATATTACCACTCGCCGGAGGGCAGAGGAAGCGCTGCGGGAAAATGAAAAACTGCTACGTACAATTGCTGAAAACTTTCCCAATTCCTATATTCCAACCTGATTCATCCGGATGATCGTTCTTTGGTCTGGACTGCAGTACAGAACAGTTTAGCCCACGAAAAGCCATTTGAAATGGAATATCGAATTATTGACGCAAAAGGCAAGCAGAAGTTTGTCCTGGAAATGGGGACCGGTACTTTTGAGGGCAAGCAACTACAATTCCTCGAAGGTTTCATTATGGATATAACAGAGCGTAAGCAGGCCGATGAGAAAATCCTAAGAAATCAGGATCATCTGGAGGAGTTAGTAAAGGAGAGGACCAAAGATATCGAAGCTAAGAACAAGGAGCTTGAGCGATTCAATAAGCTGTTTGTGGGCAGGGAATTCAGAATTAAGGAACTCAGAGATCAGGTGAAAGAATTGGAAAAACGACTTCTGAACAAGTAGCAAAGAAAAAGTCTGACCGCAGTCTTCAGACTGCGGTCAGACTCTCCACTTAACCTAAAACTACTACTAAACCAATTTTATTTTCTCATTACCTTATATGTTTTTGCATAATCATCCATCCGCACTTTGATCAGGTACATACCAGGTGTAAGGGAATTATTCACCCTCCATGTATATTCCTGGGTGCCACTGATGGAATGCCCGCTATATATGACATCCACTAGATTTCCGATCATATCATACACATAGATATCAAGCTCAGATTCTACGCTTGAAGAGAACTTCACAACCAACTCGTACTGGAACGGATTTGGATATACATTCATTGATTCGATGATCTCGGTCTTGGGAACAGCTGTAACATTTGGATCCAGCGGATCAGGATCAGCCCCATCGATTACCCCGTCATTATCATCATCGGTATCGGCATTGTTGCCTGTACCGTCACCGTCGGTATCCGTGTCT
>JAOZQY010000032.1:13200-14643 GCA_029931975.1 Bacteroidales bacterium | reverse complement strand
CAATATCGGCCACACCATCGCCATCATCGTCGGTATCGGCATTGTTGCCTGTACCATCTCCATCCGTATCCACAGATTCAGTGGGGTCAAGCGGGAACAGATCAAGATCATCATTGACACCGTCCCCATCTGAATCGGGATTTAGAGGATCTGTGCCACTGGTTATTTCTTCAACATCGGTAAGATTGTCTCCGTCATCGTCGTCATCCGTATTATTTCCAATGCCATCACCGTCCGTATCCACGGTCTCCATTGGATCGTTAGGGAAAGCATCAGCATTGTCACCAACACCATCGCCATCTGTATCGGTATCTTCGGCTGGATCATACGGGAATTCATCATCGCCATCTAAAACACCATCATTATCATCATCGGGATCGACGCTGTTATCAATCCCATCGCCATCCGTATCCCCTGACCTGGTCGGATCCAATGGATAATCATCATATTCATCCGGCACACCGTCATTATCATCATCGGGATCGGCATTATCGCCAATGGTGTCAAAGTCAGAATCTGTATCTTCATTGGGATTTAACGGGAAAGCATCATCACCATCTAAAACACCATCATTGTCATCATCGGGATCGGCATTATTCCCGATACCATCACCATCGGTATCTGTATCCTCTGAAGGGTCCAGTGGAAAATCGTCTAGTGGATCAGGGGTACCATCATTGTCATCGTCAGGATCCGCGTTATTTCCAATGCCATCGCCATCTGTATCGGTATCTTCGGTTGGATCTAACGGAAATACATCATCAACATCTAAAACACCATCATCATCATCGTCGGTATCGGCGTTATTACCTGTACCGTCGCCGTCCGTATCCACAGATTCGGCCGGGTCCAGCGGGAAAGCATCATCAACATCAGCCACACCATCATCATCATCATCGTTATCGGCGTTGTTGCCGGTGCTATCTCCATCAGTATCTGTATCTTCAGTTGGATCCAGAGGGAAAGCATCATCAACATCTAAAACACCATCATTATCATCGTCGGTATCGGCATTGTCGCCTGTACCATCGCCATCGGTATCCGTATTTTCAGAAGGATCAAAAGGCAAATCGTCATCTACATCCGGTGTCCCATCATTATCATCATCAGGATCAGCATTATCTCCGGTACCATCTCCGTCATTATCAGCCCATTCAGCTGGATCTGTCGGAAATAAATCAGCATTGTCTCCAACACCATCTCCATCTGTATCGGTATCTTCGGTCGGGTCTAAGGGGAAAGCATCATCCACATCGGGTACACCATCTCCATCGTCATCCGTATCGGTATTGTCCCCCACTGTGTCTTCATCAGTATCGTCCCATTCAGCAGGATCATCTGGAAATGCATCAGCGTTATCTCCCACACCGTCTCCATCTGTGTCTGTATCTTCGGTCGGATCTAAGGGGAAGGCATCATCAACATCGGGTACACCATCTCCAT
>JAOZQY010000032.1:0-13100 GCA_029931975.1 Bacteroidales bacterium | reverse complement strand
CATCGTCGGTATCAGCGTTATCTCCTGTACCATCACCATCCGTATCGGTATCTTCAGCCGAATCTAAGGGAAAGGCATCATCAACATCGGCAGTTCCATCACCATCATCGTCGGTATCAGCATTGTTTCCTGTACCATCACCATCCGTATCAGTATCTTCCGCCGGATCTAAGGGGAAGGCATCATCAACATCGGCGGTTCCGTCACCATCATCGTCGGTATCAGCGTTATCTCCTGTACCATCACCATCCGTATCGGTATCTTCTGCAGGGTCAAAGGGAAAAGCATCATCAACATCGAGTACCCCATCATTGTCATCATCACTATCAATGCTATCCTCGATACCATCTTCATCATTGTCTGGCAGAATCACAAATTCTAGAACATCGTTAGCTGTACAACCCTGAGCTGTTTCAACCGCGATCTGTACGTAATAAGTGCCATCTCCACTGTAAGTATGGGAGGGATTAGGACTTGTAGCTACAGTTCCGTCACCCAGATCCCAGCTGTATGCAATGATGTTATCCATAACACTTATTGAAACATCATCCAATCCCCAATTATCATAAAAATCCCCTGAGTTTTCGGGTTGATACCATCGAAACATGGTCTCGGTTGAATATGCCTCCATTGGAATGTCATATTCAAATAAGCCCCATTCATACAAATTTCTTCCATCAGGACTATCTCCAAATCCACTAACCGGATCCCAGCTTTCTATTGTAGTCCAGGTGGCGCCGTCATCTACAGAGTATTGAAGGTAAACACCTTCGATTGGCTCATCCGGATCCTCGCAACCAGGGTTTGGATCGTCCCTTCCATACCGCATCAGGAATGCTATTTCGCCACCATTCAATACGTTGAGGGGACGGG
This sequence comes from Bacteroidales bacterium, assembly GCA_029931975.1. Taxonomy (GTDB): domain Bacteria; phylum Bacteroidota; class Bacteroidia; order Bacteroidales. The sequence continues at coordinate 12,227 of JAOZQY010000032.1, read as the reverse complement.
TCTGAACAAACCGCACCCCATTTGCATCAGTTGTTGTGGCCCAAAAATAGTATGAGGCATCCGGTGAATCACCATAGAGTGGTTCACATGGTGATCCAATCTGGTATGGGCTGGATTCCCATTCATTGGGCAGAAGGCCTCCGTTAAATGTATAGGCCGTAGAGGTTGCCAGGGCATCTGCCACAAAATCAATAGTCCTTGAAGTTGTGGGTGTTCCTGGGGTGGCACTAATATCAACGCTGCACTGACTCTGTAAATTCTGAGTGGAAAACAGAAAAATGAAACCGTACAGCAAGGGTAAAAATGAAAAGTACTTTCTTATCATGATGTGGGGTTTTTAAAGTTCAAATACATTAAGTTCAATCAGAGCGAAGTCTGTAAGCGCTGAACTGGTAATTCTCATTTTGTCCTGCACATATATACGTAGTTTCTTGTTCTCATCGTTACTACATGAGGCTTCCAGCGATTCCATGCCTTCAAGGGTAACTTTTACCAATTCTTCATCGGTATCGTTTTTTGACATCCTTCTGCCATCGTAATCGAAACTCCATTCCCAATAAGCATGTACACGGCTGGCTGTTAAATTTTCAATCTTGAAAAGCAGATACTCGGGGTAAATGCCATTGGCAGGATCGCTGCAATCGGAATACTTCAACGATATCCTGATTACATCATCTTGGTAGTACACACTCCATTCAGTTTGGAATTCTTGATTTCTAATCTGATCGAAAACTTCAGAGCTCTGACTGAAGAGTTGCATTTGAGCAGAGAATAGCAGAAGTAATGTTCCTGCTAATAACAAGCCAGTTTTTTTCATAATGTGGTGGATTGATTGGTTAGACATTTGAATGTGCTTATCTACTTACACAAATTCTTTTTAATGAAACTATATCTTCTGTTCGATGGTCCTCTCGCTTCTCGCTGTAGTACTCAAGGATGATATATTCCAGGTCAGACAGCGTCTGAGGAGGATATTCTTGGTTGCTTGATTCATTCTTATTGCGATTGGCCATAATGGATTGTTTGAGAAACTTTATCAATCATTATGCCAATCAATGTATCTCACTCTATTTCTGTATGTTGTATACATATCAATATGGAAGGTGTAGAATGTATTTACGTTATCTCGTGTTTTTTACGATATATCGTATCGCAAAGCTATTATTGGAATTCCGATCTTTAATACATTGCTTCTACTTTTTGTATTTTTAGTACCTTGCGCGCTGCAAAAGATTACGAGTGAAAAACCATATAAAATTCCCGAACATCTACCGGCTACCGGCTTCTGTATCCCTCTTTATCCTGTTTCTGCTTATTCCTGTCCAACACATGGTAGACAATCCCATGCTGATCCTGGAACGTTTTGTACCGGGAGCCGGATGGATCGAAATAGCATTGATTGCTATTTACGGAGCTGTTGTGGCCTATCATATGCAGGACCCTTCCCGGGTTGCAGCCTGGAGGAAATACACCTGGCTGGCCTTTTCAGTGGTTTTCTTTTCCCAGCTGGCTCTGGGACTGCTTGGATTTGACAAATTCCTGATGACCGGAAAACTGCACCTACCCATCCCCATGATGATTCTGGCGGGCCCCATCTACCGGGGACACCTCTCTGTGATGTCTATCCTGTTTGTGAGTACCCTTGTACTTTCCGGACCTGCATGGTGTAGCCACCTCTGCTATTTCGGGGCCATCGATTCCATCAGCGCAGGTGGGAAAACCAAACGTAGGCCCATCAGGAACAAATGGGCGCTTAAATGGACCGTACTACTCCTGGTCATTGCCGGGGCCATCGTGTTGAGATGGTTTAAAATTCCGACATTCACCGCCACCCTGTTGGCCATTGGTTTTGGTGTGATTGGCCTCGGACTGATCCTGCTGGTATCGCGAAAAGAGGGCCGTATGGTTCACTGTACCACCTACTGTCCCATCGGGACCATTGTTAACCTGACCCGCTTTGTAAACCCTTTCAGGCTCACCATTGATCAAAACAGCTGTACCGAATGCATGGTCTGTACCACCACATGTAAATATGATGCCCTGAACCCGGCAGATATTGCCGCCAAAAAGCCGGGAATGACCTGCACCCTCTGCGGCGATTGCATCTCTTCATGTCATGCCGGGTCCATTCAGTACCGTTTCCCCGGACTCTCATCCACATGCGCCAGGAACCTCTACCTGTTTATTACCATCACCCTCCATGCTGCCACCATGGCCCTGGCCCGAATCTGAGTTCACTTTCTGAATTGAATAAAATTCACTAATTTACACAGATACACACGGTATCTGAAATGATCGACATAAGCAACTCCTTAGAAAACACCTTTGGAATTACTCCCGAGAATCAATCCAAGATCCTCTATTCCATATTGATCCTTGTGGTTCTTGGGGCCATTCGCTTTGCCGTACTAAAAATCGTCTGGAAGTTTACCGAAGACCCCAAACAGCGCTATGGTTGGAAAAGATCTGTCTCCTTCACCATAGGAACCCTTACGCTAATCCTTATCGGGAGCGTCTGGATCAGGGCCATTGGTCAGTTCGGGGCCTTCCTTGGCCTTTTAACTGCCGGCCTGGCCATTGCCCTGAAAGACTTGCTTACCAATATCGCAGGATGGATCTTCATCCTCACCAGGAAACCATTTAACCTGGGCGACAGGGTTCAGATCGGAGAGCAATCGGGCGATATCATCGACATACGCCTCTTCCAGTTCACCCTGCTGGAAATTGGAAACTGGGTCAATGCCGACCAGAGTACCGGGAGAATCATCCATATCCCCAACGGAATCGTTTTCACCAAACCCCAGTCCAACTACAGTACCGGCTTCAAATATATTTGGAATGAAATGTCTGTACTGCTTACCTTTGAGAGTCAGTGGCAGCAGGCCAAGGACATCCTTCAGAAGATTATCAGCGATCACTCCGAAAACCTGTCAGCCGATGCCGAACGAAAGATTATTGAGGCATCCAAGAAGTACATGATCTTCTACCAGTACCTCACTCCCATTGTCTACACCTCCCTGGAGCCAAGCGGTGTACTGCTCACCATGCGCTACATATGCGATCCGCGAAAAAGACGTTCCACCGAACATGATATCTGGGAAGAAGTGCTGAAAGAGTTTGCCGTACACAAAGAGATTGAATTTGCCTATCCCACTCAGCGCTTTTTCAACCGCCCATCGGAGAAGGACGATTCGCCCCTCTAACGCGATTATGTTTTCCATGATTAACCTACCTGGAGTACCAAAACCGATCTTGCGGGAATGCTAAGCCCTTATCTGCTGGTCTGGGTCATACTGGATGGAACAGCAATAATGAAATCAGCCTTCCCTTCCGACCCCTCCTCAAGAGCCTCCACATCGTCCTGACTCACTGTGGAAATTGTTACAATTTTCAGATCAGGATTGGCCCGTTTCAGGAACCAATTCATACTCTCAAAATCATCGGAATGGTAGGCTCCATTGTAATGAACAAAGAGCTTTCCGGGTTCCCAGTATTCCAGGATAAAATGCGTCATGGTGGCATCTTTGATAGCCTGGGCATCAGCCAGGTTCGTACTGCCATGTCCATCCATGGGACTCCTGGTACCCATGGGCATCTTAGTTCCACCCTTGGGAGTTTTAGCATCACCAACTGGAGCAATGGTATCACTTTTGGGAACCTTCATTTCCCCCATTGGAGTTTTGGCTTCGCCCATGGGGCTGCCGCCGCCACCCATCATTTGTTTGTAGCAGTTCAGAGAGGTATCATAGTCCAGGGGGAGCGGAGTCATATACGTTTTTGCCTCATCGCTAAGACTGTCCAAGGAGACCACTCCTCGATTAAATACCATATTGGCATACCTCCTGGGGATGTTGGTGGCCACAAATGTAAGCCCTTTGTCCTTTGCAATCAGGACCAGGGGTTTATAATCGGTAGTATAATTCTGCCACAGGCGGACCTCCTCTTCGAATTTCTTCTCAGTGATTTGCCCGGCCAGGTATTCATTCAAAATCAGCTGGTTATCGGCTTCAAACATCTCTGCTCCCAGTATCAGCCCTTCCCCCCTGAGATCATACAGATCGGTAGTCAGCTCCAGCTGGAGCCAGTGTGAAATGGGGTTAGTATGGTACTCCCCAAACAATACGATGTCGGCACCCGAAGCCGCTTCTAGCATCTTCGCATATTTCACCTTTTTTCCATCTTCCCGAAATAGCTTATACGCAGACTTTTGCGCGTTTGTCGTAACAGCTGTAAATCCTCCTACAAGGAGAAATAATACCATTTTACTGGAATACCTTTGAATACAATTTATATTCATTGCTTATGTTTTTTTTGACAAAAATAAGAGTTAATTATTATGAGTAGATAACATCTTTACAAGCTAATGGTTTCAAAAAATAAAATAGTGATCCCTCACTGTTGAGAGAGTGGATTGATCTGGAGCGGGAAGAGATCTTCCGCACGGAAAGAAAAGACAATGGCCCTTCTAAAGAAGAATAGCATTAAAAAGTAGCTTATAGGCGGCCTGGGTCGAAGCCCTGAACTGGGGTCCGAATCCAAACAAAACAAATTGTCCCTTTCCTTTCTCCATCCATATCATGGCTGCCTTATTGCCCATCTTCTCTTCGCCCGAAGCATATCCCGACATCAAAATCTCCTTTTCGGGATAGGTTCCGATCACACGGCGATCCATATCAAACTTAGGAACCGAGGTAGCAAATACCGGCCGGCCCCTTGAAAAGACTCCGATGCTTTCCGGCATTCCCAGGGTAAGCGGATGGTCAGCAATCAGATTGATTTTCACCAGGCTTCCGGGTATATAGAGACCGGCTTTACCCAGGTCCGGCGAGATATCCCGGAAGGGGAGACTGAACTCTTCCTCGGAATCTTTTTGTTTAATCTTCAGCATGCCCTCAAACAAACGGGCCGACCTGCCCCAGGAAATAATAGTCCCCCCGCTATCGCTGAATGTCATCAGCTTTTCAAAGCCTTCCTTCCCGATACCCTTCACATAAGCGGGAGGATAGCTACTCTGGTAATAGGATTCCCCCCGTTTCTGTTTGCCGGTCATCAAAATTTCCTTGTCCGTATCGGGGAATATAATGACATCAAATTTATCTGCCAGATCGCTCTTTTCGAAGTCATCGGGATGGAGCAATGTAAAAGGAATATGATAGCTGTCGAACAGGAAACGGGTCCATCCGGCATCCATATCATGAAACCAGGTTTCCACCAGTGCAATCCTTGGCATCTCCATAGCTGTGGTGGGAAAAACTCTTTTATCCAGCAATTCTCCCGGCTGAAAAGGAAGCGATTCAATCAGTGTATCCCACTGATCCTTCTTCGATCCCTGGTAAATAATAAAACTTCCTGCACCATAGCTCTTTCCCCCCAGATCGGTTCCGGCCTGAAGCCGCTGTACCTTCATCCCATTCTCCAGGGCACTGAAAACGGCACGATACGACTCATTGGAATTAACGGGAAGCACAATGGCCGTAGCTTTTATCTCTTCGTCCGTCTTAAGATCGTACACTCCTTCAACCAGGCTCAACCTGCCCTCCAGCTCCTTGCTCCGGGTGTCTATCTCACTGGAACTCACAAAGCGATGCAGAGGTAGTGACCAGCTGGTAATATCATAGGGTTTGACCAACTTCCCACCAGGTGTATAATGCCTTTCGGGAAACTCCTGCGTCTCCATCACCTCCTTAATAAAGGCCCTGAAGGGCTGTGCCAGGGGAATCACCACATCTCCGGCCCCATATATTTTATCATTCAGAACCACCTGGTTTTCGAGGGTATAAACACTTACTCCATGTTCCTTCATCAGGTTCACCAGGTTGACCAATTCGCCCTGATCATGCTGCTTTTGAGGCAAAATGTAGTAATAGGGTGCCTCGCTTCTCCCAAGTTCCACCTGCTCCCGGCACATCGTGTTTCTGAATTTAAGGATATCCTCCCTGTAGAGCGAGGCTGTTTTAATAATGGATTTGGTGGATGAAAGCTCGTAGAGAACAATATTCCCCAGGCGCCACCAGCCCCCTTCCCAGGGCAGCAACATATTGGTGCTCTTTTTGTATTCGGATAGCCCCTTTCCTCCAACACGCAGCTCACCGGGCTCAATATAGACGGGAGTTGCAGTCTGTACACTGGCCGCTTCGGTCAGAAAACCAATTACATTTTTCCAGATACAGGTCTCTGTTGACCCTGGCCAGTAGTTGTCAAAGGCGTAGTGCTGTGCAACCCCGGCCAGTCCGTCTGCGGTCATATCTGTGGCCATATGCTGTCCAAAAACACCGCACCATTGGAATATTCCGGCTGGAATATTCTCCGCAATGGGATCGTGGTTGGGTGGAACAAAGTAGCGGGGTCCTGTGGATCCCATCTGGTGCTTCTCCACCATCACCTGTGGAAACCAGGTCTCACTGAAGATCCTGTCTATGGCTTTGCTATCCTCCTGACTCAGGATCACAAAATCGCGGTTGTTATCATGCCCCACATACTTGTGATAAACAGCTGGTAAAGAAGCTCCCTCATATTTGCTACCCTTGTACTTCAGATAATTCTCCACTATCATATTCATGCCATCGGGATTGTGACAGGGAACCATCATATAAACCACATTGTCGAGCCACTCCTGCTTCTTCGGATCACTTGTGGAAGCATAGTCCCAGGCTATCAGGGGTGCTGCCTGTGAAGGGGCCACTTCGGATGAGTGCATGGAGAGCGTAGCCAGCACAAAGGCCTTTCCATCCCGAACCATGCCCTGCAATTCTTCCTCGCCAAGATCCGGATTCAGGGCCAGCTCCCGATTAATCTTCTTTAGCTCTTCAAGCTTACTGATATTTTCCTCACTGGATATAAAAGTGATATACATGGGCCTTCCCATGGGTGAAAACCCGATTTTCTCCATGTAGATCCGATCCGACTCTCCGTCCAGCTTTTGCAGGTACTCAATCAACTGCTCATAGCTAAATAGATTTCGATCCGATCCCGGTTCAAAACCAAAAAAATCAACAGGTTTGGTAAACGATCCATCCTGGGCCATCATTCCCAACAGAGAGAATAGAATGGCCATTGTAAAAAATACCTTTTTCTTCTTTAGTCGATCCATATTGTTTTAATATTGACGAATTCCCTGATTCCCTCTTCCGAAAGCTCACGGCCATAACCCGATCGTTTGGTACCTCCAAAAGGCAGCCTGGGATCCGATTTCACCATATTATTGATAAAGACAGCTCCCTCCTCGGCCCCCCGAATAAAGAGTTCGGCCGACTGTTCCGACGAAGTGAATAATTGCATACCCAGTCCGAAATTCGATCGATTCGAAAGTTCCAGGGCATCTTCAGGGGAACTGGCTTCCATCACTGCAAAAACAGGTCCGAATACTTCCTCATCGAAGACCGGCATTCCCGGCTTGACCCCTGTAAGGATGGTAGGAAGGTAAAATGCCCCCTTGCGTTCACCACCAAGGAGTAGTTTCGCTCCCATACTGACTGACTTACTCACCTGCTCCTCCACCTCCATGGCCTGCTTTTTTGAAACCAGTGGGCCCACCTGGGTGTTCTCGTCCATGGGATCGCCCACCACCAGCTGCTCCACCTTCTTTACCAGAAGAGGAACAAAATCTTCAGCGATCCATGACTCCAGGATAAAACGCTTAGCGGCAATACAACTCTGTCCAGCATTCTGCATCCTTGCAGGGATGGCCAGATTCAGGGTGAGCTCACGATTGGCATCGTTCAGTACCACAAAAGCATTGCTCCCTCCCAGTTCAAGTACACATTTTTTCAAATGTTTACCTGCCTCGGTAGCTACTGCTACTCCAGCCTCTTCGCTTCCTGTAAGACTTACTGCCTTCACATATTCACTGGCAATTACACTCGCTACCCGATCCGATCCGATGGCCAGATTCTGAAATACCCCTTCTTCAAATCCCGCCTCTTTGAATATCGTTTCAATGGCACTGGCACAGGCCTGAACATTGGAGGCATGTTTGAGGAGTACCGTATTTCCTGCCATCAGGGCCGGAGCAGCAAAACGAAACACCTGCCAGAATGGAAAGTTCCATGGCATGATAGCCAGGATGGATCCCAGGGGTTCGAAGATTACCCGGCTTTCCTCCGCCTCTGTTTCTACTACTTTTTCCTCCAGGAGCAAGGCTGCATTAGCTGCGTAGTATTCACACACCCATGCACATTTCTTTACTTCGGCAGCAGCTTCGCTAATGGGTTTTCCCATTTCCCGGGTAATCACTTCTGCATACTCTCTGCTACCTTCCCTAAGGATCAGAGCCACCTGTGTCATCAGCTGTGCCCGCTCCTCAAAAGAACTTTGTCTGTATGTTGAAAATGAAGCATGAGACCTTCCCAGCTGAACGGCAAGGTTCATATCTGATACCTGTGGGTAATTTATGATCCGTGATGGATCAAAAGGATTGATACTCTTCAGAACAGCCATATTAAACAGGTCATTTTAGGGCAGACCGCAATTTAGAAGAATCGGGACAATTATCAAAAGATCCGCCTCCTCAATCGAATCATAGGAATTTTAACTCATGCTTTAACAGCTTGAATCGTCCGGTCTTCGATATGCTGATCGGGATAATCGAAACGGTCCGGGCCAGGCCTGTGCGACCGGCTTTCATAACCAAATGCTTAGTTGGTGATATGATCACAGGCCCTTGCAAATGTGATCAAATCACTTCTTCCTGTACAAAGTACAAATACGCGTACGCGCATAAAAAATTAGTATAAGTCAAAAATAGTAATATTTTTACCCCTTTAAACTAAGCCTTATTAATATGATTGCCCGTTCCCTGATCCTTCTTGGTGTTCTGACAATGCTTTTTTCCTGTAATTCTGCGAGCGAAACAAACAGCTCATATCCCCTGAGTGATCCACTGGCCAGCTCCATGGCCTCATCCTTGTATAGCAATCTCCAGATCCTCTCGGCCAAGCATGTACTGGTGGGTCACCAGGACGCCCTGGCCTATGGCATAGACTGGAAAGGCGAAAAGTTTCGCACCGACATCAACGATGTATTGGGTGATCATCCTGCGGTTTTCGGATGGGACCTGGGACATATCGGCGATCCCAATAACATAGACGACGTTCCCTTTGAGGATATGCGTAAATGGGCCATCGCCGTCTATGAAAAGGGCGGAGTAAACACCTTTAGCTGGCATATGCGTAACTACGCTATCTCTGGAACGAGCTGGGATAAAGACTCCTGCGTGGAGGCATGCCTTCCGGGAGGTTTGGCACATGAACTTTACCTGGAGAGACTGGATCAGGCTGCAGAGTTTTTCTCCAGGCTGAAGACCGAAAGCGGGGAGCTTATCCCCGTGATTTTCCGTCCCTTCCATGAAATGACCGGTTCCTGGTTCTGGTGGGGCAAAGGCAACACTTCGGCCGAAAAGTACAAAGAACTCTTTCAATTTACCATAGACTATTTCCGAAACGAAAAAAACCTGCACCAGCTGATCATTGCCTTTTCCAGCGATCGTTTCCAGACTGCGGAGCTATATATGCATTTTTACCCCGGCGATGACTATGTGGATGTAATGGCCTTTGATGATTATCACGGACTGTCCAGCAAGGAGCGGACCCCCGAGACCATTCATATGCTGGAAATTCTGGATTCGCTCTCCACAGAACATTCCAAGATGATGGCCATTTCTGAGACCGGACTGGAGACCATTCCCAACGAAAAGTGGTTCACCGATGTGGTGCTGCACACCCTGGATGCCAACGAATCGACCAGGAGAACGGCCTGGATTCTCTTCTGGAGAAACGGCCGGCCCGACCATTATTATGCACCTTTCCCGGAGCACCCGTCGGCTCCCGATTTCATCGAATTTATGAACCACGATATGATGCTCTCCCTCTCCGAACTACCCGACCTCTACCACTAACTACTAACCATTAACCACTAACTCTTTTTCATGAAACTCACCCTTTTCGATATCCTGATTATCTGTGCCTACCTGGCCTCGACCATTGTCATTGGCCTGGTTATGAAGAAGCGTGCCCAGAAAGACAAGACTGCCTATATTCTGGGTGGAAACAAACTGCCCTGGTATATGCTCGGATTGAGCAACGCCTCCGGCATGTTCGATATTTCAGGCACCATGTGGCTGGTTACCCTGGCCTTTGTATATGGATTGAAGTCCATCTGGATTCCCTGGCTTTGGCCAGTCTTTAACCAGATCTTCCTGATGGTTTTTCTCTCCATCTGGCTGAGGCGTTCCAACGCCACCACCGGAGCAGAGTGGATCGCTACCAGGTTTGGCAAGGGCCGTGGAGGAGTGCAGTCGCATTGGATCGTGGTGATTTTTGCCCTGATTTCCTGCCTGGGTTTCCTCACCTATGGCTTCATCGGGCTGGGTAAATTTGTGGAGATTTTCATTCCCTGGGAGGTGATCTCTCCCTTTGTTCCATTTGAGGTGGCTCCGCAGTATGTGGCCCATGTGTACGGAATTGTCTTTACCCTGTTTGCCATGTTCTATGCCATCCTGGGGGGAATGAGCAGTATTGTCTGGGCCGATGTGATCCAGTATACTATTATGACCATTTCGGCCATTGTGATCGGGGTCATTGCCATGAATGCCCTCACCGATCATCCCCTGCTGGTTCCTGAAGGCTGGATGAATCCCTTCTTCAAGGCACGACTCGATATGGACTGGAGCAACATTATCGGGGAAGTGAACAAAAAAATCATCAGTGATGGCTACTCTCTCTTTGGCATCTTCTTCAGCATGATGCTCTTCAAAGGGGTGCTGGTGAGTCTGGCCGGGCCTGCTCCCAACTACGATATGCAGAAAATCCTCTCCACTAAATCACCCAGAGAAGCAGCCAAAATGTCTGGGTTTGTATCGGTGATCCTGATGCCCACCCGATACTTTATGATCGCTGGTTTTGCTGTACTCGGACTACTTTTTTACGACCAGCTTGACCTGATTGTGGGCAATAAGATAGATTTCGAACAGATCCTCCCCTCTGCCATCAGTCAGTTCGTACCTGTGGGCTTCATGGGACTGCTGCTGGCCGGACTGCTGGCTGCGTTTATGTCCACCTTTGCCGGGACCCTGAATGCTGCACAGGCCTACATTGTCAACGATATCTATCTGAAGTACCTGCGGCCTGAGGCCTCCCGGAAACAGGTGAGCCGCACCAATTACCTCACCGGAATTGTTGTGGTAGCCATCTCTGTTTTCTTTGGATTCTTCGCACAGGATGTAAACAGTGTGCTGCAATGGATCGTATCGGCCCTCTGGGGAGCCTATGTGGTTTCCAATATCCTGAAATGGTATTGGTGGCGCTTTAACGGGGCGGGCTTCTTCTGGGGAATGTTTGTGGGTATTATCTCTGCCCTGATTTGCAGCAAACTTTTCGACTTCCTGGACCTCTACTACTTCCCGATTATCCTGGTGGTTTCTGCTGTGGCTGCCATTATCGGAACCTTTACAAAGCCCCCGACAGACGAAGAAACCCTGAAGAGTTTCTATAAAAATGTGAAACCATGGGGATTCTGGAAACCCATCCACGACAAGGTGGTGGCCGAGGATCCCTCCTTCGAAAGAAACAAGGATTTCGGAAGAGATATGCTCAATGTGGTGGTGGGTACCATTGCCCAGACCGCCCTGGTGATCTTCCCCATCTACATTGTTCTGAAGAAGGTAGTCCCCCTTGGAATCGCCCTGGCCATTATCGCAGTCTGTTTTATCATCATGAAGAAAACCTGGTGGGATACGCTCCCCAAGGATAATAATGCGGGCTGATGGAGAAAGATAACTTACTCCTCTTAAAGGCTGAACTCGAAAATGAGTTGCAGGAAAACATACTGGCCTGGTGGATGAAATATTCGCCCGATCCCGGGGGTGGATTTCACGGGCACATTGACCATGAAAACAAGGTTGTAGAGGGAGCCGGAAAGGGAGCGGTCCTGAATGCCCGAATCCTCTGGACCTTTTCGGCAGCGTACAGGATGTACAAACGTCCCGAATACCTGAATATGGCCAGGCGGGCCAGTGACTATATCATCAGATACTTCACTGACAAAAAGCTCGGGGGAGTATATTGGGAACTGGCACCCAACGGAAGCGTGCGTTCCTCCCGAAAACAGATTTATGCAACGGCCTTTACCATATATGGATTGGCCGAATATTACATGGCCAGCGGAGATGATTATCCACTCAAGAAGGCTAAAGGTCTATTCAGGGACCTGGAGGCTCATGCTTTGGACCGGGA
>JAOZQY010000190.1 GCA_029931975.1 Bacteroidales bacterium | reverse complement strand
CCTACACTAATGGATCTGTGCAAACTGAAAACTACAGAGACTCTCTCAGTTGATGGAATTAGTCTTGCAGAAATTTTGAGCGATGAAATAGCTTCGCTTCCTGATCGAATGTGCGTAGTACAATACGATCGTCATGTCGAAGGACTTACAGGAAAATGGGAGTCGGCGATCCTCTGGGATAAGTGGCGATTGGTTAATGGAGAGGAGCTATACAATATTGCGTCAGATCCGGGTCAGGAAAAAGATATCTCAGGAGAGAATCCTGCTGTCATGAAAAAGATGCGGGATCATTATGAAGCGTGGTGGACTGAAGTAGAACCTGACAGGAGTAAATTATATGCAATAAGTATTGGATCGGAAAAGGAAAATCCCGTGAAGCTTACTTCCTGCGACTGGGATGGTGCTTATGCAGACAATTGGTGGCAATTACGTACTGGAGGTCATAATGGAGTATGGCATATTTTGGTTGCAGAATCTGCTGAATATGAATTTGAATTGAGCCGGTGGCCTGCTGAAGCTGATGCAGCTATTTCTGCAAGTGCAAAAAGACAGGGATATGATAATGTGGGTGATGCTTTGCCAATAGTTATGGCACGAATAAAGATCGCAGATGTTGACCTTTCAAAACCGGTATCGCAGTCGGACAAATCCATCACCTTTAAAATAAGCCTGAATGCAGGCGAGACTCAGTTAAAAACCTGGTTTCTGGATGACCAGGGTAATGATCTCTGTGGAGCATACTATGTGAGTGTTAGGAAACTATAGAAGTATGAAAGCACTGTTAAATACCCTATTTGTTCTGATCCTGGGGATATTTCCTCCGGTAGAGTGCTATTCTCAGGCCACAGTTCAAAAGGCCCCCAAGCAAAAGCCAAATATTATCATCATTTTCTGTGATGACCTGGGTTATGGTGATCTGGCTTGTTATGGTTCGGAAGTAAATAATACACCAAACCTTGACCAAATGGCAGAAGAAGGAATGCGCTTTACTGATTTTTATAGTGCTGCTTCAGTCTGTTCTCCATCACGCGCATCGTTAATGACCGCTTGTTATCCAAAGCGAGTGGGATTTGGATTCGGACAGAGGAGATGGGTCCTGTTTCCGGGAGATTCTGTGGGACTGAATCCGGAGGAGATGACCATCCCGAAAATGTTGAAATCCCAGGGATATAATACGGGTATGCTTGGTAAATGGCACCTGGGTGATCAGCCCGAATTTCTTCCTGCTAATAATGGCTTTGACAGCTATTTTGGCATTCCATATAGTAATGATATGGATATTTATTTGCAAAATGTTAAATGCCCGCCTCTTCCGGTGATGCATAATGATAAAGTGGTGGATTCAGAACCTAATCAGGTTCCGCTGACAGGTGTTTTCTTAGACAAGGCAAAAGATTTTATTTATGAAAGCAAAGATCAACCCTTCTTTCTCTATTTCTCCCATTTTTATGTTCATACTCCGATTTATGTTCCTTTCCCATTTTTAAAAGCAAGTAATAATGGGCCGTATGGAGCTGCTGTTGAATATATTGACTACTGTACGGGGGAAATCATTAATACATTGAAGGAGCTGGGAATAGATGATAATACCCTGATAATTTTCACCTCCGATAACGGCTCAAATCTTCAGAACGGTGGCAGCAATGGTAATCTTCGTGGCGGAAAAGGAAGCACATGGGAAGGCGGAATGCGGATGCCATGCATCATGCGCTGGCCCGGCATGATCCCGGAGGGAGCCGTATGCAGCGAGATTACTACAACCATGGATATTTTGCCTACTCTCACACAATTTGTAGGTGGAACACTTCTTGAAGATAAAATTATTGACGGTAAGGATATCAGTTCCCTGATGTTTATGGAAGATGGGGCTGAGAGTCCGCATGAAGTATTTGTTTATTATCTGACTAACAAACTTAATGCAGTCAGATCGGGCCGGTGGAAACTCTTTATTGAAAAAGGACCGATACTGTATGATCTGGAGAACGATATTGCCGAAACAACTGATCTCCATGAGAAGTACCCTGAAGTGGTGGCCAGGTTAATGAAATATGCAGATGAGTATCGGGAAGACCTCGGTGATGAGCTGCAGGGTGTTGAAGGCAAAAACTGTCGTCCTCCAGGACATGTGAATGATGCGAAAACTCTTACTCCATATGATTGGGTGCATCCGTATTTAAGGGGAAATGAAAAGTGATGGATCTGATGGCAATGAGTCGAATGATGTTAATGGAAATCAAACAATGCATATAATATGAGAACAATGAAATTGAAGGTATGCCTGCTGATGTGTGCAATGACTCTTTTTGGTTTTATTCATCCATTTGATCTGATGGCGCAGATCCGAACCACAGTTTTGCCGGATGCAGGATTTGAGCAACGCATTGAAAAAGCAGTGAATGAGATCCGGCTCATTGATACACATGAGCATCTGAGTACCGAAGAGACGGTATTGCAGGATTCCGTCTTTGATTTTACGCACCTCTTTAAGGTGTATATCCGTGATGATCTAAAATCTGCAGGGATGTCTCCAACAATTTTCAATATGATTTTCAATAAGAATTTTTCCGTTACAGACCGCTGGGAGATGTTCAAACCTTTCTGGTATGCAACACGGGCTACCGGTTATGGAAGAGTTCCCCTGATTGCAGCAAACGATCTTTATGGCATTGGGGATATCAATGATGACACTTATTTGGAACTCTCTAAAAAAATTAATGATTCCATGAAGCCCGGCTGGTATAAGTATGTACTTAAGGAGAAGGCTGGGATAGATCTCAGTATTGTGGACGTGGGTCATGTTCAATTTGATAAGAATTTCTATGTGCATGTGGAACGTTTTGACGATTTTATTCATGTGTTCTCGGCTTCAGAGATTATTGGACTGGGAAAAACACATGGTGTAGAAATAGAAAGCCTTGATGATTATGTTCTTGCCTTGGAGAAGGCTTTTCAGTCTGGATTGGAATATCATATGGTTGGTGTAAAGTCAGCTCTTGCTTATAGTAGGATACTCAAGTATGAAAATGTATCAAAAGAGAAAGCAGAGGAAGTTTTTTCTAAAATACTTTCAAGAGACAGGTCTCAAGCCCAACTGGACTTTGAGAGTGTAAAGCCCTTGCAGGATTATATGATGCACCGGGTACTTGATCTGGCTGACAAGCATGATCTTCCGGTTCAGTTACATACCGGACTGCATGCCGGGAATGGTAATATTATTACTAATTCAAAACCCACACATCTGAATAATCTGTTCCATGAGTATCCTGATGTTGAGTTTTGCATTTTTCATAGCAGTTATCCTTATGGTGGCGAACTGTCGGTTCTTGCTAAGAATTTCCCAAATGTATTTATTGATATGTGCTGGACCCAGATTATATCTCCATACTACAGTGAGAGATATCTGCATGAGTGGCTTGAAACAGTTCCTGCAAATAAGATAATGGCTTTTGGGGGTGACTACCAGCATGTTGAGAGTGTTTATGCTCATTCGGTAATGGCTCGTCGAGTTGTATCCAAAGTCCTGATCGAAAAAGTATCAAATGGATATATAACAGAGAGAGAGGCAATTGATATTGCACATAGGATCCTCAGGGAGAATGCAATGGAGATATTTAAACTGGGAGGCAAATCTCGTGATGGTGCCGACTTGCCTGCACTTTCAGAACCGGGTCCTATGCATGATTTGTGGGAGATGGTTAAGATGGATGCCGGTTTTATCACAAACTGGATGGTCATCGGACCCTTTGATGCTGAAGCAGTTGTTCACTCCCCAACAGTTGCTCCTCCGGGATTTGATAAGGAGTATCCTCCCGAAAAAGAGATAAAGTTTTCTAAAATTTATTCAGGGATGAATGGGGATGTAGGGTGGAAAGAAGCAACAACAAAGAAATCCGGTATACTGGACCTTAATGCGATCTATTATCCAAATAATGGAGCAGTTGCGTATGCCTACGCTGAAATTGAAAGTCCGGATGACAGAAAAGCCATGATAACCCTTGGAAGCGATGATGGAGCCAGGGCATGGATCAACAGGGAGCTGGTTTATAGCAAGCACATCTGGCGCGGAGCAGTTCCGGATGATGAGCTTATTGATGTGCAATTGAAAAAGGGAACAAATACCCTCCTGGTTAAGGTTGAAAACAGGGGCGGCAGATGGGAGATGATTTTACGTGTGGTTGATCCCAAAGGTG
>JAOZQY010000077.1 GCA_029931975.1 Bacteroidales bacterium | reverse complement strand
ATTCTAATCTTCTGACTCATTATCTATCTGATTATATCTAAACTTTTCCTGTTACTTTTTCAAGCACCTCGTTTGAGAGGTTGATCGGCATCTTCTCATAGTGGCTGAACTCCATGGTCGAACTGGCCCTTCCTGAGGAGAGGGTCCTGAGTACGGTCACATAACCGAATTGTTCTGACAGGGGTACCTTGGCCTTAATAACCCTGGCTCCTGCCCTGGAATCCATTCCTTCAACCTGCCCACGCCTTTTATTCAAATCGGAGATCACATCGCCCATATACTCTTCGGGTGTAACGACCTCAACGGCCATAATCGGTTCAAGTATCACCGGGTTCGCTTTGGAAGCGGCGTGCTTAAATGCCTGTCGCGCACAGATCTCAAACGAAAGCTGATCGGAATCCACCGCATGGAAAGAACCATCTACCAGGCGCACTTTGAGTCCCTCGATGGGGAATCCTGCAAGCGGACCATTGCTCATGGCATTCTTAAATCCCTTTTCCACAGATGGAATATACTCCCTGGGGATTCGCCCTCCCCTTACTTCGTCTATAAATTCAAGTCCTTTATTCTCATCGGACGGACCCATAAAGATTTCAATATCGGCGAACTTACCACGGCCACCGGTCTGCTTCTTAAAGGTTTCGCGATGCTTCACCTCGGCGGTAAGTGCCTCTTTATAGTTCACCTGTGGTGTACCCACATTGCACTCTACCTTGAACTCGCGCTTCAGGCGGTCCAGGAGAATTTCCAGGTGAAGTTCACCCATTCCGTTTATGGTGGTCTGTCCACTTTCGACGTCACTGCGAATCTGGAAAGTAGGATCTTCTTCAGCCAGTTTGCCCAGTGCTATCCCCATCTTATCAATGTCAGCCTGGGTCTTGGGCTCAATGGCAATCCCGATTACAGTATCCGGAAATTCAATGGTTTCAAGGATCATGGGCTTACCCACCGAAGTGATGGTATCCCCGGTCCTCAGCTCTTTTAGTCCGACTACCGCACAGATATCGCCGGCACTAATCTCCTTTTTCGGATTTTGCTTGTTGGCATGCATCTGGTAAATCCGGCTGATACGTTCTTTCTTCCCGGTCCGGTTGTTAAAAACCATGACACCCTCCTGCAGCTTACCGGAGTAAACACGCACATATGCAAGACGTCCCACAAAAGGGTCGGTGGCAATCTTAAAGACCAGTCCGGCCAGCGGCTCTCCATCATTGGGCTCCCTGGTGATCGGCTGGTCGTTCCTGGGATCGATTCCAGCAACCGATCCTTTGTCCAAGGGACTGGGAAGCAAGTCACAAACGGCATCCAGCATACGCTGAATTCCTTTATTCTTAAAAGCAGAACCGCAAAGCACCGGAACAATTTCCATGTTGATGGTGGCCCTGCGGGCATACTCCATAAATTCTTCTACAGTGATGGAATCCCTGTCTTCCAGGAATTTGTTAAGCAACGCATCGTCAGAGACACAAACAGCCTCCACCAGCTTTTCTCTCCACTCTTCCACCTCGTCGATCAGATCCTCAGGAATTGGGCAATACTCGTATTTCATTCCCATCTCTTCGTCTTCTTTCCAGACGATGGCTTTACGCTCGATAAGGTCAACGATACCTCTGAAGTTCTCTTCTGATCCAATGGGAATCTGCATGGGTACAGGATTGGATCCCAGTTTATCTGCGATCTCCTGAACCACTCCGAAAAAATCGGAACCCACACGGTCCATCTTATTAATAAAAGCGAGACGCGGCACCTTGTACTTGTCTGCCTGGCGCCAAACCGTCTCGGACTGGGGCTCTACTCCGCCCACAGCACAGAATACTGCAACCGCACCATCCAGCACCCTCAGCGAACGTTCAACTTCAACTGTGAAGTCGACATGCCCCGGAGTATCAATAATATTGATCTTGAACTCCCGGTCGTTGTGATTCCAGAAAGTAGTCGTGGCCGCTGATGTAATGGTGATACCGCGCTCTTGCTCCTGTACCATCCAGTCCATTGTAGCGGCTCCGTCATGAACTTCACCGATGCGGTGGGTGATACCTGTATAGAACAGAACACGTTCTGTGGTGGTAGTCTTCCCGGCATCGATGTGCGCCATGATCCCGATATTTCTTGTATGTGTTAAATCTGGGTTCATAAGTGTTGCACACTTACCTTGCAATAAATGCTATTTTCAAAATATGTATTAGAACCTGAAATGCGCAAAAGCCTTATTGGCTTCAGCCATGCGATGCGTGTCTTCTTTCTTCTTATAAGCACCGCCTTCGTTATTGTATCCTGCAATGGCCTCTGCGGCCAGTTTTTCTGCCATAGATTTACCTGCACGTTTGCGGGCAAATAAAATCATGTTTTTCATGGCAATAGAAGTTTTACGTTCACTCCTCACCTCCATGGGAACCTGAAAAGTGGCTCCACCAACCCTGCGGCTCTTTACCTCAACCTGGGGAGTAATGTTATCCAGAGACTGCTTGAAGATTTCAAGGGGTGTTTTTCCTTCTTCCTTGGTCTTCGCTTCAATCAAATCCATTGCTTCGTAAAAAATGTCATAGGAAATACTCTTCTTTCCACTGAGCATCATGTTGTTCACAAACTGGGTTACATATGGATCTTTATATCTGGGATCCGGCAGTAAAATTCTCTTCTTTGGTTTAGTCTTCCTCATTATAATAATATATATATACTATCGAGTACTGTATCCGCCACAGGGCGACTGACACTCACTACTATTTTTTCTTTGGCATTTTTGTACCATACTTACTTCTTCGCTGTGTGCGGCCTTCAACACCTGATGTATCCAGGGCACCACGAATGAGGTGATACCTTACACCGGGAAGATCCTTTACCCTTCCACCACGTATCAGCACAATACTGTGCTCCTGAAGGTTGTGACCCTCTCCCGGGATGTAGGCGTTGACCTCCTTCTGGTTGGTCAGGCGTACCCTTGCCACCTTACGCATGGCTGAGTTTGGCTTCTTAGGTGTGGTGGTATAAACACGCACGCAAACACCGCGCCTCTGGGGACATGAATCCAGTGCAGGAGCCTTGCTCTTGTCGTTCAATTTCTTTCGGCCTTTACGAACTAATTGCTGAATCGTCGGCATATTGTTATTGATCTTTGTTTATAAACGTCGTTAATTTCGGTTCGCAAAGGTAGAAATATTTTCCAAAAAACAATAAAATATTAATGAATAATTCCCCAAAAATGCACACTCCCTTTGAATTACAGAATTTACAAGGGTTTCCCAGGGACCCTGCTGGTGTTTTTTCCTACCCGTTTCAGTTTTAAACATCCCGCCCCCCCTTTCGAAGATGCCAGGAAATGCATTTTTCAGTTCTTGTTCTCCCTTTTTTATCAGTTGTTTAGATTCAAAATTTTATTATTTTTGCAACACTAATTCTCAGGCTGTTAGAAACAATTTTCATATATAAATAACTGAATACCTATTATTTAAATCACGATGAAGACATATTCAACCAAACAGATTAAAAACATTGCCCTACTGGGAAACTCAGGATCAGGAAAAACGACTGTGGCCGAAACCATGCTTTTCCAGGGTGGAGTGATCGACAGAAGAGGTGACGTGGACAGTAAAAACACGGTCTCTGACTTTCACCAGATTGAACAGGAGAACCAGACCTCTATGTACTCCACTGTGATGTACACCGAGTACAATGGAAAGAAGATCAATATCCTTGATGTGCCAGGAGCTGACGATTTTGTTGGTGGAACAGTTTCAAGCCTTCACGTAGCCGATACCGGTGTAATTGTCATCAATGCCGCTAATGGTGTTGAAGTGGGTACCGAAATCCACAGTCGCTGGCTCGAAAAATTCAACAAACCAGCCATTTTTCTGATAAACAGATGTGACCATGACCAGGCCAATTTTGAAAAATCATTTGAGTCCATCAAAGAGAGTGTGGGTGGAGACGCCGTACTGGCTCAGTACCCCATAAATGCCGGACCCGGCTTTGATTCCATTATAGATATTATCCTCTTCAAGCTTTTCAAGTATCCCAACGATTCCGGAAAACCGGAGATTCTGGATATTCCTGAGTCAGAGTTGGAACGCGCCGAAGAGCTGAGACAGGAACTGATCGAAAAAGCTGCTGAGAATGATGAAGCGCTGATGGAACTTTTCTTTGAGAACGACGGTCTCACCGAAGATGAGATGCGTACAGGTATCACAGCAGGTGTTGTGGCACGTGGGATGTATCCGGTTTTCTGTGCCTCTGCAAAGAACAATATGGGTGTGGGTCGTTTCATGGAATTTCTGACCAATGTAGCCCCCTCCTCAGACGAGTTTGAAGCTGCTACCACCGTTGATGATATAGAGGTGAAGTGTGAGCAGAGCGGTGCGACTTCCATCTTTGTGTTTAAGACCTCTGTGGAATCTCACATCGGTGAGATCAACTTCTTTAAAGTGATGTCCGGTGAAGTGAAAGAGGGCGTCGACCTGACCAACAACTCCACCCGTAACAAGGAACGTCTCTCACAGATTTTTGCACCTCTTGGAAAAAACCGGGAGAAGGTCACTTCCCTGGCAGCCGGAGATATTGGCTGTACCGTGAAAATGAAGAATACCAAAACAAACCAGACTCTTACTTCTCCCGAAGTGTCCTATGTGTTTCCTGTAATTCCCTTCCCGGAGCCTAAATTCAGGACTGCCATCAAGACACTCACTGAGGGTGACGAAGAGAAGCTGGGTGAGGCACTTACCAGGATCAACCAGGAGGACCCCACCGTTATTGTTGAATACAGCAAGGAACTAAAGCAGATCATTCTCTCCGGGCAGGGTGAATACCACCTGAATATTGTGAAATGGCACCTGGACAATGACTATAAAGTGCCCACCGAGTTTGTGGCTCCAAAGATTCCTTATCGTGAAACCATTACCAAGTTTGCCCAGAGCGACTACCGCCACAAAAAACAATCAGGTGGTTCCGGACAGTTTGGTGAGGTACATATGATTATTGAGCCCTATATCGAAGGTTCCGAGCCTAAAAAGATGTTTAAATTTGGTGGAAAAGAGCAAAAAATGGCCAATCGTGGTGTGGATACCCACGAACTTAGCTGGGGTGGCAAGCTGGAATTTGTAAACTGTATTGTAGGAGGATCGATCGATGCCCGTTTCCTCCCCGCCATCCTGAAAGGGATCATGGAGAAACTGGACGAAGGACCACTGACCGGATCCTATGCCCGTGACATCCGCGTCTATGTATATGACGGTAAGATGCACCCGGTGGACTCCAACGAGATTTCCTTTATGCTGGCAGGCCGTCACGCCTTCAGTCAGGCCTTCAAAGAAGCCGGTCCAAAAATCATGGAACCTGTATACGAAGTGGAGGTTCTTGTTCCTGGCGACTACATGGGTGATGTGATGAGTGACCTGCAGGGAAGACGTGCCATCGTTCAGGGCATGTCCAGCGAAAAAGGCTTTGAGAAGATCACAGCCAAGGTACCCCTGGCGGAGATGAACAAGTACTCCACCTCGCTGAGCTCACTGACCAGCGGACGTGCCATGTACTCGATGAAGTTTGCCGAATATGCGCAGGTGCCGGGAGAAATCCAGGACGAGCTGTTGAAAGCATACGCCGCTGAACAGGAAGAGGAGTAAATAATACTTCAGGATAAATAAAAACGGGGGCTTAAATGTATTGCTACGCAATCCATTGTAGGCCCCCTTTTTTTTATTATCCTTTCGTATATCTCCCCTCCAATTCAGGAGCAGTATGGACTTAAGGAATTGAAACCTGATTTATATAAGGGCATCCATGACGGGGCCCATTATCATCTATGGTCCCCGTCAATGCGGTAAAACGACCCTCTTAAAGATGATCACGCAGATGCAGCTTTGCTCTCGGATAACTCAAGTGAGCGCTTGAAAAGAGTTATTGGTACTAATAAGTATCTTATTATTGATGAAGCTCAGGAAATCGAAGAAATAGGGAAAAAGAACAAAAAGATCTATTTCTTTGATAATGGAATCCTGACAAAAAAGCAAAATTCCCTCTCACTTTCACCAGGAATTATCCTGTGAACAGCACTCTCAATCTTATGTGATTCTGTGATGGCCTGAAGCTCCTTAACACGGCCTGAATCCTTTAACAAATCCATTAAAACTTCGAGGGTTCTGTAAATCAAATTGCTCACCTTTCGATCTCAGTCAGAAAATCAGGAAGAGTGGAGATATGGATCTGCTGATTATAGGGATAAGACTCTTCTGTGGGTGCAATGATCCAGGCTTTCTCAATGCCCAGATCATCCATTGCCTGGTAAAGGCCCCTCCCTGGTTTTGGGGACATTGAACTTTTAAATTCAACGGCCACTTTTTGTTGTCCTTTTTCAAGGATTAAATCAATTTCGTTGCCCGAGGAGGTCCTGTAAAAGTAGGATTGCCATCCGCTAAAACGGTTCAAAATGTTCTCAATGGCATAGCCTTCCCAGGAGGACCCAAAGACCGGGTGACCCATTAAATCATTCATGTCTTCTATATTCAGAATAGAGTGTAATAGCCCCGAATCCCTTATATAGATTTTAGGAGACCGTGTCATCCTTTTCCGGATATTGGGGAGATAGGGTTTGAGAGTACGCAGAACAAACAAGTGATCAAGCAAATCCAGATACTTCTGTACCGTATGGTAGCTGATTCCCAAGGACTCTCCCAACCTGGAACTGTTCAACAACTGGCCCTGGTTGTGGGCACACATGGAAAGCAATCTCCTGGTGGTTATGGCAGGAATATTCATGCCAAGTTGAGGCACATCCCTCTCTACGAAAGTTCGAATGAAATTTTCCAGCCAAAGAAAAGCAGCCTTATCTGAGTCTTGAAGATAGCTTTGAGGAAAGCCTCCTCTTAACCAATGCCTGTTCATATCGAATCCATCGCTAGTCAGCAGCTCTGCGCTACTAAAAGGAGTAAGCTCAAGGTAGCCTATTCTGCCTGCCAGTGTTTCTGAACTCTGCCTGAGCAAATCCCGTGAAGCCGAACCCAGTATCAAGAACTTTCCGTTTTTTCTCTCCTCATCAATGGCAGGCCTCATGGCCTGAAAAAGATCCGGTTTTAGTTGGATCTCATCAATGCAAATGTTTTTATCCCTGTTGTTCCTAAAGAATAGCTCCGGGTCATGAAGCTTGTTCAAATCTGATTGTTTTTCAAGATCCAGATAAACGAAGGATTCCTTGCCGGATACCATCATCTTTGCCAGGGTTGACTTACCGCATTGCCTTGGACCCAGAATGGCAACCACCGGGAAAATTTCCTGATACTCAATGATTTTTTCCAATAGTTGACGCTCAATCATGTTTGTAATTTAGAACTTTATATTCTATTTTACAAATATACTCTATTAAGACTTAAAGGGGAATCAGATGAGATCAGATCGGAAATAGGCTGCATACTGGCGTATCTATTTCAACAGAGCTTTCAGCTGATCGCCGAGGAGCTGTCCGCGCAGGCCCTTTGCCACAATGATGCCATTGCCGTCGATCAGGAAATTTGCAGGAATGCTCATAACCCCGTACTGGGCAGCAGGGACTGACTTCCATCCCTTCAAATCGCTCACATGCGAGTCCCATACCAGGCTGTCTTTTTCAATGGCGGTGGTCCAGTCGATCATCCGGCGGTCCAGCGATACCCCGTAGACAGTAAACCCACTTCCATTCATAAACTCCTGGTCCTTGAAATGGCGGTAAGTCCTTACCAGGTTGGGATTTTCCTGACGGCAGGGCGCACACCAGGCTGCCCAGAAATCAATCAGAACCATCTGGCCCCGGAGTGAGGAGAGGGCAATTTTTTCACCGGAAGGTGATGCAAACACCAGATCGGGTGCCCGGTCGCCTATTTCAATCCCGGTTTTTACGCCATTTTGTTCCACAGCAGGAGCTTCGGAAACGGAACCATTTCCGCCCCTGGAATTGCATGATAAAAGAAACAGGGATGCAATAAAAAGGTGCAATACAGTTTTCATACTACAAGTTTAGGATTGGGGATAAAGTTAGGAAAATCTTGTTGATTAAGCTTCGCGGCGGATTGAAGCTCCCAAAGCATTCAGCCTGGTATCAATCTTTTCATATCCACGATCGATCTGCTCTATGTTGTAGATGGTACTGGTGCCTTCGGCCGACATTGCCGCAATAAGCAGTGCCACACCTGCCCTGATATCTGGCGACGACATAGTCGTTGACCGGAGCCGGATGTCATGATCCAGCCCGATGACTGTGGCCCGGTGCGGATCGCACAGGATGATCTGTGCACCCATATCGATCAGCTTATCCACAAAAAAGAGCCTGCTTTCAAACATCTTCTGGTGAATGAGTACACTGCCTCTTGCCTGGGTGGCAGTCACCAGGATAACGCTTAGCAAATCGGGGGTCAGCCCGGGCCAGGGAGCATCGGCGATGGTCATAATAGCACCATCTATAAAGCTTTCGATGGTATAGTGATCCTGTGCCGGAATATGGAGGTGATCTCCCTTTTTTTCAAGTGCAATTCCAAGCCGTTGAAAGGAGCCGGGAATAATGCCCAGCTGCTCAAAGCCCACATCTTTGATGGTGAGCTCAGACTTTGTCATGGCTGCCATTCCAATGAAACTGCCCACCTCAATCATATCTGGCAGGATGGTATGCTCCGTCCCTCCCAGAGAATCAACCCCATGAATGGTAAGCAGGTTCGATCCAATGCCTTCTATGGTGGATCCCATTCGGACCAGCATCTTGCATAGCTGCTGTATATATGGTTCACATGCTGCATTGTAAATGGTAGTGGTCCCCTCAGCCAGTACACTGGCCATAATAATGTTGGCAGTACCTGTTACCGATGCTTCATCGAGGTGTATATAGGCTCCCTTGAGCCTGGAAGCATTGACTTTATAGAAATTCTCAGCATGGTCAAAATCGAATGTGGCTCCCAGCGCCTGGAAGCCAAGGAAATGGGTATCGAGCCTTCTTCTCCCGATCTTATCGCCACCGGGCTTAGGCAATACAGCTTTCCCGAAACGGGCCAGCAGCGGGCCAAGAATCATTACAGATCCCCTCAGGGAAGCTGACTGCCGTATATAGGCATCGGTCCGGAAATAGTCAAGATTCACATTTGCAGCGCGGAAAAGATAAGTGGTTTCTCCAGGCTGCTCAATCTCAACACCCAGATCCCGGAGGAGCTGAATGAGCATGAGCACATCTTTGATGCGCGGAAGGTTATGGATGGTGAGAGCTTCGGGAGTCAAAAGGGTGGCACACAAAATCTGTAGCGCCTCATTTTTGGCACCCTGGGGAGTGATCTCCCCTTTCAGGCCTCGTCCTCCCTCAATGATGAACTTACCCATGGAACAGAAATCTTCGTGCTACTTTGATTGCTTATTCTGGTAGTATTGTTGCTGCTGGTGCGAGTATTTACTTTTTTTGCCACCGCCTCCTTTTTTCTTGGGGGGGATGTTGGGACGATTCTTTGCAAGGATATCCCTGGTTTCGGGCAGTTTCAAATCCGGATTCGCTACCAGGACCCCTCCTGAAAGGGTCTTCATATCGGCAAATATCTCCTGATCACTAACCGCCTCGCGGTTCCAGGTAAGGTATGCTTTTTTCATATGATAAGCGATCATCTTCACCAGGTCTTCTTTCTCCTCGCCCGGTTCCAGGGCAACGGCCTTTTCGATCATCAGTACGATGGAGCGGCCATAGTGTTTTTTAGCAATCTTGAACTGGTGGTAGGGGACATTATCGGGTTTGCTCTGCAGAGACTCGCGAGCCGGCCATGGATAGGGCGAATCAATATCAAGGTCAAAATCTGAAATGATGGCCAGGTGATCCCAGAGTTTGTGTTTAAAATCATTCACATCCCTCAGGTGTGGATTGAGGTTCCCCATCACTCCTATTACCGTTTGGGCAGCCTTATTGCGCTCATCACGATCCTCAATGGTTTTGATATGGTTTACCATCTTCTGGATATTCCTTCCGTATTCGGGAAGGATCAGCTTCTTACGGCTGGAATTATAATCGTATGTCATTGTTTGGAAATTTATACAAAAGTACTTCTTTCTTTTTAATCCACCACCCTGAGCTTGGCAAACTTCAGTAATAGCTGCTTGGTGCCTATGGGAAAGAGCACGGTGGCTTTGATATTAGAACCGGTGCCCTCCAGCTGATGCACCTCTCCTACTCCAAAACGGGGATGCTCCACCCGGGTGCCCACTTTAATCATCCCCGGATCGGAGGGGGTGAAATCTTTGGAAGGATGCGAGGATGGTGAGGCAGGGCCGGGCGTGCTGCGGGTGGCCTGGTTTATATTAACCAGTTTTCGCCCACCGGATTGGATCTGGGAAGGCTGCTTTTTCTGACTCATTACCTTCCGGTATGCTTCAGGCACAAATTTTTCATTTTCAGGCTGACCGGCCACGGTCCCAGGAAGTAGCGGATAGAAATCAGGTGGAAGCTCCAGGTATTTGCCATCGATTTCCTTGATGAAGCGACTGGGGGAACAGGAGTTCTGAATGCCCCATTTATAACGCAGTGCAGCATAGGTAAGGATGACGCTCTTTTCGGCCCGGGTCAGGGCCACATAAAAGAGCCTGCGCTCCTCCTCCAGGTCCTTGGGATTATCAATACTCATCATGGACGGAAAGAGCTCCTCTTCTACCCCGGCTATGATCAGATGCTTAAATTCGAGCCCCTTGGCCGAGTGAATGGTCATCAGTGTCACCTTGTTCCGGTCCTCATCCTTCTCCATGTCGGCATTGGTCATCAGGGATACCTCCTGCAGATAGTCGCCCAGGGTCATATCTCCTTCCCGTTCCGTGTCGTCGGTAAACACCTTGATCCCATTCAAAAGCTCCTCGATGTTCTCATACCTGCTAACATTCTCGGGCGTTTTATCTGCCCGAAGATCACGTACAATACCGGTTTCACTGGCAATGGAATAAGCCAGGTCGAAGGCCTCCATCTGGTACAGCCTTTGTTGAAAGCTCCGGATCAGTTGCGTAAAAGCCTGCAGCTTGGTAAGGGTTCCCTTATTGAATCCCAGGTTGACCTGGTCCAGATGGGTCAACACATCCCAAATATAAGAATCAAGCTTTTCTGCATAGCCATTCAATTTTTCCAGCGTAGTCTTCCCGATACCACGAAGGGGATAATTGATAATGCGTTTAATGGACTCATCATCCCTGGGGTTGACCGTGATTCTGAAATAGGCCAGCAGATCCTTGATTTCTTTACGCTGGTAAAAGGAAAGCGATCCAAAGACCTTGTAGGGAATATTCATGCGACGGAGACTCTCTTCAAAGATCCGGCTCTGGGCATTAGTCCGGTACAGAACAGCAAAATCCTTGTGCTCCAGTTGTTCCCGGAAGCGAAGATCCGAGATATGTGTGGCCACCAGGAAACCCTCTTCCCGGTCATCTTTGGCTTTCAAAACCCGTATGGGTTCTCCATCTTCATTCTTGGAAAATACCTCCTTGAAGATCTGTCCCTTATTCTTCTTAATAACACTGTTAGCCGCATTTACAATATTTCGGGTAGAACGGTAGTTCTGTTCCAGTTTGAAGATGCGGTAGTCGGGGTAGTCATTTTTAAAATTCAGCATATTCTCGATACGCGCTCCCCTGAAAGAATATATGCTCTGGGCATCATCTCCCACAACACAGAGGTTGCGATGTACTTCTGAAAGTTTTTTTACAATCAGGTACTGGGAATAATTGGTATCCTGGTACTCATCCACAAGCACGTAATCGAAGGATTCCCTGTATTTATCCAGCACGGCCGGATGGTCCCTGAACAGGAGGTTGGTCTGCAGCAAGAGATCGTCAAAATCCATGGCACCGAAATGCTTACAGCGCTTCACATAACGATCATATACCTCACCCAGCCGGGGACGGCGCGCTATCTGGTCGCGCACCTGAAACTCCCCACTACCCATGTATATATCGGGGGTAACAAGATTATTTTTGGCAGCAGAGATGCGACTAAAAACTTCCGCAGGCTTATATATTTTCTCATCCAACTCCAGCTCCCTGACAATGGTTTTTACCAGGCTGCGTGAATCAATGGTGTCGTAGATGGTGTAATTGGCCGGAAATCCAAGTACCACGGCTTCCCTGCGCAGCATCCGGGCAAAGAGGGAGTGAAATGTTCCCATCCAGAGATTACGCGCCAGATCCGCAGAAACCATGGTGCCAATACGTTCCTTCATCTCTGCAGCAGCCTTATTGGTAAAAGTCAGAGCCAGGATTCTAGAAGGAGAAACACCCATGGAAAGCAGGTAGGCAATACGATAGATCAATACCCGGGTCTTCCCGGATCCCGCCCCTGCAATGACCAGCGCCGGACCTTTATGGTTTATCACCGCCTCCTGCTGCGCCTTGTTCAAGTCCTTCCTGATTGCTTCCACTCTCTCCTGATTTTTTTCTGAATCGGCTGGCTAAGATACTATATGTTGATGGATTATATGCCCCCATAATCGCAGAGCAAAGCATAATTTATTGCACAGTTAAGCTAAATATTGCAATTTTACGGCCGCCCTATTCGTATAATATTTTGGCAATAATTCGTTTATAGATTAAACAAAGAAAATGACAGTACCCGGAGCGCTTGGTAAAAAGTATGTATTAGGTATGGCAACGGGATGGATTCTGACCCTCTTTTTCACCCAGACCATAGTAGCACAAATCAGTTCATCCACGGCCGATTTTATTGATACACTTAGCTACATGTCCGGAAACCCGGCTAAAGATCCGCTTTTCGTTTTCTACCAGCCGAAAGAGGGGCATAAACCCGGAGCCCTGACAGCCAACTTTCCGGCTGCCGGAAGCTATAACTTTGATTGGAGCAGGTACAATCCAGCCATCAATGGATTTGATCCGGCATTCAGCAGTGAATCGGGAAGCTCCTCAACGGTATCAGACCTGGAGGAAGGTGGATACAGGGTGCGTATATGGAACGGAACGGATACGGATACGACTTTGATGTCGTGGATCCTGCTTGACCACTTCCGCGACAGCGTGGTTCAAACCCAGGAAGGCACACTGCCCGGATTTCTATATACCTGTGATTTTGTTGCCGTAGCCGGATATGTCTTTCCCGACACGCTTGTTTATTACGATCTCCTGTCACACCAGGCCATCACCAGGGCGCTGGATTTTAGCTTCAAATGGACCTCGGACAATGTTGACCTGAATATTCCCAACGATACCATTGTATTGCGACCCAACATCTCCTACAAGCCGCCCTACAAGGATACAGAATACACCCTGACAGCCACCGATGAGTTCGGAATGAGGGATGCAGATATGGTCTTTTATACCAGCATTCAGACCAAGGCTGAGTTCAGCATGGAGTACTATGATAAAGTGACCGGCCTGTATGATCCGGATCTGAACGAGGACTGGGACAAAGATAAGGGAAGCCTGGATGCCCCACTCACGGTCAGGTTCTTGAATGAATCGCTCAACGGGGCCAGGTATGAATGGGTATACCTGGATACGGTTGGAGGAATCATAGAAGAAGAGACAACCTACGAACTGGAAGCAAATACGGAATATACCTACGAAACAGCCGATAAGTACTACTACCCCTATATGGTCTCCATCAGTGAAGAGAATTGCACAGACACCTTCAGGGTTCTCGAACCCATTCATGTGGTGGAATCTTTGCTGGAGATTCCCAATGTATTCTCACCCAACGGGGACGATACCAACGAGTTCTTTAAATTCAAACACCAGTCGCTGAAATCTTGCAGGGTCACCATCGTGGACCGGACCGGAAAGGTGGTTTATAAGAAAAAGATAGAGGACATCTATGCCTGGGAAGGATGGGATGGAAATATGCATGAAAGCAGCCGAAGGGCGCCCGAGGGACAGTACTATTATGTGGTGGAGGCCCTGGGATATGACGGGGAGGAGTTCCGGGACCCTAACATCATAGAGCAATGGAAGCTGAACCGGGGAAACAAAGGAACAAGTGGAACCAGCGGGACCAATCCGGACGGAACAGAAACCCCATCCAACAATCTGTACACCGGATGGTTATACCTGTTCAGGGGTACGGGCGAATGGTAGATAGTGCCTGGGAATAGGGAATAGTGCTTAGTAAATAGTGCCTTGTGAAACAATTGCGGATTCTCATAGTCGCATTTATCCTGATTACTGTCGGGATCTTTATCTGGCTGACAGCCGGAAGTGATGCTCAATCCATGCTTTTCGAACGAATTGAGGTAAGCGATCAAGGCATTGTGTTTCTGATTTTGCTGATCTCTGCCCTTACCCTCTTGAGCTCCCTGTCCGGTTTACCCGTATTCTATCTTTCAATGGCCCTGGGATTTCTGCTCAATCTTGCGCCGGCCCTGCTAATAGGCTGGGGAGTGAACGTGCTTTCGGTAATGGCCACATTTTTTTTGGTCCGGACCGCTTTTACCGACTATTTCCAGGAAAAATACGGAGAGAAAAAACTGATAAAGAGAATCAACAAACGAATAGGAAAATACGGCTTGTGGACCGTGGTATTCAGCAGGGGTATCTATATCATCCCCACCAATATAATTAATTTCAGTTACCCCCTGAGCACCATCACAAGCCGCTCCTACCTGCTGGGAACTGCTGTGGGATTAATCCCGGAATGCCTGATCAACGTTCTCACCGGATACCTGATCAAACACGAAGTGATCCTCCTGTCCTCGCCTGAAACCCACACCTGGCAGGCTGCTATTATTGGTGGATTTATTGTGATCCTCCTCCTGGTATTTGTACTCCTGAAGATTCGGCAGAACCACCGCAAGAAGTTCAAGACCCTGAAGGGGATACCATTTGAAAGCTCCTGAAAAAGCAAGAAAAAGGTGAAACTCTTCGTCAAAATTGGAACCTTCTTATTCTGACCCTCCGGACCAGAATGTTCCCTGGCTGTTGCGCTTCTTCATTTTTTATTTACCTCTATTTCAAATATTTGAATAAAAATTAATTTTTCCCTTCGTCACATAGATAAATAAGGATTTTCAAACAGCCGCTATTTTGTCAATTTTTATAATGAAGAAGAATATTTTTATTGCAAATTGCATATATTAAATCAAAACGTTTAGTGGAAGAATCATCATCCAGACTTTGAAGCTTCAATGGAATTAGCTTCTCAGCCTCCCTTGGCTGGGGAACCCACATACAAGGTAAAAATGAAAAAACTACTATTATCTTTACTCACCCTGCTGCTTCTCTCATTCGGCGCTTCTGCTCAAAATAATGCACCTGTACTTACAGATATAGGAAACCAGACCACCGATGAGGACAATACTCTTAGTAGTGTTTCAGTGATCTTTACAGATTCGAATCCAACGGATACCCATACAATTACAGTTGTCTCCAATGAAGCAAATGTTTCAGTTGCTAATCTCAGCGGCAATACCAGTGGAAGCACCTATGATCTGGTGCCTGTGGCAAACTGGA
>JAOZQY010000031.1 GCA_029931975.1 Bacteroidales bacterium | reverse complement strand
ACAACAACAAAATGTTGTATCTTTGGAAGAGGAGTTGGGGAGTTTGAGTAGTGAGTTAGATGAATTATTGAAATAGGAGTAATAACGTTCTTACACATATTAAAGAGTTTGCCCGCATTGTTTCTTCAATTATTTTTGAAACTCAACATTTATTATTTTGGAGCAAAGCTCGGGTTGTAAAAAGCAGGCCAAAATTCCGGTTCGCCGGTTACTGAAATATTCAGTCATTGGACACTTAATGCAATCTGGCAGTTCCACCCATGCTTTTTGGGGTTTTTTAAAATATTGAGGGAATATGCGGGTTTTTTTATTTTCTAAAATGAACAACCTATGGAACTGTTAATGCATTTATTGGTGCTGCAGTCGTCCACGGTCATGTATCTTGTAATAGGAGGTGCTTCATTGCTGTTGGGAACAGGAATTGCCTTTTTTCTCGTCAATAAAGTTGTAAGGGGAAAGAGCAATAACCTGTTGAAAGAGGCGGAAGGTGAAGCCGAGATGATCAAGCAACAGAAGATACTGCAGGCCAAGGAGAAGTTTCTTCAGCTTAAAGAAGAACACGAGAAGCTCATCAATGAGAAAAATGGAAAGCTGAATCAGAGAGATAATGAGGTAAAACAGAAAGAGTTTTCTATCAATCAGAAGCTGGAAGATATACAACGGAAGAATAAGGAGGTGGAATCGATTCGTGAGAACCTCAATGTGCAGCTTGAAATTATTGAAAAAAAGAAAGACGAACTTGAGCGGTCCCACCGCATACAGGTGGAACAACTGGAGGCCATTTCCGGTCTTTCTGCTGTAGAGGCCAAAGCTCAATTAACTGAATCGCTGAAAGAGGAGGCCAAAGCTGAGGCCATGTCGCTGATCAATGAGATCATTGATGAGGCCAGGATGACAGCCACCAAAGAGGCGAAGAGTATTGTAATTAAAACCATTCAGCGGGTGGCAACGGAAACTGCAATTGAAAATGCAGTTACTGTTTTCAATATCGAATCGGATGAGTTGAAGGGCAGGATCATTGGAAGGGAAGGCCGTAATATTCGGGCCCTTGAAGCTGCCACAGGCGTTGAAGTGATTGTGGATGATACACCGGAAGCCATTATTCTTTCGGCCTTCGATCCTGTAAGAAGAGAAGTGGCTCGTTTATCCTTGCATCAGCTGGTAACCGATGGCCGCATTCATCCGGCCCGGATTGAGGAAGTGGTTGCTAAAACCAGGAAGCAGATTGAAGAGGAAATTATCGAGGTTGGAAAGCGTACGGCTATTGACCTGGGGATCCATGGTTTGCATCCCGAATTAACCCGTATGGTAGGTAAAATGAAATATCGTTCCTCCTATGGACAGAATCTCTTACAACACTCCAGGGAGGTTGCCAACCTATGTGCAATTATGGCCACAGAGCTAGGACTCAATGCCAAACTTGCACGCAGGGCCGGATTGCTTCATGATATAGGCAAGGTGCCCGATGATGAGCTGGAGATACCCCATGCCGTGTTTGGAATGAAGCTGGCAGAGAAATACAAGGAAAAAGCCGAAATATGCAATGCCATAGGGTCTCACCACGACGAGGTGGAGATGACTACGCTGCTGGCACCCATTGTGCAGGTATGTGATGCCATTTCAGGAGCCCGTCCGGGGGCACGTCGAGAGGTGGTTGAATCCTATATCAAGCGTTTGAAGGAACTTGAAGCCATGGCCTTATCATATCCGGGTGTATTAAAAACCTATGCCATACAGGCCGGAAGAGAGCTCAGGGTAATCGTGGGCAGTGAGAAAGTAACTGATAAGGAAGCCGAGAGTCTCTCCTTTGATATAGCCAGGAAGATACAGGATGAAATGACTTATCCTGGACAGGTAAAGGTGACAGTTATTCGAGAAACACGTGCCATAAATTACGCTAAATAGTGAAAAAAGTTCTAATTACAGGTACAGCCGGTTTTATTGGTTTTCATCTTGCCAGGAGGCTGGTAGAGATGGGTTTTTTTGTCACTGGACTGGATATTATCAATGACTACTACGATGTGGAACTGAAGTATGACAGGTTGGAACTGTCCGGGATTTTACGCGATAGTATAGCCTACAATCAGGTAATTACAAGTATTAAAAACGACAATTACCAGTTTATTCAGTTGAAGCTGGAGGATCGGGAGGCGCTCTTTGAGCTCTTTGCCAATCGTAAATTTGATGTGGTGGTGAACCTGGCCGCACAGGCTGGAGTCCGTTATAGTCTGACCCATCCACAGGTCTATATTGATAGCAATATCACAGGATTTTTGAATATCCTGGAGGCCTGCAGGCACCATCCGGTGGAGAGCCTGATCTATGCCAGCAGTTCCAGCGTATACGGATTGAATAAGAATATGCCCTTTTCCACAAGTTCCAGTGCGGATCACCCGGTAAGTCTCTATGCAGCCAGTAAAAAGGCCAATGAAATGATGGCCCATACTTACAGTCACCTGTTTGGTGTTCCTACCATAGGTTTGCGTTTCTTTACTGTTTACGGGCCATGGGGACGACCCGATATGGCTCTGTTTCTTTTTACGAAAGCTATTCTGGCCGGTGAACCGATCCAGGTCTTTAACCACGGAAAGATGGAACGTGATTTCACCTATGTGGATGATATTATAGGTGGAATCGAACGCATGGTCAGCAAGCCGCACATTACAGGGGAGGGCTGGGATCCTGAAAAGCCCGACCCCTCTATTTCATCAGCCCCCTATCGCATTCATAATATAGGTAACAG
Organism: Bacteroidales bacterium; assembly: GCA_029931975.1. Taxonomy (GTDB): domain Bacteria; phylum Bacteroidota; class Bacteroidia; order Bacteroidales. The sequence continues at coordinate 41,207 of JAOZQY010000031.1, read as the reverse complement.
CAGTCCAGTGAAACTTACCAGTTTCATTAAGGCTATTGAGAAAGCCCTGGGGAAAAAGGCAGAGTGGCAGATGAAAGCTCTTCAGCCAGGTGATGTGGAGCGGACCTGGGCAGATGTTTCATCCCTGAAAAAGAATTACTCATACAATCCCGATACTCCGGTGGAAACCGGAATTAAACGCTTCATTGACTGGTACAGAGAGTATTATAAGATCTAGATCCTACAGCCGAAGATTTTCCGAGGCTACTGGTTTTTTAGCAGCCGTTTTAGTGATTCTGCTTTTTCGCTTTGGCCCGAACGCTCGTAGGCAAACTGCAGGTTGATGATCAGTCGTTCAATGATATCTACTCCGGAACAGGGACTGAAGTAGAATTCTTTCTCATCAATCTTAAGGTGTTTCAGAAAGTGCTTTAGCTCCTTAAGGCCCAGTACTGCACCCTTGTCGGATGGATTGATATAGAATAAAATGTTATTGGGATCGTCGGGGTAATCAGGATCGTAATAACAGAGCACGAAATTCCGTGGAAGGTTGACCCCGAATATGGGCAGATTCAGTCTCCTGGCCAGCTCAGCGTAGATCAATCCAAGCATAACAGGACTTCCTTTGAAGGTATCCATGACATGATTGACCAGGTATAACTGGGGAGTGTGCGCCTTCTTCAGGCTCTTATCAAACTTGTTAATGTCATAAAGAAAGTAGTTGATAACCTTCACCTTTTCAAGTGCGGTGAGCTCATTGTTCAGTTCCAGCCAGATATCCTTCTTAATCTGCTCAATTTTTTCATTAAGCAGGTCATAGTCCAGCTCCGGATAGTGGAAGCGTGCTACCAGGTAAGCTCCAAAAAGCAGATTCGATCCTCCACCAGATTTCCAGCTAAACATTCCTCTTTGCAGGGTGTTAAACTGGATTTTTCGAATCACATTTTCTATGCGTTCCTGCAGCTTAGGCTTCAGGGTAATTTCCCAGCGCTTCTCCAGGGGGGAGACCACTTCTTCACCCAGCTCTATCAAGCGCGACGATACATTATCGAACACCATGTTATCCGGATCCTCCAGAAGACTGATCAGTGCCTCCAGCTCTCTATTCCCATTGTCAGTCATTCTCTATCAGCTTGTTAAGTACCTTACTGATCAAGGCATCAACGGCCCCATGATAGTCTTCAAGGAATTCCAGGGAGACACGGTTTGCGATTGCTACACAAATGGTAATAGCCTGGTGTTTTAGAAGTGCCGATAGAGCATAGAGAGCAGAACTCTCCATTTCAAAATTATTGATTCGCATTCCCTCGAAGCTGAAAGTGCTCATCTTAGCGACCAGATCCGGGTCGAAAGGGGACAGGCGCAGGGAGCGAACCTGGGGAGCGTAGAATCCTGGAGTGGAAATGGTGATTCCTGGTATTATTCCAGGTTCTGAAAACAGCTGAAACAGGCTATCGGAACCTTTAATGAAATAGGGTTCGGCCAGGCGCTTTGCCCACCCGGTAGTATTTATAAACGCCGAGACAAGTGCTTCATTGTTAAACTTATCCGGATCCTTATAAAAATGGTACAGGCCATCAAGTCCGCCTGCTACCCTGGTGATAATCTGTTCTCCCGGGGCAATATCGGCATGCAGTGCCCCGCTGGTCCCGATGCGGATTAGGTTGAGGCTCCTGTGTATGGATTTCGGGGTTCTTTTCTCCAGGTCAATATTGACCAGTGCATCCAGCTCATTCAGTACAATGTCTATGTTATCTGTTCCGATACCGGTAGAGAGTGCGGTTATTCTTTTTCCTTTGTAGGTGCCGGTATGTGTTACAAATTCCCTGTTGCTCTTTTCCAGTTCCACATGATCAAAATGAGATGATACCAGGCTTACCCTGTCCGGATCACCCACAAGAATTATCTGGTCAGAAATATCTTCCGGAAGAAGGTCCAGATGGTAAACACTTCCATCGGAGTTGAGAATCAGATCAGTATGTGGAATTGGATTCATGAGTTCTACTTTATCACTTATTTGATAAAAATAATGTATTTTTAAGCTACTTTTTAAATACTTACTCACAACAAAAACCAAGCGATATGAAAAAAGCCCAATACATGATTATTAGTGTTGTAGGCATCGTGGTGCTCTTACTCATTTTTGGCAGCCAGATGTTTTATGTACTGAAACCGGGCGAGCGTGCCGTGGTTTTTAAGAAATTCACTGGCGGACTGGACAAAGAGAATGTTCTCATTCCAGGCTTTCATGTGATTGCCCCATGGAACGATATGATCCGTTACGATGTAAAAGAGGTAAAGGCCGAGGAGACCATGGACGTCCTGGATAAAGGCGGACTATCCATCAATGTGGATGTGACCATCATATTCAACCCCTTTTACGATAAGATCGGCGATCTGCACGAAAACATTGGATCAAATTTCATCTCAGTGATGGTTATCCCCAATGTAAGATCATCAGTAAGAGCGGTCACGGGGCGATATACCGCGGAGGAAATCTACTCTACAAAAAGAGGCGAAGTGGAAACTGAAATTATAGAATCCACCAGGAGGGCGCTTGCAGATAAGAATATCGAGATGAAGGATCTGCTGATCCGCTCCATTACCCTGCCTGAAAAGATCAAAGCTGCTATTGAAAGTAAACTACAGCAACAGCAGGAGGCCCTTGCCTACAAATACAGGCTTGATCGTGAGAAAAGTGAGGCAGACCGTCTCAGGATCCAGGCCCAGGGTATTGCCGATTACAACCGGATTATCAGTCAGTCTCTCACAACCAATATCCTGAAGCAGAAGGGGATCGATGCCACGCTGGAACTGGCTAATTCAGCTAACTCCAAGATAGTGGTCATTGGAAGCGGAGATGATGGCATGCCTTTGATCCTTGGAAGTAACTAAAAAAAGCTGAGTTATGCTGCAGAGATCACAGACCCTCATTCTTTTGGGGGTCTTTATTCTTTCCCTGTTTTTGCTGACAGGTCCCTTTACACGTTTTACCCTTGAAGGCAGCGAATTTGTTTTAAAGCACTCCGGGCTGTTTGATACCAGCGGAGTGAAGACTGAAATGGTTACATGGCCAATATCTGCATTGTTTATTGGAGTTTCTCTGTTGACCTTTCTGAATATTTTCTTTTACAGGCATCGTATGAGGCAGATGCGTATTGCCATCTTTCTGATATTTCTAAATGCAGGAATGGTGCTTATGATGTTTTACTATACATCTTTGGGAAAAAGTCAGTTAGAGGATGTCCTGGTGCTTTATCGCTTAAGATTTGTGATCCCACCCATTAATATGATCCTGCTCTATTTTGCATTCAGGAGAATTCGAAGGGACGAGCTGATGGTAAAGGCCTACGACAGGATCAGATAATCTCGATGTTGTCCTGATCGGTGATCTTCTCGCAGTAGTGGCACTTTAGCTTTAGATCCGATTTGGAGACCACTTCAAAACGAGTGCTTACCTTTTCATTGTTGGTAATACATTTGGGATTCACACATTTCGCTATGTTGAAGATTTCATCGGGAATTTCCACCACCCGTTTCTCCACCACACCATAATCCCTGATTATATTTAGCTTGGCACTCGGAGCCACCAGGGCAATCTTGTTGACCTCATTGTCTTCGAAAAAGACCTTTGATAGTTTGATGATACCTTTCTTTCCCAGCTTGTCACTTTCAAGACTATTCCCAATGGTAATCATGGTATCGAGTTTATCCAGGTTCAGGATGGAGACTACCTTGAATAGAGCAGAAGCCGGTATGTGATCAATAACAGTTCCTTCTTTAATCGCGCTGACTGATAGTTGTTTATCTTTCATCTTAAGTTGCTTGTTCGATTTGTCTGGTTTATTTTATTCCCAGGATGGAGGTAAGGATGGCCATACGTACATAAACGCCGTTCCTGGCCTGATCAAAGTAGTAAGCATGGGGACTGTCGTCCACATCGGTATGAATCTCATTCACACGAGGCAGGGGGTGCAGAACTTTCATGCTCTTCTTGCAGCCTTTCAGCATTTCACGTTTCAGGATATAGGCATTTTTTACCCTCTCGTATTCGATGGGGTCGGTGAAGCGCTCCTGCTGGACCCTGGTCATATAGATAATATCAGCTTCAGAAAGAAACTCTGTCAGATCCTTTCCCTCGAAATATTTAAGGCCCATTTTGTCCAGTTGAAGTTTATAGGTTGGAGGCATCATCAGCTCATCGGGCGAAATAAAATAAAAGGTGGTATTAAACATGGACATGGCCTGAAGCAGTGAATGGACCGTACGTCCGTATTTCAGATCGCCCACCATAAAAATCTTCAGGTTTTCCAGTGTACCCTGGGTCTTAAGAATGGAGTACATGTCTAACAGAGTCTGGGTTGGATGCTGGTTGGCACCATCACCTGCATTCACGATTGGTACTGAGCTTACCTCACTGGCCAGTCTGGCACTACCTTCCAGTGGATGGCGCATCACAATCAGGTCGGCATAATTACTTACCATCTTAATGGTGTCATGCAGTGTTTCGCCTTTGGAAGCACTGGTTGCACCCGAGTCGCTGAATCCAACAACTCTGCCTCCAAGTCCGTTAATGGCAGTCTCGAAACTCAGGCGTGTCCTGGTGGAGGGCTCGAAAAATAGCGTTGAGATAACGTAGCCGTTCAGGATTTCCTGTCTGTGGTTCTCTTCAAACTCAGCGGCCAGCTTCATGATCCTCATGTATTCTTCCTTGGTGAAATCTGTGATTGAAACAAGATTTTTATACTTCATGTTATGATAATTTATTGGGAATATAATATAGTGACTATTCTTCTAAAAGTGATATTTTGCATTGCGTGATTTTTGAAAAACTATCCAACACCCATTCTGTTTTTCGCTTCCACACTTTCAGGGTCAGGCTGCAATCCATATCAAACTGCTGATCTTCAAATTCAAGCCTATTATCCTTGATCACCTTCATTACGGTATTCATACGCTCATATTCAAACTCCACTCTCAAAAGGTCATATACCTTGTTTTCAATAATGCGGTTATGATCCAGTGCATCCGAGGCTGCTGAACGGTAGGCATTGATCAGTCCGCCAACACCCAGAAGTGTACCTCCAAAATATCGAACCACCACGATAAGCAGATCGCTCAGGTCGCGCGATACAATCTGACCATAAATGGGTTTTCCTGCACTTCCTGAAGGTTCACCATCATCATTGGCCCTGTAGCGTGTTTTTTCAGGTTCCAGCCGCCAGGCATAGCAGTGATGACGAGCATCGTGGTACTCTTTCCGGAGTGCCGCCAGTTTCTCCTTGATTTCTTTCTCCGAGTTAACAGGGTAGGCGAAAGCGAGAAATTTACTCCCTTTATCTTTAAAGATTCCCTCGGAGTCGGACTGTATGGTTTTATATAGATCAATCATTTATACAAGGGTGAAAAGGAGCAGGGCCAGTGCCGAGAGCACAATTCCCATCCAGTTAATAAAGCTTAGTTTCTCCTTGAAAACCAGCAATCCCACAAGGACACTCAGTGCCACGATGCTTATGTTGTTTGCCCCAAATATTACCGAGCCGTCCATGCCTGATCCGGCATCCGACCGAAAGTTCAGGGCTCTGACCAGGAAAAAGATGGACCCAAAATTCACAGTTCCAAGCAGCAATCCCCAGCCCCATGCTTTAAGCTTTAAAAATTGTCGCCTATGTTTCCGGTAGAAGAACATGGCCAGAATCCCGGACAGGAAGGCATTCAGAAAGAGGATGGCACTGAACAGGGCCGTCTCATTATCATGCACAAAGTTTTGTTGAGCCAGTTTTACCAGTGAGTCCACTATTCCCATTCCCACAAAGAGTAGAAGAGGGACAAAGATCACGCTCCGGTCGCTCTTTACTTTCGCTGGCTTATATACAGTAAGAACCACTCCTCCCAGTGCAATAAGAATGGCTGCCGATTTCATAAGGTTTAGCCTGTCGGATGGATCGATCATCAGGGAGAAGGCAATGGGGAATATCACAGACATTTTGCTGGCTACAGTAGTGACAGATAGTCCGGCCTTACGGGATGAGTAAGCCACCAGGAAGAACATTAGAATAAACATCACACCTATGAGGGCGCTGATGGGCAGCCATCGGGATCCGAGAATGGCAGACGGGCCACTGGGACCGGAATAGATCATAAAGCCAAGGATCGTAGCAGTCAGGTAATTGATCACAATAACAGGGAAGGTGGGGATATTGAAGCGATCAATGGTTTTAAATATGACGAAAATAGCTGTGGATGAGACTATGCAGAGGAGCAGAAAATGCATTCAGAAATTTTAATTAAAAAAAAACAGGTCCCTTAGGAACCTGTTTTGTATTGTTTTTACATCTTTAGTTTTTTTTCAATTTCATCGACCTGAAGCCGGAAGCGTTTATCGGTTTCAATCAGGTTATTGACTGTTTTACAAGCGTGCAGTACGGTGGCGTGATCCTTTCCTCCAATCTGGGAGCCAATGGTTGCCAGCGAAGATTTGGTCATAGACTTGGAGAAAAACATGGCCACCTGCCTCGCCTGAACAATCTCCCTTTTTCTGGTTTTAGATTGCAGTTGTTCAAGCCCGATGTTGTAGTAGTTGCAAACGACTTTCTGAATATAGTCAATGGAAATCTCCCTTTTTGTGCTCTTAATAAGCTTATCGATCATCTCCTTGGTCAGATCAAGGGTAATCTCTTTTTTATTAAGAGTTGACTGTGCAAGCAGTGATATCAGTGCTCCTTCAAGTTCTCTGATATTGTCAGAGATATGTGTGGCGATGTATTCCAGCACTTCTTCAGGAAGTACTATGCCATCGTTATAGGTCTTCTTCTTCAATATGGCCATCCGGGTTTCGAAATCGGGTGCCTGAAGATCGGCAGAGAGGCCCCACTTGAACCTGCTCAGCAGTCTCGATTCCATCCCCTGTAATTCCACAGGAGGCTTATCTGAAGTGAGAATGAGCTGCTTGCCGCTCTGATGGAGATGATTAAAAATATGGAAAAAGGTATCTTGTGTCTTTTCTTTACCTGCAAATTCATGTACGTCATCGATGATCAACACATCAATCATCTGGTAAAAATGAAGAAAATCGTTCTTATTATTGTTCCTGATGGCATCTACAAACTGAGTTTGGAACTTGTTTGCATTTACATAAAGTACGATCTTCTCAGGGAACAACTCCTTTACTTCTATGCCAATGGCCTGAGCCAGGTGCGTTTTCCCCAGTCCGCTGTCTCCATAGATCAGGAGGGGATTAAATGCAGTTCCTCCGGGATTCTTCGACACTGCAAATCCGGCAGAACGGGCCAGCCTGTTACATTCCCCTTCAATAAAATTATCAAATGAATTTTCCGGGTTAAGCCTGGGGTCAATGTCCAATTTTTTCAGGCCCGGGATGACAAAAGGATTTTTGATAGTGTTCTCACTGGCATCCAGTGGAACCGAAACAGGAGTATTCTTGATCTCCTTGTTGTTACTTGCGGGGAACTTAACTGTGTAAGGTTTGTTGTTATTATAAGAATTATTCTGCATGATCACATTATACTCAAGCTTGGCTTCCGGGCCCAGCTCTTTCTTGATCACTTTTCTCAAAATATCAATGTACTGTTCTTCAAGGTACTCGTAAAAAAAAGGACTGGGAACCTGGATGGTCAGAATATCATTATCAAGCTTAAGTGGAACAATAGGCTCAAACCAAGTACGAAAACTTATTGAGGGGACATTGTCTTTAATTACATTAAGACAACTGTTCCATATACGTTCATGCATCGTAAACAACGATTTTACAGGTTAGTTTCATACACTTAGATCCCTCAGGATTCCTAAAACAAAGATTGTGAAAAAAAAGTTAAAAAAAAACTGAACAAGCCCTGAAACTCTCAGAAATATTATATCCGTTTTAAGGTCAACTCTTTAGAAAATGAAAAAAAAATCAATTCCCGTAACGTGCAGATTACCAGGCAGATAACTAAATTCGATGTTAATATAAGCTTAATGGATTGTTATTTAAACCTTTAGTCCTCCCAATTCAATATATAGTTTAATGCAATCACTCCTGAGGTGCAGAATTCAGACATAAGAAACAATAATTTCATCAAATTATCGAGTAAAAAAATAGGGCAAACGGCAGATTTACATCTGTTATTTTCCAAACAGAGAAAACCTCACATAATCCTGGGGATTTTCATTCAGATCATATACCAGGCTGTCAAGGTCGGTCACCAGGTGGAGCAGGTGTGTATATAGAGAATCTGAATAGATTAGTTTACCTGCCGAGCCCTGGCCGGAATTCACCTGTTCAATAAGCTGTGTGAACTCTGCGGATGCGGCTATTAACTCTTTGGATATCCTAATAATTCCTGCACTATCCAATGCTTCGCTAATGGAATTCAGATGAAAGGTCATGGATGCAATTTCATCCTCCTGTGCTTTGAGCATGGAGGTGAAGGATTCCAGATTGAGGAAACTTTCATAGAGGGGGCCGCCTGGACTCAAAGAAGCAGAAAGAGAGCCTGATATCTCTGAGAGGTTCTGCAGAGTTTTATCCGGGGCATCTGTTTCCAGGAGCATGTCAAGCTTCAATACTACGCTGTCGAGCGATTCAGCAAGATCTCCAATCTGTTGCATCACGGGCAGAACCTGCTCTGTTAGTGAAGAGAACATATTAGTTTCAGTTGCTGTATGGATTGTATCGTTGTGTTGCAGATATCCCTCTTCCTCTGACGATTCAAGCCGGATGGCGCGGCTTCCAAGCAAATCTGCACTAAATAGAATCGCTGTAGAACCAATTTTCAGGGGGTAGGATTTTTCAATGTTTAAGATTACATGAATGGGTAGTGGAGCTTCGGCTTGCAGTTCAATTGCATCAATATAGCCGATCTTTACACCTTTCAGAAGCACTGGGGATGAACTTTCCAATCCTTCAGAATCTTCAAAAAAAGCATGAAGCGTGTAGGTTTTTGTAAGTATATCCCGGCCTTTCAGATAGTTAATGCCCCAAATTAATAATACCAGGGTAGCTATACCGATCAGGCCAACTTTTACTTCGCTTTTGATTTTCATATTAGTGGTTCATTTCTTCCAGGGCCTCATTCAGAGGAATGAGCCTCCCACTCTTTGATGCCACTACAAAGGCATCAGGGTAATCAGACTTGATGGTTTTGCATTTATCCAGTGCCGAATGATAGCTGCTTTCCTTTCCCACCAGATACTTAAACCATTTTCCATCCTCAAGGACCATTATTCCTTCGTATCCCTTAAAGGATGACGGATCTGTGTCTATTTTGTTCTTGGAAGAGGCCACCTGGATACTAAAGACAATCTGGTCGACCGAAGAGGATAGCGCAGCCTTTGCAGTGGCTGACTGACTGGTAGCTGGCTTATCATCCACAACTACAGTTAGTTTGCTTTTGCGGTCAATCTCCTCCTTATATTCTTTAAACCCCCGGTATATGGCCGAAGCAATAATGTCCTGTCCATATTCAGTCATCAGGTATTTCTCTTCCTGTGGATTTGTTATAAATCCGGTCTCCACCAGGACACCCGGCATGGATATCTGAGCAAGCACCAGGATTCCTTGCTCCCTGACTCCACGGTCCTTTCGGTTTGCACGTTCGCGAAACTGATCCTGAACATAGTCCCCGAACTGTATGCTCTGCTTAAAATAAGTTTTCTGCATCAGCGAGAACATGATATAGGACTCGGTGGATTTGGGATCGAAACCTTCATAGGTTATTTCATAATCATCTTCCAACAGGATCACCGAATTCTCCCTGACCGCCACATCGAAGTTCTCATCTGCCCTGTGTTGCCCGAGCACCAGCGTAAGTGTTCCATCGGCCGAAGATTGGGTATGCGCGTTCACATGAATTGAGATAAACAGGTCCGCTTCAGCCTCGTTGGCTATATTGGCACGCTCGATCAGTTTTGGGTATACATCCGTTTTTCGGGTGTAAATCACCTTCACCTCGGGAATGTTTTCCTCAATGTACTTCCCCAGCTTCAGGGTGATGGCCAGGGCGATATCCTTTTCCTTACCCTTTTTCCCCACGGCTCCGGAATCCTTGCCGCCATGACCAGCATCAATCACAACGGTCCGGATCCCCTTGGGTGGATCTGTACTATTGTTTCCTGCATTCAGTGGGATAAAAATAAATACTAAGAATGTTGAAACAAGAAACGTATGAAATAACCGTTTTACATTTATTGGCATTACCTTTGCATTTATCACAAAAATATAAGTTTATCCATCTTGCATTACGCTCGACCTAAGTTATTTTTCATCATCTTACTAACTATTGTGACATGCAGCTTATTGCATGCGCAACGGCCAGATTCATTAGTGGTGGCAGACTCTATGAGTCCGGGCTCTGGCGATAGTACAATATCTGATGATATCCTGCTGGCCGATTCTATTCGCTCCGACACACTGCCTGGTCCCAAGCCGGTGAGAAGCGATATTGGGGCGGAAGTGAAGTATAATGCCAGCGATTCGCTTGTTTTTTCTCTGGATGGCGGAATGGTTGAACTCTACGGGAATGCCCATATAACCTATGAAGAAATCGTTCTTGATGCAGCTTATATTCGTTATGATATGGATCAGAACCTGGTTGTAGCCTATGGTCTGCCAGATTCCACAGGTACTATCAAGGGAAATCCGGTTTTCACCGACCTCAGTGGAGCTTTTAATGCAAAACATCTGGAATATAATTTCAAGACTAAAAAGGCTTATGTCACGGAAGTGATTACCGAACAGGAAGGGGGCTTCCTGCATGCTGAGGAAACCAAGATGCAGAACAACGGGCATGTGCATCTAAAGAATGGCAAGTATACCACCTGCGATTTAGAACATCCTCATTTCTATATAGCCATCACCAAGGGGATTAGTATGCCGGGGGATAAGATTGTATCCGGGCCGGCCTATGTTGTGGTGGCCGATGTTCCATTACCTATTGGGATTCCTTTTGGTTTTTTCCCCAACACCAGGACTAAAGCCTCCGGGATACTCCTGCCAAAATACGGAGAGGAATCCAACAGAGGATTTTACCTCAGGGATGGTGGCTACTATTTTGCCCTGAATGATTATATGGATCTTCGTGTTACCGGTGATATCTATACAAATGGTACCTGGGGAGTAAGGATGGCAAGTGCTTATAAGGTGAACTATCGCTTTGGAGGGAACGTGAATGTGCAATATTTTAAGAATGTCTCTGGCTTCAGGGATATTGAAGATACATACAGTGCAAGCAAGGACTACCGCATTGGATGGAGCCATAGCCAGGACTCCAGGGCTAATCCCACTAGCTCCTTCAGGGCTTCTGTGAACCTCTCCTCTTCTTCCTATGATAAGAACCATACACGGAACATCAACAGCGTGATGACCAACACCAAGCAGTCCAGTATTTCCTATACCAAATCCTGGCCCGGCAGTCCCTTTAATATGAGTGCCTCTCTCAACCACTCGCAGAACAGCAATACACAGGGGGTGAACCTGACCCTGCCAAAGATTTCGTTTAATATGTCCAGGATCAATCCTTTCAAACGTAAAGTGAGTACAGGGCCAAAAAGGTGGTATGAGGACATACAACTGAGTTACACCAGTATGCTGGAGAACCGAATTTCCACCACTGATTCACTGTTGTTTACCAGCGATGTATGGAATGATATGGAAAACGGGTACAAGCACACCATTCCTTTAAGCCTGAGCATTAAGCCATTCAGAAAAACGCCCATGTTGCAGAGTTTTGCCATCACTCCCTCTATGAATTACAATGGGATGGTATATACCAGGCAGTACGAAATGTATATCTCAGATTATGAATATATGTATGATGATCAGGGGAACATTACCGGTCAGAATCCAATTGTGGAGGATACCCTGCTTAATAAGCTATCCTATGCGCATTCTATGTTTCCAAGCATCGGATCCGGGCTTTCTCCAAAAATTTACGGGATGTACCAGTTCAGTGGGAAAGGAAGACTGGAGGCAATCAGGCATGTAATGTCTCCTTCGGCCAGTTTTTCCTATGTGCCTGATATGGGTGAGCTCCAGGCCGATTACTACCGGACACTGGTTGATCCGGAAAATAACAACGATACACTGGCCGAGTATTCTATTTATAAGGATCAGATTTATGGAACGCCTACATCCAGAGGTGCCTCCGGATCCCTGAATTTTTCCTTACGTAATAACCTGGAGGCCAAAATGCGCTCCAAGGTGGATACCATCGATGAGCTGGAAAAGGTGAAGCTACTGGATAACCTGAATTTTAGTACCAGCCTGAACCTCTTTCATAACGATACTCTTACCCCGGCCTGGACCCCCATTAACTTCAACGGAAGTACCAGGATATTTAAGGGGAAGATGAATATAAGCTTCAGGGGAGTCATGGACCCCTTTGGATATGATTCTACGTATTCCCGGACCGCTAAAACCTATTTTGCACAGACGGGAAAACCTCTTCGTTTATCAAGTGCCAGCATGTCTGCAGGCTTTACACTGAAATCGCAACAGGACAAGGGTGACAGCAAGTCGGGACAGGAAAATATGGACAGGGAATCGCAATTGAATAACAAGGATATGAGCAGGGATGATCCCATGGCGGGTTATGATCCCAATGTGGAGGAGTATTATGGCGATTATGTGGATTTCGATATTCCCTGGTCCCTGAGGCTCGATTATAGTTTCAGCTATAGAAAGCCGAAATACGAAGCCACAACTGTTCAGACCATACGGGCATCGGGCGATTTTTCTCTGTCGCCCAACTGGAAGATCGGGTTTAATACAGGCTATGACCTAAATAAGAAGCAATTCTCCACAACTAATCTCAGCATCTACAGGGATCTTCACTGCTGGGAGATGCGGATCTCTGTTGTTCCCTTTGGGGACTACAAATCCTACAATTTCCAGATCAATGCCAAATCATCCATCCTGGCGGACCTGAAATACAACAAACGGAAGTCCTGGGTAGATAACTTTGGCAACTAGTAACTTATAAAAAAACCGCCCGGGCTAACCGGACGGTTTTTTTATATAAAACAGTAGTATATCTCTATTCTGAGACTATCTCGAAAGGAATATCTACATGCACTTCTCTGTGCAGTCTTACGGTAGCTGAATAACTGCCGACTTCCTTAATCAGATCGTCCTTGATGGAGATGTTCTTCCGCTCCACTTCGAATCCTTTTTCCGTCAGGGCTTCTGCTATCTGGATTGTGTTTACAGAACCGAAGATCTTACCTTTGGTACTGGTTTTAGCACCAATGCTCAGGGAAACTTTCTTCAGCTCTTCGGCAAGTTTCAAGGCTGCCTCCTTCAGTTCTGCCTCTTTATGAGCACGCTGGCGAAGGATTTCCTCATGGATTTTCTTGTTCTGCGCAGTAGCATTAATGGCATATCCTTTTGGAATCAGGTAATTCCTGGCATAACCATCTTTCACTGTTATAATATCGTCCTTATGTCCCAGGTTAGGCATGTCCTGTTTTAAGATCACATTCATTTTAAGGTCCTCCTTTTACTTTAACATGTCAGTTACATAAGGAAGCAGTGCCAGGTGACGTGCACGTTTGATGGCCACTGCAATTTTTCTCTGAAACTTCAGCGAGGTACCGGTAAGGCGCCTCGGAAGAATTTTACCCTGCTCGTTCAGGAACTTCTTCAGGAACTCGGGATCTTTATAGTCGATGTATCTGATGCGGCTCTTTCTGAACCTGCAATACTTCTTTTTCTTAATCTCTACCGTTGGTGGAGTTAAATATCTGATTTCTGAATTGTCCTGTGCCATTACTCGTTCTCCTGTTTTTGTTCTGCTGATTTTCTTGCTCTTTTCTTCTCTGCATAAGCAACCGCATATTTCTCCATTTTCATAGTTAGGAAGCGAAGAATTCGCTCATCCCTGCGGTACTCGACTTCAAGTTTGGCGATCAGGTCGGGCTCAGCCCTGAACTCGATCAGATGGTAAAATCCAGTGGATTTTTTCTGAATGGGATAGGCCAGCTTTTTCAGACCCCAATCCTCTTCATAAACGATTTCACCTTTGCTATCGGTGATAATCTTTTTGAATTTTGCAACCGCTTCCTTCATCTGGCTTTCAGACAAAACGGGAGTAGCAATGAAAACGGTTTCGTATTGATTCAACATGTATAAATATTTAGTTAATAAAAAATTGACTGCAAAAGTAGGAAGTTTTTGATTAAGAGCCAAACAAAGAGCCTTACATTTCATTATATATATGACTTTTCAGACGTTTGACTTTACGACATAGTTGTTATCTTTGCAATTGCATATGGATAAATTTATTGTATCAGCCCGAAAATACAGACCGGTAAGTTTTAATGATGTAGTTGGTCAGCCTTCTCTGACTACCACTCTTCGGAATTCCATTTTGAACAACCACCTGGGACACGCCTATCTTTTCAGCGGACCGCGTGGAGTGGGGAAAACCACCTGTGCACGGATCTTTGCCAAAACAATCAACTGTGAAAATATCTCTGATGCAGGAGAGGCCTGTGATAAGTGTGAGTCATGCATTTCCTTCAATGAGAACCGCTCATACAGCATTCATGAATTAGATGCTGCTTCCAATAATTCGGTGGATGATATCAGAACGCTTACCGAACAGGTTAGAATCCCCCCCCAGATTGGCACCTATAGCATCTATATAATAGATGAGGTTCATATGCTCTCCCAGGCTGCATTTAATGCTTTCCTGAAAACCCTGGAGGAACCACCCGCACATGCCATCTTTGTCCTGGCAACCACAGAGAAACATAAAATCATTCCAACCATCCTCTCCCGTTGCCAGATTTTTGACTTTAACCGGATTCGTGTGGAAGATGCGGTGGAATACCTGAAGGGCATTGCAGGAAAAGAGAAGCTTGAATACGAAGAAGATGCACTGCATGTCATTGCACAGAAGGCAGACGGGGCCATGCGGGATGCACTTTCCATTTTCGACCAGGTGGTTAGTTTTTCAGGGGAGAAGATTCGCTACCAGGATGTGATTAATAACCTGAATATTCTGGACTATGAATATTTCTTTAAGCTCACATTCTCGCTGCTTGAAGGGGATGTGGCTTCTGCCATGCTCCTTTTTGATGAGATTCTTTCAAAGGGATTTGATCCCCGAAACTTCATCAATGGGTATGCGGCCCACCTCAGGGATCTGATGGTTTGCAAAAATCCGGAGACGGTTCAATTGATGGAGGTTGGAGCTGGGATTAAGGAGAAGTATCTCTCACAATCGAAGGAAGTAACTCTGCAGTTTCTGTATTCCGGACTCGAAATATGCAACCAGACGGATATTCAGTTTAGAGTTAGCCGGAATCAACGCCTAACCATTGAGCTTGCACTGGTTAAACTGGCCAACCTTTCCGGGGTTTCAAAAAAAAAAACAGTAACTGAGTCTAAAACTGATCAGCTGTCTGCATCAGTTCAAAAAAAGGAGCCCCAGACTAAAAGTCCACAAGAACCTGTGGCTCAAATAGTCTCTGAATCAGAGGCTCAGCCAGTCCCTGAATCTGAAGTTCAACCGAATGTGGAAAAGAACGAAAACTGGAATGGTGCCAGCAATCTTGTAAGGAGCACGGGCATTTCCATAAAAGATGGTCTGAGAGGTACCGCCAGGGCCGTTGAGCCGATGGAGAAACAATCATCTGAATCTCTGGAGCAGCATGAGATGGTGCCTGATAAGCCCCAGACGGCAGGACCTGATGCTATAATTAAGGCATGGAAGGATTATGCAGCCTCCATTGAGAAAACGAAACCTCGTATTTACAGTACACTGGTGAATAACAGTCCGGTGGTCAGGAATGATGGAGCATTGCTGGTATTGTTGAACAGCGAGTTGCAAAGGGATAATTTTTTAAAGAATATCAAATCAGGACTTTTAGCATATATTAAGAATGTTACTGGATTGTCAGCCATAGAAATTGTTACAGAAGTGTCTGAGAACACGCAGAATGGTAAGAAAATATACACAGAGCAGGACAAACTGGAATTTCTGGTGGGGAAGAACCCTGAACTCGAAAAGCTCAAAACCCGGTTTAATCTGGATTTTGACGATTGAACATTATAGATTTTCAATTGTAATTTAATACGTAAACCATAAGATTATAAAAATGACCGGAGAAAAGATCACCAACCAGCATGGGAAAATAACAGTTCCTGATTTTCCAATTGTTCCATTTATTGAAGGAGATGGTACAGGTCCGGATATCTGGGCCGCATCTGTAAGGGTTCTGGATGCTGCTGTTGAGAAAGCATACCAGGGTAAAAGAAAAATTGTCTGGAAGGAAGTCTATGCCGGCGATAAAGCATTTGGCAAAACTGGCAAGTGGTTGCCCGAGGAGACCCTCGATGTAATTCATGAACACCTGGTGGCCATCAAGGGACCGCTGACAACACCTATCGGAGGAGGGATTCGTTCACTTAATGTGGCTTTGAGACAGATTCTTGATTTATATGTATGTCTGCGTCCTGTACGATATTATAAAGGAGTTCCCTCCCCTGTAAAAAGGCCTGAGACTACCGATATGGTAATCTTCCGTGAAAATTCAGAAGATATATATGCCGGAATTGAGTGGCTGACCGGTACACCGGAAGGGGAAAAAATCAAAAAATTTCTACTGGACGAGATGGGAGTCTCTACAATGCGTTTTCCGGAAACTACATCCATAGGTATTAAGCCCATTTCCAAAGAAGGTACATATCGCCTGGTGAGAAGCGCTATCCAGTATGCAGTTCGTAACCAGAAGCCATCTGTATCCCTGGTACATAAAGGGAATATCATGAAGTTTACCGAGGGACAGTTTAAGCTTTGGGGCTATGAGTTGGCCGAAGAGGAATTTGGCGATGTGGTATTTACCTGGAACCAGTATGACAGGATTGCCGAGAAAGAAGGGAAAGCTGAGGCTGATAAGGCCCAGGAATCCGCACTGAAGGCTGGCAAGATTCTGATTAAGGATGTTATAGCTGATGCCTTCTTGCAGCAGATACTTACCCGTCCGGCCGAATACTCGGTCATTGCCACCATGAACCTGAACGGCGATTATATTTCTGATGCGCTTGCCGCAATCGTGGGAGGAATTGGCATTGCTCCGGGGGCCAACATTAACTATGAGACCGGGCATGCCATATTTGAGGCTACCCATGGGACGGCTCCGAAATATGCAGGATTGGATAAGGTGAATCCTGGATCGGTGATCCTTTCGGGAGTAATGATGCTTCAGTATATGGGATGGAATGAAGCGGCCGATTTGATTGTTAGCGGATTGCAGGAGGCAATTTTGAAGAAAAAGGTGACTTATGACTTTGCCCGACTCATGGATGATTCCACTGAACTGAAGTGTTCAGAATTTGGCTCAGCCATTATCGAAAATATGTGAATTTAGTTAAGAACCTATTAACTTTAATACTATGCTACCAAAAAAAGTTGAAGAGATTCTGAATCGACAGATAGAACGGGAAGACTACTCATCACAGTTGTATCTTTCCATGGCCTCATGGGCCGAAAATAAAGGCTTTGAGGGTGTTTCAAACTGGCTCTATTCCCAGGCAGAAGAAGAGCGGATACATATGCTTAAGCTGGTCAAATATGTAAACGAACGTGATGGTGTCGCTCTTATTCCCGGCATCAATACACCTCCCAAAGATTTCGGGGATGTATTTGTGATGTTTGACCAGGTGTTGAAACACGAGAAGTATATTTCTGCATCCATCAATGAGATTGTAGGTGCCTGTATTGCAGAAAATGACTATACGACCCAAAACTGGATTCAGTGGTTTGTTACCGAACAGATCGAAGAGGAATCGTCCGTAAAAGCGATCATCGATAAACTGAATCTCCTGGGAAAAAATAACCTTTATATGTTCGATCGTGATATTATGACCATGCGCGGGGACGGGGAGGCTTCTGCAGAGTAAGTAACTACCTTTTACAAGGGACTAGGGGGGTGTTTTTCAGGTCATGAGAAACATCCCCTTTCCTTTTTTATGCTGCCAAATTCGCCGGATTTTAATATTGGTACACAATTTGAAAGTGCAGGATCGATAAAAAAGGTAAATTTGTGTTTTCACAATATATAGATATAAACTAAATAATCACATCGGATCATGGATGTAGGCAAAATAATAGGAAAATTTCTGGGCAACAAGGCGGACAGGGATATGCGTGAGGTGATGCCCTTTGTTGAAAAAATTAAAGCAGCATATGAATCCATACCGAACTTGAGTAACGATCAGTTACGTGAACGTTCTGCAGCTTTGAAAAAGCGGGTAACTGATTACGTGGCAGAGGAGAATACAAAGCTGGAAGCCTTGAAGGCCAAGGCAGAGGATGCTGAAGTGGACGTAAGTGAGAAGGAGGAAATTTACCAGCAAATCGATAAGCTGATGGAAGTTATCGATGAGAAATATGAGGTGATACTGGATGAGATTCTCCCGGAGGCATTTTCGGTGATTAAAGATACGGCCCGTCGCTTCAAGGAACAGGATGAGGTGGAGGTTACTGCCCTGGACTATGACCGGACCCTGGCTGCAAGCCGGGAGTCGGTAGTGATCAAAGGGAATCGCGCCATATGGAGTAGTACCTGGATGGCCGGTGGCAATGAAGTTACCTGGGATATGCTGCATTATGATGTGCAGTTAATCGGGGGTGTGGCTTTACACACAGGGAGAATCGCAGAGATGGCAACTGGGGAAGGAAAAACCCTGGTGGCCACACTGCCTGTTTTTTTGAATGCTCTTTCCGGGAAGGGTGTCCATGTGGTTACAGTGAATGATTACCTGGCCAAGCGTGACTCCGAATGGATGGGCCCCATCTACGAGTTTCACGGATTAACGGTCGATTGTATAGACAGGCATCAGCCCAATTCTGAGGCCAGACGAAAAGCCTATAACAGTGATATTACATTTGGGACCAACAACGAATTTGGGTTTGACTACCTGCGTGACAATATGGCGCATAGTCCGGCCGAACTAGTGCAGCGCAAACATAATTATGCCATCGTGGATGAGGTGGACTCGGTTCTGGTGGATGACGCAAGAACCCCATTGATTATATCCGGACCGATTCCACGGGGAGATGATCAGGAGTTTGGTGAGTATAAACCCAAGGTTGAGAAGCTGGTAAACGTACAGCGCAAGCTGATCACGGAAATTTTTACAGAAGCCAGAAAGTTGCTTGCTGATGGAGATACAGAGAAGGCAGGTTTTAAGCTGCTTCAGGCCTATAAAGGCTTTCCAAAGTACAAGCCATTAATAAAGCTGTTGAGTGAGGAGGGCAATAAATCCCTGATGCTGAAGACGGAGAATCACTACATGCAGGAGCAGTCCAAAAACATGCACCTTGTCACCGATGACCTCTTCTTTATTATTGAGGAGAAATTAAACTCGGTGGAACTGACAGAGAAAGGGATCGACCTGATCACAGGTTCCTCCGACGATGCCGCCTTCTTCATTATGCCCGATATTGGCTCCGAAGTGGCCGAGATCGAGAAGTCAGATATAAGCGATAAGAAAAAGCTGGAGATCAAAGACAAAATGCTCCAGGATTATGCTGTGAAGTCGGAACGGATTCATACTGTGAACCAGCTTTTGAAAGCCTATTCCATGTTCGAAAAAGAGGTGGAGTACGTGGTGATGGATAACAAGGTGAAGATTGTTGATGAGCAGACCGGCCGTATAATGGAAGGAAGGCGCTACAGCGACGGACTCCACCAGGCCATTGAAGCCAAGGAGAATGTGAAGGTGGAGGCAGCCACACAGACCTGGGCCACCATTACGCTGCAGAACTATTTCAGGATGTACCACAAACTGGCCGGTATGACCGGTACGGCCGAGACCGAAGCAGGTGAATTGTGGGATATCTACAAACTGGATGTTATGGTGATCCCCACCAATCGCCCCATTGTAAGGGACGACCGTGAGGACCTTGTTTATAAAACCAAGCGGGAAAAATATAATTCGGTGATAGATGAGCTGGTAAGGCTCAATAAGGCTGGGCGTCCTGCGCTGGTGGGTACTACCACTGTGGAGGTATCTGAACTTTTGTCGAAAATGTTAAAGATCAGGAAGATTCCTCACAATGTACTGAATGCCAAGCTGCACCAGCGGGAGGCCGAAGTGGTGGCCCAGGCGGGTAAGGCAGGTACGGTTACCATTGCCACCAACATGGCCGGACGTGGAACCGATATTAAGCTGTCCGAAGAGGTTATAAAGGCCGGGGGACTGGCCATCATAGGGACCGAGCGGCATGAATCGAGACGGGTCGACCGCCAGTTAAGGGGTCGTGCCGGACGACAGGGTGATCCGGGTTCTTCCCAGTTCTATGTGTCACTGGAGGATGACCTGATGCGCCTGTTTGGATCCGAACGAATTGCCGGCATGATGGATAAGCTGGGATTGAAAGAAGGGGAGGAGATTCAACATTCCATGATTACCAAATCCATTGAACGGGCACAGAAAAAGGTGGAGGAGAATAACTTCGGTATCCGGAAGAATTTACTGGAGTATGACGATGTGATGAACTCACAGCGTGAGGTGATATATAAGAGAAGAAAACACGCCCTCTATGGGGAGCGGATCGGTCTTGATATTGCCAACAACATGTATGATGTTACTGAAAGTATTGTAAACGAATTTCATGGCAGTGGCGACTTTGATGCTTTCAAGCTGGAGCTTATCCGTTACTTCTCCATTGAAGCGCCTGTGACAGTCGATGAATTTAAGAGTCTGAACAGCAGTGAACTGGTCGATCTAATATATGAGGATCTGCTGGAGGCTTACAAACGGAAGCAGGAGAGTATCTCTGATCAGGCCATGCCGGTGATTAACCAGGTGTATGAGCATCAGCGGCAGGTTTATGAAAACATAGTGGTTCCGGTTTCTGATGGTACCAGGGTTTTTCAGGTGCTAGCCAACCTTGAAAAATGCTATGAGTCGAAAGGAAAAGAACTGGTCCGCTCCTATGAAAAAAGCATTATCCTGGCTACCATAGACCAATCATGGCAGGAACATCTTCGCGAACTGGACGATCTTCGTCAATCGGTGCGTAATGCACAGTATGAACAGAAGGATCCACTGCTTATCTATAAATTTGAGGCCTTCGAGCTCTTTTCATCCATGATTGAAAAGGTGAATAAAGATGTAGTATCCACCTTGATGAAGGCACATATTCCTTTACGCGATCCCAGTTCTGTAAAACGTGCTGAAGCTCCAAAGAAGATGGATCTCAGTAAGTTTGAGACAAACAAGGATGATGCGACTGGCTACAATGATCCTTCAGGTGGGGGAAAGGGAAAAGACGGACGAAGCCAGGCTCAGCAACCGGTACGGGTGGAGAAAAAAGTGGGACGAAACGACCCCTGTCCCTGCGGAAGCGGAAAGAAATACAAGAACTGTCACGGAAGACCGGGAGCCCAGGGCTAAGCTGAAATCTGTTGAAGTTTGCTGTTCAGCAGAGCGATCTCCTGCTGAAGTTCTGAACTTGCCGGAATCAAAGGAAGGCGCAGTACATTTTCGATCCAACCCTGAACCTCCATTGCGGCTTTTACACCTGCAGGATTTCCCTCTTTAAAGATGGCTTTGATCATGGGAAACAGTGCGTAATGTATCTCTCTGGCCTTCACAAAAGAGCCATCCAGGGCAGCAGCAGCCATAGTGGATGTCAGGGAGGGATAGGCATTAGCAATCACTGAGATCACCCCGTCACCACCAGCCGCAATCAGGGGTAGTGCAATGGCATCATCTCCTGAGACCACCAGGAATCCTTCAGGCCGCTCTGCAATGATCTTCATCATCTGATCAAAATCGCCCGAGGCCTCCTTTACACCTATAATGGTTCCTTCGAAATCACTGGCAAGTCTGAGTGCAGTTTCAGCACTAATATTGGATCCGGTTCGTCCGGGAACATTGTATAACATCAGGGGCAGTTCACTAACTGCAGCCAGCGCAGCATAGTGCTGGTAGATGCCCTCCTGGCCGGGCTTATTGTAGTAGGGAGAAACACTGAGCAATCCCTCGATTTTTCCTGTATTTACTTTTTTAATGGACTCAACGACATTTCTTGTGTCATTCCCGCCAATACCCAGCATGATGGGTACTCTGTTTCCACAGGTATCTGCGACACAGGAGAGCACATCTTCTTTTTCATCTGCTGAAAGGGTAGGGGTCTCTGCGGTTGTCCCCAGGACAACAAGGTAACCGCATCCCTGACTGATCAAGCGGTCGGCATGGATCGTCAGGCGGTCAAAATCAAGGTCTCCATTATTTTGAAAAGGTGTAATCATAGCCACTCCTGTACCTCCAAAAAGTTTTGTTGCCATCATGATTGAATTCAGTTTATGGGGTTCAAAATTGAGACATAGTGCCTTATCTGTTCAGAAATATAAGCCATATCATCGTGATCTGTGGCGTTGATCATCAAATCGTAATCATTCTTCTGCTCAGTAAAGTTTCCAATTTTAAATCTGGCGGGTGAGAGTTGAACCAGAAACTGTAGTTCCAGGGAGAGATCCCTCGTAAAATCGATCAATATATCAGGATCCTGGCTGTAGAATAGATCCACCATCTCACCTCCTGGCTTCAAATACCAGTTCAGGTCCTTTCGGGTGATCATATAAAAATCCTTCCAGAATAGCATCTCTTGCGGAACCTCCTTCTGATTTACATACCCAAATACGGAAGATGCAATTCCCTCCCTTTTTAAGAAATCCAGAAATTCTTTAATCACCTTGAAAGAACCTGGAGCTTCCGTATCAAATAGGATAACAGCCGTAGAGGCAGTTTTGAAATTATGAACCCTGGTCTCTCTTTTAAAGTTCTTCAGTTTACCGTTCAGTACCCTGATCCCAATGTATTCTCTTATTCCTGCCATACGCACAAAAATACAATTATTATTCAATGCTACAGAGCCAACATGGACATGAACTGCTCTTCGGTGATAATCTCTATCCCCAATTTTTGCGCTTTCTGATATTTGCTTGGACCCATGTTTTCTCCGGCCAGGATGTAATCTGTTCTCGCACTGATGGAAGCACTGTTTTTCCCTCCATGCTGCTCGATCATTGTTTTTAGTTCATCTCTTGAGTGATGGGCAAAAACTCCCGAGATTACAAGTGTTTTTCCTGTGAGCAATTGACTGATCAGTGTCTCAGGACGGTCCATTTCCATCTGCAGGCCTGCTGATTTCAGTCGGTTCAGCAAGTGAATATTTCGCTCTTCGCTGAACCAGGAACGAAGCGACTGAGCAATACGTTCCCCAATCTCATCCACCTCTTCCAGGGCCTCCTGATTCGCTTCCATCAAGCGCTCCAGGCTGAGAAAGGCTTCAGCCAGTTTTCTGGCAACAGTCTCACCTACATATCTTATACCCAAAGCATAAAGCACACGGGGGAAAGGAACCTGCCTGGAGTTTTCTATGCTGGAAATCAGATTTTGAGCCGATTTCTCTCCAAAACGGTCCAGGTTTTTTACCTGATCCAGATTCAGAGTGTAGAGATCAGACACATCTTTTACCAGTCCCTCCCTGAAAAGAAGGTCGATGGTGGCTTCAGCGGCATTGATCTCCATGGCTTTTCGGCTGATAAAATGTTCTATGCGTCCCTTTATCTGGGGTGGGCACCCGGTTTCGTTGGGACAGTAGTGTGCAGCTTCATCCTCTTTTCTTAGCAGTTGGGTGCCGCACTCGGGACAGGTGGAAATAAAACGAAAAGGTTTGCTGGACGGATCTCTTTGCTTTTGGTCAACACCCACAATTTTCGGAATAATTTCTCCACCCTTCTCCACATGCACATGATCGCCCAGGCGTATATCCAGCAGGGAGATCTGGTCCGCATTGTGAAGAGTGGCTCTTTTTACGATGGTCCCGGCCAGCTGAACGGGTTCCAGGTTTGCCACCGGAGTAATGGCCCCTGTTCTTCCCACCTGGAAATCAATGGAGAGCACCCTTGAAAGAGCCTGTTCAGCCCTGAATTTGTAGGAGATGGCCCACCTGGGGGTTTTTGCGGTGAAACCCAGTTGTTGCTGCAAAAGGATCGAATCTACTTTTATGACTACGCCATCAATTTCAAAAGGCAAATCTGCCCGGTCCGACTCCCAGGTGTCGATATAATCGAAAACCTCGCTCATGGAATGGGTCAGTATATTGTACTCAGGCACCTTGAAACCCCATGAACGAGCTGCTTCAAGACTTTCATGATGGGTCTGAAACAGCTTTTGTTCGCCCGGAATAAAATAGAAGAGGCAATCAAGCGGCCGTTTAGCCACCAGTGCAGAGTTCTGCATCTTAAGGGTTCCCGATGCTGCGTTCCTGGGATTTGCAAAGGGTGCTTCCCCGTTTTTTTCACGTTCCTTATTCAGCTTTTCAAAACCCTCGGCAGGCAGAATGACCTCACCCCTGATTTCCAGGTCTTCCGGGATATGGTCCCCGTGCAGATGGAGCGGGATACTGCGAATGGTACGAATGTTATGGCTTACATCATCTCCCCTGCTTCCGTCGCCCCTGGTAAGAGCCTGTTGGAAAGTGCCCTTGCGGTAGGTGAGTGCCACAGCTATGCCATCATACTTAAGTTCACAGAAGTAAGCGACTTCGTCTCCAACCACCTTTTTGACTCGCTGGTCGAATTCCTCCAGTTCCTCCCGGTTATAGGTATTTCCCAGGGAAAGCATGGGATACCGATGGGGGAAGGATTCAAACTCACGGTTCAGATCGCTTCCCACCCTTCGGGAAGGAGAGTTTTCGTTATCAAACTGGGGGAATTCGGATTCGAGTGTTTGTAATTCGTTGATTAGCAGGTCGTATTCAAAATCAGAAATAGTAGGATTCGATTTCACATAGTAGTTGAAATTATGCTCTTGAAGTATTTTCCTGAGTTCATTAATTCTTTTTTTGGCCTGCTCCTGAGTCATCAGAATCTCTTTTAATCAAAGATAAATAATATTTCACCTTTGGGTTTAATTCTCTACTTTTAGAACCACCGGGATAAAGCCCGGTTACTGGTGATGAAGATAAGAATCTGTTACATATTTTGGGGATTTGCACTGCTTTTTCTTATGGGAAGTATACCTCTCTCCGCACAGCTGCAGTTTCCGGGCAAGCCCCTGGGGATTAGCTCTGGTCTGAAAGCTGCTGATGTCATGTATGTTCTTCCCCCGGCCGATCCCATGGAGATCGAGGCTGCTAAAGAGATGAACCGCAGGACTAACTCAAAACCTCTGCGTTTTGCCCTGGAGCGTCCTGTAAACCTGTCTCCTGAAAGCCATGGTAGCTGGAGTCGGGAAGGAGATCTGAGGGTTTGGAGGGTCCATGTACTATCGCCCGGTGCCTATTCGCTGGGACTGGTTTTTGATAGATATGAGCTGCTGCCCGGCGTTAAGATATTTGTATATGACCCCTCCATGCAGGAAGTGAAGGGGGCCTATACTTCCGCCAATAACAAAAAGTCCGGCATTTTACCGGTGGGTCACATCCCGGGCGAGGAAGTACTTATTGAAATGCAGGTACCGGAAGCTATGACCAGCTATGGAGAGCTGGAACTACAATCTCTTTCGCACGCTTTTCTGAATACCGGTTTCAAATCCACCCGGGCCGATTGTCCCGCCGGGGATTTTGGATGTTCCCAGGGCTGTGAAATAGATATAAACTGTGTGGAAGGAGATGGCTGGGAACGGGTAAGGCCTTCCGTGGTCAGGGTGTATACAACCACACTCTGGTGCACCGGGGTCCTGGTAAACAACACCGCCTACGATAGCACCCCTTATATTCTCACAGCTGAACATTGTCTAAACAAGCAGTATTATGCCGATCGCTCGGTCTTCCAGTTTAACTATGAGAGTGCAGAATGTTTCGGGGAGGACGGACTTCTGGATATGTCCATCTCAGGGGCTGATTATCTTACGCACGGGGATAGCATTGATTTTAGTTTGGTGAAGCTTTCGGAAATCCCTCCTGCTTCATTCGGGGCTTACTATGCAGGGTGGGAACGCTCAACTTTTCAGACCACTGCCACGGTCACCATCCACCACCCCTTCGGGGATGTGAAGAAGATATCTCACGATGCTGATATACCCTCTATACCTGCAACACCCGCTGATGTACCCTATAACGGATTAGATGACTATCACTATTTTTCCTACTGGTGGGTCAGGCAGTGGGATGTGGGCTCCACCGAAGGGGGTTCCTCAGGCTCCCCACTTTTTAACCAGGCCCGCCGGGTGATTGGTACCCTGAGCGGAGGAAATGCGGCCTGTGGCGACTCCATTGGATATGATGCGGAGAACAATCGGGTGATTTATAATCCCGCACCCAATTATGATGATTATTTTACCCGCTTTGGGATGGCCTGGGACTATGAGGAGGAAAAGGGGAATGCCCTAAAATCCTGGCTTGATCCGGAAAATCTGGATCCTATGATCCTTGGCGGATTTGATCCTACCTCCACAGAGACTGTTCAACTTGAGCAGAAGAGCCGTTTCCAGGTCTTCCCCAATCCTGCCAGTGATCGATTCTACATCACTTCAAAAGAAGCTTTGAGGGCTGATGCCTGTTACAGTCTGGTGAATCTTTCAGGAGTTCTTGTATTAAAAGGCAGGCTCCAGGGAGAGGGAAGTATGAAGATACAATGTACCACACTGCCGTCAGGCATTTATCTGCTCACCGTAGGCGATGACAGCTATCAGGAGCATTATAAACTAATACTTACAGCTCAATGAGCATAAGACAGCTGTTGATTATTGGAGCCGTACTGCTTTACGGTTGTACAGGGCAATCAGCATCTTCCGAAAGGAAAGACTCACCCGGTGCCACGGCAGGCGATAGTTACACGCGCTATGCTTTGGGCTTCCGGGTACAGGAACATGGATCTTACAGGCTGCTGGAGGTGATCGACCCCTGGCAGCAGAGTCAGCATGTGATCTTTTCCTATGTGCTGGCCCATGAGGGAACTCCTATTCCGGATTCACTGGCTACTATTCCCTTTATTAAGACTCCTGTTCAAAGGGTAATTGTGCTTTCCACTACCCATGTGGCCATGATTGATCAGCTGGGGAGTGCGGAATCCATTGTGGGACTCTCCGGCAGTAAGTTTATTTACACCCGGGCCATCAGGGAACGAATCGAAGCGGGAGAAGTGCAAGATATTGGATATGGTCAGGGACTTGATTATGAGACTATGGTCGGACTAAGTCCCGATCTTGTTTTTCTCTACGGGGTAGAAGGGAACGTGATGACCATACTGGAAAAGCTCACCGAATTAGGAATTTCCGCAGTGTTCTGCGGTGAGTATCTGGAGCCCCATCCCCTGGGCAAAGCTGAGTGGATCAGGTTTTTTTCCCTCTTTTATGAGAAGGAGAAACAAGCTGCCAGCTTTTTCAAGGAGATCGATTCGGCCTACAATGCACTGGCCCATCTGACTTCAGAGCTGAGTTTCAGACCAAGGGTGCTTAGCGGTCTTCCATGGAAGGATACCTGGTACATGGCGGGGGGGGAGAGCTTTGCAGCAAAACTTATGGAGGATGCCGGTGGGGATTATCTGTGGAAGGATAATCCTTCCACCCAGGCTGTACCTCTCGACCTGGAGTCGGTCTACCTGAGAGCCGTGAAAGCCGATATCTGGATCAACCCCGGGGCAGCCAGTTCCCTGGAGGATATCATTGAGCTGGATGAACGTTTCGGGGATCTGAAGGTACAGAAAAGTGGTCAGGTCTATAACAATGATGCGCGCAGCAATGATGCCGGGGGAAACGATTACTGGGAATCGGCTACGGTCCGCCCCGATCTGGTACTGGCCGATCTAATCGGGGTGTTTCATCCTGGCTTATTGACAGATCATCGCTATGTATACTACAGGCAATTAAAATAATCCTTACTTTTGGGTATCATAAAAACTACTACTCATGGCCAGCATCAGGATACTGAAGAAGGATATCAACAGGTTTGCATTTGATTTATTGCAGGAGTGTTTCTCTTACAGGCACTATACAAATGAGCTTTCCGAAGACAAATTCGACAAAGTAATCAGTAAACTGGTATTGCTTAGAAACGACTTGATTCTGCGGACCAATCATCCTGAAACTGATGCTGAATCATCCTCATTAAAAGAGCACTACAGGCAGGTTCAGCTGGATTTAATTAAACTGGCCGAGCTTGTGGAAGACCTAAAGAAGTAGGATGTGAGATTCCACTCGAGAGCTGTATTTATTATCTATATTCTGGGGCTGCTCCTTGTGGCTCTTTTTTTTCTGGATCTGAGGCTGGGGAGTATTTCCATTACCCTTGGTGATATGTGGGGTCATTTGCTGGGAAGAAACACGCTCTCGGAACAAGAGCTGGTGATACTGACAAAATTCAGGCTGCCCAGGGTGGCCACGGCACTGATGGCAGGGGCAGCACTCCCTGTATGTGGCCTTCAGATGCAGACCCTCTTCCGAAATCCGCTTGCAGGCCCCTATGTACTGGGAATCAGCTCCGGTGCCAGTTTTGGAGCGGCACTGGTGGTATTGGGTGCTGGAGCTACCGGCATCGTGGCCACCTGGAGCCTGGCCATCGCTGCCTGGATAGGGGCAGGTACAGTAATGCTGCTTCTGCTCTTTGTGTCTTACCGCATCAAGGATGTGATGACCATCCTGATCCTGGGAATTATGTTTGCCAGCGGACTGGCCGCTATAATCAGTATTATGCAGTATTTCAGCCAGGCTTCGGCTCTCAAATCATTTGTGATTTGGAGCATGGGCAGTCTGGGCAATGTTACCGGGGCTCAGCTTACTATTATGGCTTGGGCCATCCTTCCGCTTTTGTTGGTGACCCTTGCATATTCAAAGGTGCTTAACGGACTGATGCTTGGAGAGGAGTATGCGCTTACCATGGGGATCCGCATACAGCGCACCCGTTTGATAATATTTGCCACCACCAGCATCCTGGCAGGGACCATTACAGCCTTTTGCGGCCCCATAGGCTTTATCGGGATTGCCGTACCACATATGGCTAGATTCCTTCTGAACCGTTCCGATCACCGCATTCTCTTACCGGCCAGTATGCTCACAGGTATGGTAGTGATGCTCTTTAGTGATATAGTTTCCCGCCTGCCGGGTACCGAGCATATATTACCCATCAATGCAGTTACCTCCCTGATTGGTATTCCGGTGGTAATATGGCTTGTGATTATGAACAAAAAAGCACAATCGCTCTGATGTCGGGAACTGAGGAAGGACATATTATCTCGCTGGACCGTTTTAGCATTGGTTTTCAAAAGGGAAAAGCCCTGCTTGATTCCATCAGGCTATCCGTAAATCCGGGCGAAATGGTGGCCCTGATTGGCAGGAACGGGACAGGAAAGAGTACTCTTCTGAAATCCATGATCGGACTGCTTACACCGTTGGGTGGAGATTGTCTGCTCGAAGGCAGGCCCTTCGGTGACTATTCCCTTCCGGAACGTGCCCGCAGAGTCAGTTTTGTTTCCTCCCAGCTTACACAGCTTCCCTCCCTGACCGTTGGAGAACTGGTAGGATTGGGCAGAATGCCTCACACCGGATGGATGGGGCGGCTGACCAGGGAGGATCGGGATCAGATTGAACAGGCACTCAGTGAGGTTCAGATGGGCGTTTTTATGGATCGGAAACTGGATTGCCTGAGTGACGGAGAGCGGCAACGTGCCATGATCGCCCGCGCTTTTGCCCAGGATACTCCGCTGATGGTACTGGATGAACCTACTGCCTTTCTTGATATTCCCAACACCTATGATCTGATTGCTCTACTAAGTCGCTTCCGGGACCGAGGCAGGTCCATCGTCTATTCCACCCACGACCTGGAAACAGCCATGATGTGTGCCGATAAAATGTGGGTGATCCATGAGGGAAGGATACTGGAGGGTGCCCCGGAGGATCTGGGCCTGTCCGGATTATTCAATGATTTGTTTTCCAGCTCAGGTATCCGCTTCGATGAAATAGCTGGCAGGTTTCTGTATTCCAGGGACCGTAAAGGTAGTATCAGGCTGGAAGGGGATAGGGAAGAGGCCCTCGCATGGACCCGCAGTAGTCTGGAAAGGCTGGGGTACGGTGTGGATCAGAGTGCTCCCACGACGATTCAGGTGGAGTCTCTGCCGGGGAGGACACAATGGATACTTCAAGAAAAGGGAGGCTCCCGGGAATTCCATAATTTATATTCATTGGCCCGTTTCTTGATACAAAAACAATAATTCAGTAATTTGAATACATAAACTAAATTTTCAAACTATGAAAGCAAAAAGAATTATTGCCTATACACTGTCTGCTCTGGTACTGATATTCTCTCTTGTAGCCATTCTTGGAATCTGGGAAGTGGTTGATATTGAATACCTTATTGCAAGGATGTTTAAATCTCTGATGGTGGTACTTGCCGCTGCTGCAGTAGTTGTACTTATTTTCTCCATTCTCGACAGACCTGACCACCGGCATGAACGAAGTGGACCAGAGGAGAGTTAAGCCAATATCCTTAGAATTTTTTCTGCACCGGCCCTGTTGGAGAACTCCATCAGGGCCCTTTTTCTGTCCTGGACCTGCTGTTCACTAAAAGCCTGTCCCATGAGTTTTACAAGCTGAATTTTTGATTCTTCCATAGACCCTGCTACAGTGCATAGCCTGTCGAGTCCGCTTCCTTCCACCATTTCCGGGTTTGCAAGGCAATGCCTGCCTGCAAAAAGAGCATGCAACAGTTTGAGTTTGATTCCTGTGGACTGCCTGGTAAACAGTAGGTTGATATGGGCATGGGCAATGAGTTTATCCAGTTCCTGGTCGGAAGGATTTGCCACCAGTCTGACAGTAGGAAAACGGGCTACTCTTTTCTGAAAGCCCGGAGATGGATTTTTTCCTGCTACTACCACAAAGTAAGGGGTCCCTGTAAGGAGATTCTTCGCCAGGCTAAGAAACATTTCTGAGTTTTCCGCCACCTCCAGGTTGCCGTGGTAAAGAATATAGTTTCCCCTCCCAGGCAGGGAGCTTACTTCCTCAAAACGGTGAAAAGCTGGAACAAACACGGCATCTCCATAGGTCTCATTGAAATAATCTGTTTCATGCTTGGCTATGCCCAGGATGTAATCGGCATGATGCAAGATTTTTTCATAGCGTCTCAATTTGATGGATTCTGAGAGCAGGAAGAGTTTATGAGAAGGGATCCGTTCGACCCGGGAAAGGCTCCTGTAATAGTCATGCTCAATATTATGGGCCCTTACCAATGTCAATTTCTTGGCCTGAATACATTTATGTAGAACGCTGGTGCTGTGTAAGCCTTCGAAAAGCACAGGAAATGAGTCGCCAAGGAGATGCTTTGGCATGGTATTTGCATTTCTTGTAACTACAATGTATGGATCGGAATTAAGCATATAGTTGATTCCACGCTTTCGGGGATAGTAATGTACCTTAAAGCATAGATCCTCGAGTTCTTTGGAAGGTGAACGTCCGTATTGAAAGCAGTGAAGTATAACCCGGACCCCGGCCTGTGAGAGTGCTTTTATTTTATAGAAAATATCAATGACGCCTCCATAGTCGGCCGGATAGGGAATGTTGAAGGAAACTATATGAAGATATTGTGAAGGCATATTAATCCACAACGTACATTAATTGTCAATAATGTTAAAGATACGGGAAAAATATTAACAATTTTTAATGAAAATTTTCACAATTTAGTGCAACTTTTTCGCAATTTGCACGTTATAAAAATGTAGAGACTTTATTGATTATCAAATAGATAATTTCGTTCTTTAAATTCTACATTTCTTTTCATAGATTTAGTTTTAGGGTTAGTTTAGTTTTAAGGTCCTTCTGCGCTCGCAGGAGGGCCTTTTTGTGTTATACCGGCCTTCAGGGCAAATACTTATTCCCTCGTTAAGTTCGTATTCATTTTTTATCTTTGCACTTTAGAAAAATGTAGATGCAGAAAATTGATCAGATATTAAAGGCTTTAGCCAAAGAAGCCATCGGGGAGAAATGGGGAATACAGTTGGAGGAAGAGCTGATCCAGGTTCAAAAAACCCGGAAAGATTTTACAGGCGATTTCACCGTAGTGACATTTTCCCTCTTGCGTTATTCGAAGCTTTCACCCGAAGAAACCGGCACTATACTGGGTGCCTATATGCAGGAACATTCAATCATGGTGGCGGGTTTTAACGTCATTAAAGGATTTTTAAACCTGGAAATTTCCCAGCAATACTGGAAAGAGTTTCTGGATGGTGAGCTGAAAGCAGAGGCATATGGAACACTGAATGCAGATAAGGATTCACCCCTGGTTATGATCGAGTTTTCATCGCCCAATACCAACAAACCTCTTCACCTGGGACATGTCAGGAACAATTTGCTGGGACATTCCGTGGCCAGGATCCTTAAGGCTTCCGGAAACAGGGTGCAGAAGGTGAATCTGGTAAACGACCGAGGAATCCATATCTGTAAGTCCATGCTGGCCTGGAAGAAGGAGGGCAATGGTGCGAATCCTGAATCGACCGGACAAAAAGGGGATCACCTGGTGGGGGACTATTATGTACGCTTCGATCAGCTATACAAAGCTGAAGTTGCAGCACTGGTGGACCGGGGAAAAAGCAAGCAGGATGCTGAAGCCGGAGCAACAGTGCTTGAAGAAGCACGAGAGATGCTTCGTCTTTGGGAAGCCGATGATGTGGAAGTAAGGGCGCTATGGGAGACCATGAATTCCTGGGTTTATAAGGGATTCGAGGAGACCTACAGGCGGATGGGGATTAGTTTTGACAAAACATATTATGAGTCAAATACATATAAGCTTGGTAGAGAGCTGGTGGTCAGGGGAGTTGAAGAGGGTGTGCTCTATAAAAAAGAGGATGGGTCTATCTGGGCCAATCTGGAGGATGAGGGGCTCGATCATAAGCTTTTATTGCGTTCCGACGGAACCTCTGTCTATATGACTCAGGATGTGGGAACCGCTCACCAGCGCTTCGAAGAATCAGGTTTTGATTCCCATATCTATGTGGTTGGAAACGAGCAAAATTATCATTTCCAGGTGCTTACCATTGTTTTGAAAAAACTTGGCTATGAGTGGGCCGACAGGCTTTTTCATCTCTCTTATGGAATGGTTGAACTTCCCGAAGGCAAGATGAAGTCAAGGGAAGGAACGGTGGTGGATGCCGACGATCTGATGGATGAGATGGAAGCAACTGCCAGGCAGATGTCGGAGGAATTGGGAAAATTGGAAAACTTTAGCGAAGAGGACAAAACCCGAATTTTCAGGCAGGTCGGAATGGGAGCCCTCAAGTATTTTATTCTGAAAGTTGATCCAAAAAAGAATATGATCTTTGATCCCAGGGAGTCAGTTGACTTCAATGGAAATACTGGTCCCTTCATTCAATACACCTATGCACGTATCAGGAGTGTGTGCCGTAAGGGAAAAGAAATCGAGAAATGTACCAGTGCGGAAGCACTGAATGAGAAGGAAATAGCACTGGTGCATATGATGTATGAATATCCTGAAATTCTCCGGGAGGCTTCACGAGCTCTGAATCCTTCGCTAGTCGCTAATTTTCTTTACGAACTGGCAAAGGAGTTTAACCAGTTCTATCATGACCATAGTATTCTGAGTGCTGATTCACCTGGCCAGGTTTGTCAGCGTCTTTTGCTGGTCGAAGCCACGGGAAATATTATTGAATCAGGTATGGACCTGTTGGGCATTGAGGTGCCCGAACGGATGTAGTACCTGTACTGAACTCGGTAAGCATGAAACGTAGCATTGGTATCGTACTTATAGTGTGCATGGCAGCTTCTGTCTCAGGACAGAAGAGCAAGGTAATGGCTGCGATGCAGATGATTGAAACTGAAAAATTTCTTGAAGCCAAGGAGAACATCGAGCTTGCAGTGGGGAACGAAAAAACATCCAGGTGGCACAGAACCTATTTCACCAGAGGATTACTCTGTCAAAGCGCATATGAGACAGGTATTAAGAAAAATGATCAGAAACTAATCAAGCTATATCCCGATCAGCTTTTTCTGGCATATGATTCCTATGAGATGGCACTAAAGCTTGATGCGCGAGAGCGGTTGAAAAATACTATCAAACAGAAATACTACCTCTTGTCAAACGACTTCAGGGCTCATGGAAAGGAGCTTTATCAGAAAAAAGAGTATGGGGAGTCTTTACGTGCATTTGAAAATGCTCTATTGATAATGAAAAGTGATCTGATCTCAGCTAAAACGGACACAAACCTTGTCTATAATACAGCTCTTGCGGCTTACGAAAGTCAGAATTGGGAGAAGGCAATTTTTTATCTGAGTGGACTGCATGAAGACGCATATTCCAGTACTGCAAGCCAGCTGCTTTCTTTTGCTTACCTGAATTCCGGCGATACATTGCGTAGCGAGAAAGTGATCATGGAAGCTTTGGAGATATATGAGTATGAGGAGTCTTTGCTTATGTATCTGGTCAATTATCTTTCCAAAGATAACAGAACTGCCAGGGCTATTGAGATCCTGGACCGGGCTATCGAAGTCTGTCCTGAGAACTTCAGGTTCTTCTGGGCAAGAGGATTGGTGTATCAGAAGATGGGGCTCAATGATAAAGCCATCGAGAATTTCCTTCTGGCAACTGAGTTTTCTTCCGAGGAAGCTGAATTATACTACCATTTGGGCGTGAGTTATTCTAACATTGGTATTGAGCTCCGCGAATCAGCCCTTCGTATTAATGAAAATAATATTTACATGGAGCTAAGGGAACAATACCTTGACAAATTCAGAGAGGCTGTCAAATGGCTTGAACGTTCATACAAACTGGATCCCCACAAAAAGGAGACTGTTTCCGCACTTTCCCAATTATATTCCCAACTTCAGATGAAAGAGGAATTGGATAAAATGCAGTAACTTGTTTATTGATTAGAATTTAAACTGAAGGGAGAGTCCGATAAATTCCTTAAATTGAGCTTTGGTAACTTTTTTCGGGTTACCATCAGGCAATACAATAGCTGAGCCCTCTGAATCAAGTACAGGAAAAAGGATGTCGTCGTCATAGATCAGATGAAGGTTAAGACGGATAGTGAAAAACCAGTTGATCTTTTGATCTAAAATCAGCTCCCAATCCACATCCACATTCTGAGGATTATTCAAATAGCTTGAGAAGAGTCTGACCCGGTTCTCAATGGTGAGGTCCTTGTAGGGAGAGACCTTATTGTTAATAACAATTTGTGTACCCATTTCCTGTTTGCTTCTTTTCTCCTTATCAATACCATGCTTGGTTTGATCAATATGAGTGGTATCAAGTACAAAGGTGTTTTTGTAGGAAAGAGGAGCCATGTTAAGCGTAGTATTCTTGAAAGGTTTATATTCAAAACCAAGGCCGAGGGTCAGGGTGGAAGGATTCAGGAATTTGGATACTACCACCGAATCATTTGGGTAGTTATAGCCTTTTGCCACCTGGTTTTTCATATAGAACGAGGCACTCATGCCGATCTTTCCCCATGCATTTCCATTGAATTTAGAGTTGATTTCAAACAGGTCGTTGTTTTTCCGGAATCCGTTTTCCTTTGTGCTAAGTGTTCCGAAATTAAGCCTCATGGTACTAATCCACTGCGTTTTAGCATCTTTGTTATTATAGGTGGCTTCGCCCAGTATATCGAGGTTGGTCGAAAAAGAACTCTCACCTCCTTTACTCCAGTTGGTCAGGTAGGTCTGGTTCATGGTGAAAACACTTCCAAGTTTATAATCCCAATAGATGGGATCTGGTTCCATTATGGACATGGAGGCCAGACTTCGATCCGGCATCTCCAAAAATTCAGGAAGCGCATTTATTTCTTCTTTTCGAAGGCGGTTGATACTCACATCATCCTCCAACATCAGGCTGATCTCATGGGGGGCAGGATTCCCAAGCCAAATGGTAATGGAATCATTTCTGTAATTCTTGACCCAGAATCTATAGGCTTCATCATTTCCCTGGTTCAACCAGAATGGAGTCTTATTCCCATGCATATCATTGACCCATAGTAAGCTTGAGTCGCGCTGCAGCGTAAAATTAAGTATTTGATCTACTGCATACTGGAGGGAGTCTAGCTGATGTTTTCCCTCCAGGATCCGAAAAGGTGAAGTTTCTGGAGCTTTCCAGGTAGTACCCGTCGTATAGTAGAGTACCCTGTTCCGGTCGGCTGTCATCATACTGGCCTTTCCCTCAATTTCAAGTGAAGGAGTGATTTCCCCCCCATTGAAGGAGTGCATGGTGATACCCAGGGCCTCCAAGGCTGATGTGTCGATTCGGGTGATAAGCATCGTATCGGGGATGGGGGCTTCAGCAGGGGATTGGATCAATGAATCTGCTAAAATAGTGGTATCCATGGGTATCCCTGTGAGTATATCCATGGAAGTATCCTTTTCCGGGTAGATTAAAAGGATCTCCTTTGTCAGATAGAGCTCAGGACTCCATCCCCCTTGATCAACCAGGAAAGTTGAATCGTTAATCCATTTTAGTTCAATGCTGTCTGTGAGCTCAGGATCACCTTTTATCACCTCAATCAATGTGAAATCTTCTGTAATAAGTCGGGAACGGACAGAATCAAAGGGTTCTGTGGAATGATAAAGGAGACGTTGAAGGGCTGTTCGGGTCGAATCGTCCTGTGAACGCCAGAAGGTAGAGGTATGCACAATATGATCCACATATTCCCAGGCAGTACTAAGACTGAATTTAGGTGTATTAAGAAGTGAATCGGGCTCAAGGCTGGTTTGTGATGACAGTTTGCCGGCCAGGAACATGAGTAGAACCGGGAACAACAGTCGTTTCATTTTGGGGGATTTTGATTTCGCTAATTAAACGAATTCTTAGATCTATATATTTTCTTTGGCGGCCTTAAGGGTATTTAAAAGTAGGGAAACCCTGGTCATAGGTCCCACGCCGCCGGGTACGGGCGTAATTAGAGAGCACTTTGAAGCCACCTCGTCAAAAACCACATCTCCCCTGAGACGGAATCCCGATTTGGTTTCTGTGGAAGGAACACGTGTGGTACCCACATCAATTACCACGGCACCTTCTTTTACCATGTTTGCTTTGATAAAGCCCGGGGAACCAAGGGCAGCAATAAGGATGTCTGCAGAGGCACATAATTCTTCAAGATTCCTGGTACGGCTGTGAGCCACGGTGACCGTCGCATTGATGGATTTTTGCGACATCAGAATGCTCATGGGCCTTCCTACAATATTGCTGCGTCCCACAATCACACAGTTTTTACCGGAGGTCTCTACCTTGTAGCGCTTCAATAGTTCCACAATGCCATAGGGAGTGGCCGACACAAAAGAGGGGAGACCAATGACAGTTTTCCCCACGTTCACCGGGTGAAAACCATCCACATCTTTTCCCGGATCGATGGCCTCTATAAGCTTTTGCTCATTTATATGGTCCGGCAGTGGCAATTGAACAATAAAACCATCCAATTCAGGATCATTGTTGAGCTCATTTATCTTTTCAAGAAGTACCCTTTCATTCACGTCATCCTCAAAACGGATCAGCGAGGATCTGAATCCCACCTCTTCACAATCTTTGATCTTAAAGGCCACATAGCTTTCACTTCCTCCATCATGGCCCACCAGAACGGCTGCAAGATGAGGAGGCCGCTGTCCTCCAGATGTGAGCTCTTCAACTTCTGCCCTGATTTCCCCCTTAATAGCCTTTGCGGTGGCTTTACCATCAATTAACTGCATATTATCTCATTTTTGGAATGCGCATTTTCTTTCCGGAAGACATCATCTTCATCATTTTCCTGGTCTCATCGAACTGCTTGACCAGCCTGTTGACTTCGGGAACAGTAGTTCCACTTCCATCAGCAATTCGTTTTCTCCTGCTGCCATTTAAAACTGCAGGATTGGAACGTTCATCGTGAGTCATGGAGTTGATAATGGCCTCAATACCTTTAAAGGCATCGTCGTCCATATCCAGGTTCTTCATGGCTTTACCCATGCCCGGAATCATCCCGGCAAGGTCCTTTATATTCCCCATTTTTTTGATCTGCTGGATCTGCGACATGAAATCGGTGAAGTCAAACTGGTTCTTGGCAATCTTCTTCTGCAGTTTCCGTGCCTCATCCTGGTCATACTGCTCCTGGGCCTTTTCAACCAGGGAAACAATATCACCCATACCAAGAATCCTGTCAGCCATCCTGTTGGGGTGGAAGGCATCCAGGGCATCCATCTTCTCGCCTGTACCCACAAATTTGATGGGCTTATCTACTACTGAACGGATCGAAAGGGCCGCACCACCACGGGTATCTCCATCCAGTTTGGTCAGTACCACCCCATCAAAATCGAGTCTGTCATTGAATTCTTTTGCCGTATTAACCGCATCCTGACCGGTCATGGAGTCCACCACAAACAGGATCTCGTGGGGAGAGACTGCATCTTTGATGGCTGCAATTTCCTTCATCATCTCCTCGTCTACTGCCAACCGGCCCGCGGTATCCACAATAACCGTATTGTAGCCCTTCAGTTTAGCCTCTTTGATGGCGGCTTTGGCAATCTTTACCGGGTTTTTGTTTCCGTCTTCGGTATAGACCGGAACATTGATCTGTTCTCCCACCACTTTTAACTGGTCGATGGCAGCAGGGCGATAGACGTCACCAGCCACAAGCAGGGGCTGCTTGCCCTGTTTACTTTTCAGATGATTGGCCAGTTTTCCTGAAAAGGTGGTTTTACCAGAACCCTGCAACCCGGCAATCAGGATCACACTGGGGTTGCCCTTCAGATTGACAGGTACATTCTCACTACCCATCAGTTTGGTCAGGTGGGCGTGAACAATCTTTACCATCATATCAGAAGGTTTCACTGATGTCAGTATTTTCTGACCAAGTGCCTCTTCTTTAACCTTTTCGGTAAATTGTTTGGCTATTTTGTAGTTGACGTCAGCATCCAGGAGCGCCCGTCTCACATCTTTCAGGGTTTCCGCCACATTGATCTCAGTGATCCGTCCCTGTCCCTTGAGCATCTTAAAGGATTGCTCAAGCCTTTCTGATAGATTTTCAAACATCTGCAGTCAATTCAATTATCAAGCTGCAAAAATAGTTAAAATCATGCAGATTTCCGCACTATTCTGATGGCGTTGTCAACAGGGTTCCCAGCAGTGAAATGCTGTTCAGGTCCGAATAGTCGTATAGGTAGAAACCATCCTCTCCAATCATAAAAAGTATGTCCCCAAGGGGAATCACATCATAGGCATTTATTCCGGGAAAGGAGGCAAGCAGATGAGAGGTGATGCTGTTTTCGTAGCTGGCATCATATATTTTCAGTCCGTGTTTTCCTTCACAGACAAACAGGGTGCCAGCATCAATTCCAAGGCCATAGGGTTCTGTCATGGAGAAGGAAGAGAGCCGTCGGGGCTCATATTTATCAGAGATATCCACCACTTCCAGCAGATCAGCTGTTCCCCCGCATGTATTTCCCGAACGCAGGGTAACATAGGCCCTGTCGCCTTCAACAACCACCGGATCGCAAGCGGTAATATGCTGATAGGTGGAAAGAAGGTTAGGAGCAGCGGGATTGCTCAGGTCCAGAATATGCATCCCGTTGGAAGTGCCCACATAGAGGTAGGTGTCGGCTATAAAAACGGTTTCCACGCTACCCGAGAGATAGACTTCCTTTTCTACCGATAGATTATCCATGTCAGATATATCTATGGTTTTTAATTTCCAGGAACTCTCCAGCACATAGAGGTAATCATCATAGGTAATAAAGCGCGCCATGGAGCCACCCACGCCATAAGTGTTTCCGACAGCACCCGGACTTATATCTGAAGAGAAGCTTGATTCAAGTCGGTAGTCATAGTAGACGGGCCATGGGCCGGGATGGTGATATACTTCCCGGGTAATTTTCCTGATCTCATATCCGGTTATTACTCCTATATCCTGGTCAATCTCATCCAGAGGGTAATCGTAGTCGTAGGGAGGGATTATATATTCAAACAGATCTTCAACGCGTTTGCTCAGCTCTGGTTGCTCAGGATCGGAGATATCTATCACCAGGAGATCCACATAGCTTTCGGCATATAGCAGATCATTGCGAATGGCCATATCCACGTTGCCTGGAACATTAATAAATGCTTTAATTTCCGGATTTTCCGGATTGGAGATATCCACCACATGAATGCCCTTCTGGTATTCATTTATATACATATGGTTGCCGTAGAAGCAAATTTTCCCTGGTTTCACCATGTCTTCGGCATCGAGTACCTCGAAAGAGGAGCGAAGCTCATCGTAGCTCAGATAAAGGGGGACGTTAGCCATATACGTTTGTAAACGTTTGTCCTCGCAAGAGCTAAGGATAATGGCGGAAAAGGAAAGAAGAAAGAGCAGGTGCTTCATAATCGAGTGTCTTTTTTAGCTTGTTTTGCTCTTAGGATGCAGCAAGGCAACTTCCGGTTGCGTGAAGACGCAACCAAATGGACGGGAGCTTCATCCTGACAGAAAATATGCCCTCTATGAAACAACAACAAAACTCCATTCATATGAAATTCACCTTATTTCCGGTCTTGTTTTTCATTTTTACTTCCGGCTTATTACTGGCACAGGAAGTGGACCATGTCTACCTGAAAACGGGTAGTGTAATCCGGGGTCAGGTCATGGAGATAGAACCGGTCGACCATGTGAAGATAGAGGATCTGTGCGGGAATATTTGGTATTATAAAATCACTGATGTGGAGAAGATCACCTCGGAGCCCTTTACATCAGGTGCTCAAAAGCAACAAGGGGCTGGATTCGACGCCGGGTTTGTGAATTTAAGCTCCATTGGTTTTCTGGCCGGATCGTCGCACAATGCCCAGGTGGCTCCTTTTTCCTTGCTGATGGTAAACGGCTATTGGTTTAGCACTGGTCTTTTTGCTGGACTGGGTACGGGGATAGAATTTTTCTCCACCAGCTACCTGCCTCTATATATTGATTTGAGGTATGATCTTTTCGGGAAGGATGTGGTTCCTTACCTTTTGGCCAAAGGTGGCTATGGCGTGCCCCTTTCTGCCGACCGCGAAGAGTATAGTACTAGCTATGAATACTCAGGAGGCCCACTTTTTGGTGTAGGACTGGGACTTAAGATCAGGACCAGAGATCATTTTGCCTGGGACATTGAACTGCTGTACCGCTACCAGGAGACCTCCTACAGCGAGACTTACGAATATAACATGCAGAGCTACGAGTATACCGATGTGTTTAACCGGATAGAGATCCGTTTAGGGTTTTATATCGACTAATCCTGGCAAGTGGATTAGGTTTTCCTCCCGGCCCGCTGATGCATCGTCTTTGGTGGGCCG
>JAOZQY010000076.1 GCA_029931975.1 Bacteroidales bacterium | reverse complement strand
CTTTGCAGCTATGGAACTTATCAATAACGGTTTGGGGAAAAATCAGAAGGGCGGGTATGATCGCGTCGACCGGTGGGACGAAAAGACCACCGCTGCCCTCACAGAGCATTATACAGCAATTCTGAATCTCTTGGGAGAGAACGGCCAGAGGGAGGGTCTGAAGGAGACTCCCGTCAGGGTAGCCAAATCCATCCAATTCCTGACCCAGGGCTATGGCACAGATCCCACCGAGATTCTTAAATCGACCATTTTTCACGAGAAGTACTCTGAAATGGTAATAGTAAAAGATATTGAGCTCTTCTCCATGTGCGAGCACCATATGCTACCCTTTATAGGAAAGGCGCATGTGGCCTATATACCCAACGGGCGCATCACCGGCCTCAGCAAGATTGCCAGGGTGGTGGAAGCCTATGCCAGAAGGCTGCAGGTCCAGGAACGTCTCACCGTGCAGATCAGGGATTGCATCCAGGATACCCTGGAACCACTGGGAGTGGCCGTGGTTATTGAGGCATCGCATCTTTGCATGGTGATGCGCGGCATCCAGAAGCAACACTCGGTCACAACCACTTCGGCCTTTACGGGAGCCTTTATGAATTCAGATAAGACCCGAAGAGAATTTTT
Organism: Bacteroidales bacterium; assembly: GCA_029931975.1. Classification (GTDB taxonomy): domain Bacteria; phylum Bacteroidota; class Bacteroidia; order Bacteroidales. Next base: position 14,882 of record JAOZQY010000076.1, on the reverse strand, counting down.
AGGTCTTATTGGAGAAAAACTTCATTAATTTTTAAGAGAATATATGAAAGCTTATGTATTTCCCGGACAGGGAGCACAATATGTTGGAATGGGCAAAGAGCTGTACGAGCAAAATGCCCTGGCGAAAGAGATGTTTGAACAGGCCAATGATATCCTGGGTTTCAGGATTACTGACCTGATGTTTGAAGGAAAGGAGGAGGATCTGAAACAGACCCGGGTGACGCAGCCTGCCATATTTCTTCACTCTGTGATTCTGGCTTCCACACTGGACGATTTCTATCCAGCCATGGTGGCAGGTCACTCCCTGGGCGAGTTCTCAGCGCTGGTGGCCAACAGAGCCCTTTCCTTTGAGAATGGACTAAGCCTGGTATTTAAAAGAGCCATGGCCATGCAGAAGGCATGCGAAGTGCAGTCCTCCACCATGGCAGCCATTATCGGTATGGAGGACAGCCAGGTAGAAGAGGTTTGCAAGGAAATCGATGAAATCGTGGTGGCGGCCAATTACAACAGTCCGGGTCAGATCGTTATCTCCGGATCGATTCCCGGCATCGATGCAGCCGTGGAAAAACTCACAGCCCTGGGTGCCAAGCGTGCACTGAAGCTAGCCGTGGGCGGTGCGTTTCACTCCCCCCTCATGGAACCTGCCCGCGCCGAGCTGGAAGAAGCAATCCAGGCTGCTCCCTTTTCAGATCCCATCTGTCCCGTCTACCAGAACGTAAATGCTTCTCCCTGCGACGATCCTGCTTTTATTAAAAAGAATCTTGTTGCCCAGCTTACCTCACCGGTGCGATGGACCCAGACGGTGCAAAAAATGATTGCCGACGGAGCCACCTCTTTTACCGAAGTTGGTCCGGGTAAAGTGTTGCAGGGACTGATAAAGAAAGTGGACCGGAGCATGAAGACCCAAAGCGCCCAGTAGAACCCTCTGAAACCGATCGCATGAAAGTTTTGAAATTTGGCGGCACCTCCGTAGGCAGCGCTACTAACATTAGGATTGTAAAAGAAATTCTCATTAGCCAGGGTCAAGCCTGTGTGGTGGTGGTCAGTGCCCTGGCTGGTGTCACCGACCATATGATCCTTGCCGCCGGGCTGGCCCAAAAACGCGATACAGGCTGGAAGAAGGAGTCATCCGAAATCAGGAAAAAACATCTGAAAGTGGCAGCTACCCTGCTTAAAGGATCTGAAAAGGAAGCCGCCATAGCAGAGATTAACTGCCTGCTTGACGAATTTCATATTATCCTGGAGGGCGTATTCAGTCTCCGCGACCTGAGTCCCAAAACCCTTGATCTCTTACTGAGCCATGGAGAACGTCTTTCTGCCTCCCTCATTACACACTATGTGGAAGATGCCAGCTATGTGGACGCACGACAACTGATCCGGACCAACAGCGACTTCGGACAGGCCACGGTGCAGTTTGAGCCTAGCAACAAACTGATTGAACAAGAGATCGGATCGCTGGAGAAAATGACACTGGTCCCCGGATTTATAGCCAGCGACCAGAACGGGGAGACTACCACCCTGGGACGGGGCGGATCGGATTACACTGCAGCAATTATTGCAGCAGCCATTGGAGCCGATGTCTTGGAAATATGGACCGATGTAAATGGATTTATGACTGCTGATCCGCGCATTGTTTCCAAGGCTTACCCGGTGGAGTGCATGAGTTATGAAGAGGCCATGGAACTCTCTCACTTCGGAGCCAAGGTGATCTACTCACCAACCCTTACCCCAGCATACAAAGCGAACATACCCATCCTGGTCAAGAATTCCTTTAGTCCGGAGTCGCCCGGCACCCTGATCTCCGGAGTTAGCTCCTGCAAGCAGAATGAAATGATCAAGGGGATCTCATCCATTAATGAGGTTACCCTGATTACTGTGAAAGGAAGCAGGATGGTAGGAAAAACCGGTACTTCGGCAAGGGTTTTCAGCTCCCTGGCCCGCTACGATGTAAATGTGGTCCTTATCACCCAGGCCTCCTCCGAGATGTCTATTTCCTTTGCAGTCTCCCCAAGCGATACTTCAAAGGCTGTAAAGGCATTAAATGAAGAATTTGAAATAGAAATCAAACACCGCCGGGAGATGGAGATCGAAACCATCGACCAGCTCTCCATCATCGCCATCGTTGGTGAAGGTATGCGGCACCGGCCCGGGATTTCAGCCATCCTGTTCAAGGCTCTGGGTAGAAACGGGATCAGCGTTATCGCCACGGCCCAGGGCTCAAGTGAACTGAATATCTCAGTTGTTATTGAAAGTCAGAGTCTGAAGAAAGCACTGAATGTGATACACGAAGGATTTTTCCTCTCCGACTATCGTGAGCTGCACCTCTACCTGGCTGGTCTGGGCAATGTGGGGAAGAAGTTTTTGCTGCAACTGCAGAATCAACAGCAAAATTTAATGGAAAACCTGAAGCTGAAGGTAAACCTGGTTGGAATCCTCAACAGCCGAAAAATGGTGATCGACCCGGAAGGAATCGATCCTGCCTCTTACCTGGAACGCCTTGAGAAAGGAGAACCTTCCAACCTGGATGAACTGATCGAAGCCATCGGCCGGAACAACCTTCGAAATTCTGTCTTCATCGATTGCACCGCCAACGACCAGGTAGGAATGGTATACGACCGCCTGTTCGAGAACTATGTGTCGGTGGTTACTGCGAACAAGATTGCCGCCAGCTCCTCCTATGACTATTACAGCAGTTTGAAAAGCACCGCCATACGGAATGGAGTGAAGTTTGGTTTTGAAACCAATGTTGCAGCCGGATTGCCGGTAATCAGTACCATCAATGATCTTATCAAGAGCGGCGACAGGATCCTGAAACTGGAAGCAGTTGTATCGGGAACCCTCAACTTCATCTTCAATACCATGAGTAGCGAAATCCCCTTCAGCAAAGCCATTGAGATGGCCAGGGAAGAAGGATTTTCGGAGCCCGATCCCAGGCTCGATCTAAGTGGTACGGATGTTAAAAGGAAGCTACTTATTCTGGCAAGAGAGTCGGGTTACCACCTGGAAGAAGAAGATATAGAGGTGGATCCATTTTTACCGGAAAGCCTCTTTCAAGGCAGTCAGGAAGCATTCTGGGAAGGAGTTCAGGAGCTGGATGCGGGATTTGAAGAGAAACGCCTTGCCCTGGAAAAGAAAGAATTGAGGTGGCGCTACCTGGCCACTCTGGAAAATGGGAAAGGGAAAATGGGGCTGGTAGAGGTGAATCCATCACACCCAACATACCCGCTGGAAGCCAGTAACAATATTATCCTGATTACCACCGACCGATACCGTGAACTGCCCATGATTATCAAGGGCTATGGTGCAGGTGCTGAAGTTACTGCAGCCGGGGTCTTCGCAGATGTGATCAGGGTTGCAAATGTATAGACATCCGCAACCCTAGTTATTTAGTGCCTGGTGGATAGTGAATTAGTTAGCATGAGTGAGATGAGAAATATAGAGGCTGTTATACTGGATATGGATGGGATTCTGATCGATTCGGAACGCCACTGGCAATTAACCGAGCAGACCATCTTTGCGGAGCTGGGAATCCATCTGAGCGATGAACTGCTGATGCAGACCAGGGGCCTTCGTACCGAGGAGATGGTGGCACACTGGTTCGCCCGTTTTCCGCAACTTGAAACCGACACCTTAACATTGATGGAACAATATGACCGGCGAATGGTGGAAACCATGAAAAGGGAAGTAGACATGATGGAAGGTGCCGGAGAGCTTATCGGGATGTTCAGAGAGATGGGCCTGCCTGTGGCTCTGGCCTCCTGCTCCTCGCAGGAACATATTGATGCAGTTATGGAAAAACATAGGCTGGGAGAACTCTTCGATTTGCTGGTTTCTGCTGCAAAGGAGATGCCTGGAAAACCACATCCGGAAGTCTTTCTGCGCACGGCCTCCATGCTTAAAGTTGATCCCACCCGCTGCCTGGTATTCGAAGATTCTTTCTTCGGAGTAGTAGCTGCCAAAGCAGCACGTATGAAGGTGGTAGCCATGCCCGACCCCTCGGAATTTGACCAGGAACGCTTTGGTGCAGCAGATCTGAAGATACGGTCGCTGACCCATTTTACTAAGGAAACATTTAACAAGTTGCAGGAGAACTGATGGAAAGAGATGAGATAAAAGTATTCGGACCGGCAACGGTCTCCAATGTGGGACCCGGTTTTGACCTGCTGGGATTTGCCCTGGAAGCACCCGGTGATGAAATGATTATCCGCAGGAACGGGACCGACAAACTGGTACTGTACAATCAATCGGGCTGTCAGCTACCCACCGACCCGGAGCTGAACGTGGCAGCTGTGGCCACAGCGTCCCTGCTAAGGGAATTGCACAGCTATGAAGGCTTTGACCTGATTTTCACAAAGAAGATCCATCCTGGCAGCGGGGTGGGATCCAGTGCCGCCAGTTGTGCGGCAGCCGTGGTGGGGGTCAACGAATTGCTGGGCTCTCCCTTTGAAACCGCCGCACTGATTCCCTTTGCCATGGAAGGCGAAAAAGTGGCCAGCGGCTCCACCCATGCCGATAACATAGCCCCTGCCCTGTTGGGCGGAGTATGCCTGATCCGTGGCTACGATCCCCTGGATATCAAAAACATCCCCTACCCTGGCGACCTCTGGTGCGCGGTGGTACATCCCCACCTGGAAATTAAAACTGCCGAGAGCAGGAAGTTGATCCCACAAACTGTTCCCCTGGAGACCGCATTGAAGCAGTGCGGAAACCTGGCAGGACTGGTGGCGGGGCTAAGTTCGGGCGACTATCCCCTCATAGGACGTTCGGTGACTGACCTGTTTGCCGAGCCCTACCGAACACTAGAGCTGCCCGATTTCTCAGTCTTAAAAGCATCAGCCCTGGAGGCAGGATCGGTGGGAACGGGACTCTCAGGTTCGGGACCATCCGTTTTCAGTCTTTGCAGGGGAGAGGAGATGGCCACCAGTGTGGGAGAAGTGATGAAAGCTCATTTTTCAACAAGAGATATCAAATCCAGGATTTACATATCCCGGATCAGTCAGGCCGGTTGTAAAATTATCTAAGATGCAGTACTACAGCACAAGTAACAGGAAGTTAAGGAGTGGACTCAAGGAGGCCGTGATCAGGGGACTGGCACCCGACAGGGGACTCTTTATGCCGGTATCTGTACCGGTGATAAACAGGGCTATGCTGGAGGGATTTCGCGGGATGGATCTGACTGCCATTGCGGTACAACTCTCCCAGGTACTTTTCGGAGAAGATATCCCGGCAAATGAACTAAAAAAAATCACCGAAGAGGCTATCAACTTCGACACCCCCCTGGTAGTGGTGGAAAAGGGTATCTATGCCCTGGAACTCTTTCATGGCCCCACCCTGGCCTTCAAAGATGTGGGAGCACGCTTCCTGGCCAGGCTCCTGGGTCACTTCACCAGAGAATTAAATGAGGATATCCATGTGCTGGTAGCCACATCAGGCGATACAGGCAGTGCGGTAGCCAACGGATTTCTGGACATTGAAGGGATCAGGGTGCATGTACTCTACCCATCGGGAGGAGTAACTCCACTCCAGGAGAAACAGTTTACCACCCTGGGGAACAACATTACTGCCCTTGAGGTACAGGGAAGCTTTGACGACTGTCAGCGATTGGTAAAGGAGGCCTTTATGGATGAGGAGCTTTCGAATCAGTTGACCCTGACCTCAGCCAACTCCATCAACCTTGCCAGGTTCCTGCCCCAGGCATTTTATTACTTCAGGGCATGGGCCCAGCTGGAACGGGGCACCAAAGCCTTCTTTTCTGTTCCCAGCGGGAACTATGGAAATATGACGGCGGGACTGGTGGCACGGGAGATGGGACTGCCTGTAAACACCTTCCTCTCGGCCAACAATATCAACGATGTGGTTGCCTCTTATCTGCTAACAGGGCGGTATAATCCCAGGCCCTCCACTCCTACCATTGCCAATGCCATGGATGTGGGCGATCCCAGTAACTTTGACCGTATTCTGGATCTCTTCAATCATAAATACGAGTGGATCACGGAACACCTGCACGGGTACAGCTTTACCGACACGGAGATTCGCGAAATCATGGGACGCGTTTACAAAGAGAGCGGATATTTGTGTGATCCCCATGGTGCCACCGGCTACCAGGCAGCAAAATCATTTCGGGAAGAACACCCGGAAATTACAGGCATCTTTCTTGAAACAGCACATCCGGCTAAGTTCAGGGAGAGTATAGAAGAAGTGATTGGCTCACCGGTAGAACTACCAGAACGACTGGCGGCCTTCGACAGGCTGGAGAAAAAAACCATTGAAATCGGACCGGAATACAAGGATCTGAAAGATTATCTTTTTTCAGTCCAAGCCTGAAAACTCATTCTCTGTCCAGCTGTCTCCTGATACTGTAAAGCAATGTAAGAAAATGGTAGTCAATCTGATAGGGGTATCGCTCCAGAAAACTCTCAAAATATTTCAGGACCTGATCCGGAAAATCTTCCACCGGATCCAGAATCTCCTTCACTGTCGATGCCTTTAAAGCATATATCTGGTTCAGTCCCTCATTCATCTTCACTTTTCGGTTTGAAAACCTAAGTATCTGAGTTTTGATAAATCCAGACAGGTATTTACTCAGTAGAGTTGAAAGCATGTTCTTCCCACTGTTGTCAACTTTATTGGCATATGGAACAGTAAGTAACTTATCAAGCAATATTCCGTTTATTTCAGCCTCATAAAAGGCTTTTCTATCCATTCGCTCCTGGTCTGGAAGCATCTGACAAAATTCAACAATCTCCTTATCCCAGTAAGGCAAACGGTAATCAAAACCAAAAAAATCATAAGTCCTAACACTGTTCACCATAAACTTGGATCTAATCTCCTGCCAATTAAAGTACTCCTGGAAATACCTGGGTTCTATATCTGCGCTGTCAAACAAGTCTTCAACAGCCCTGATGGGAGCACCTGACCAGTCCCTGCTTTTCATGTGTTTTAGCACAGTCCTTTCAACAGCCATTTTCTTATTCTTACAGGCCGTGTCCAGGGGAGAAAAATTGCTTCCGGCAAGCCAGTCTAAGGTATGTCCGGGTACAAATACATCACCCTGTTTGACAATTCCCTTCTCTTTCATCTCATATACCGCCAGGAAGTCCTGAAGATGAGTGGTACAAACTCCATTGAATGAATTATCAATACAATCTCCAATTAATCCAAGGTCCTGCAGCTTATTCCATTTCTGCTCGGTATACTCTACAAAATGCCACTCAAAACCAAGGGCTTCGGCAACCTGCTTGCTTATCCGGGACTGCGGATTACCAGAAGTGCCATAAGTATAACAGACCACATTCTTCTGCCCAAGCCGGTATAAGTAATTGGCAATAAGCCGCGAATCATGTCCGCCGCTCAAGGGAACAAGCCAGCGATTCACATCCGGGGAGTGTTTTATCATGTTTGAGAAAACTGACAGCAGGCGCTCATCGAAAGCCTTGTAAAATGCCGGCCTGCTTTCCATCAATCCTTGCTTCTCCACTGGCCTGAATTCAAAATATCTTTCCGAACTTACCTCCTTGGCCTTAATGCTCACCAGTTCACCTGCCCGTAGCGCATGAGTGTTTTTGAAAATAGTTCCAGCACCAAGCACAGCAGTTGTGTTGACAAATTCCTCAAGCTTGTCATTATCGATCTCCAGTTTCCCATGTTGCTGCTGATATTTATGCAGATTGTTGGTCAGAAAAAGATTGCCTTCATTGAAGCCATAAAAAAGAGGAATGCCCCTGATCCTGTCCACTGCCATATAATAATGCTCACCCTTCCTGATAATAAGTGAGAAAAGTCCTGATAACTTATTCAGATCAGATGACAGGATTGCTTTGAAGCCCGCTTCATCCCGGACCAGCTGAATGGCCAAAGATTTAAGCCAGGAATTCACCTCTCTTTCTTCTCCAGCAAAGAAGGGATTCCCTTTAAGATAGATTTCACACTGTTCTTCCTCAAAAAAGGAACAACTATGATCAAACAGACCTTCAAGCATAATGATCAGACTTTTTTGTTTTCTAAACTGAATTCAGGCTTTTTGTCTTCTTGCCGGTAGCTGCCACCCGCATTCTGCTGCTGAACTCAAAAACCTGTGGAATCTTTTCAAGGGCCAGTTTCTCGCCACAGAACTTCTTCATGCTAAGCTCATCCAGTGAATTGTCGTTCATGTCAGCCACCACCACTTCGGCCTTCAGGGCCTCACCCAGGATCTCATCATAAATGGCCGAGATGGAGCAGTCCACCACCCCGGGGATGGTCACAATGACCTCTTCAATCTCTTTGGGACTAATTCTTCTTCCCCCTACCTTGATTATCTCCTTCTGTCTGGCGGTATGAAAGAAGAATCCATCCTCGTCCCGGTAGGCCAGGTCGCCGGTATGGAGCCAGCCATCTTTCAGCGTGACTTCAGTATCGACTTTATCACCCAGGTAGCCTTTCATAATATTATCCCCCCGGGCAATCAGCTGGCCCACTACTTCGGATTCCAGCACAGGCTCACCCTTCTCATCAATGAGCTCCAACTCCACCCCTGGGATCGCTTTTCCCAGCGAACCCAGCTTTTCCACCAAACGTTCGGGTGGAAGATACGAGAGTCGGGCCGTAGCCTCGGTCTGACCATACATCACATAGAAGGTGATATCGGGCTGATTGTCGATAAACTCCTGGATAAATGCCTTGTGCAGTTTACCCCCCGCCTGGGTTACATACCTGAGGTCGGGAAAACTCTCGGACTTAAATGATTTTGATTTGCGCAAAAGCACCTGGAAGTGACTGGGTACGCCTGCAAAACCAGTACACTTATACTTTTTCAGGTCATTGATCACCGCTCCCAGGAACATAAAATTGTTGTTGAATACCATGCTGCCACCCACCTTCAAATGCGTATGCAGGAGTGAAAGACCATAACAATAGTAGAAAGGCAGGACAATGTGAATAACATCATCGGCCGAGAGTTTGAGGTATTCAATAATCGATTCCGTATTGGCAATGATATTCTTATGAGTAATCATCACCCCTTTGGGCTCCCCCGTGGAACCCGAAGTGAAAATAATCTCGGCCAGCCTGTCCCCATCAAAAGCCTCATCGTCAAAAATATTCTGAGCCTCTTTTCCATTCTTCTTTTCAGGCAGCTCATGATAGACCTTTTCCAGCATCTCCCACCGTGGGTCACCACTCATAGCGGGTGATACAAAGGCGATCTTTGCGTCACAAAGATCTACCATGAATTTGAGGTTTTTCTCCTCCACCGAAGGGTTCAGTGGAACGCAAACATTTCCTGATTTCATAATGGCCAGGTAGGCCACCATAAAATAAATGGAATTGGGAGCCACCAGAATGATATTATTGTTCTCCCCATAAGTCTCCCTGATATAACGGGCAAGCCTTAAGGATTCACAATTCAATTCATTGTAGCTGAGCTCCTCCTTGTTTCCCAGGAGGACCTTCTTATACAGGAATCCCGATTCCCCTAAGAGGTAATTATATACGTTCATTGCTCAATCCTATTTTTAGATAAAAATATAATCGTTGATTGGTGGTGTCCTCAGGTACTCGGTGGTCTCACTTCTCCGCTCAAAATTCCTGTAGTTACGCTCAATCTCTTCGGCACTCATCCCCATGACCGGACTCACCTCGGCAGGATCATAGTCATTTTCATAAGCATACCACAACAGGTCCATGATGTCGTGGGGAAACTCGTAGAAAAACTCCTCCTGGGTCTGCTCGGCACTGTATGTATCAGTGGTAGGTGTACGGTCGATAATTCCCTTGGGAACCCCAAGATATTCAGCAATCTGGTACACCTGTGTCTTATAGAGGTTTCCAATGGGGAAGAGATCTCCTCCACCATCTCCAAACTTCACAAAGAAACCCTGCGCGACCTCGTGCTTATTAGGGGTTCCAATGACTGCATAGTGCAGTTGCTCGGCATGATAATAAACCAGTGACATCCTTGAACGCTGCTTGAAGTTGGAAGCAGCAATAATGGTTCTCATCTGCAGTGAGGGAAGACGCTTTACAGTTTCTGAGCCATCGGGATTGACCACAGTCAGATGAAACAAAGGTGGAAGCTTGGAGCCTTTTCCCTCATGTTTGATCCCAATTTTCATCTTATGCGTGGATGGATCATACTCGGGTACCACATCCTTCACCGCCTGGTCGCGCCGCGCATAGCAGCCAAATCCATCCAGTGCACCTGTAATCACTTCCTTGATCACCCTGACCCCAAACTTGGCGGCCAACTCCCTGGCCAGTTCTTCACTATCCGGACTGGAGTCCTTTTCAGGCATCATCACACCCAACATCTTTTCGGGTCCAATTGCCCTGGCAGTAAGTGCCATACAAACCGACGAATCAATTCCTCCACTCAGCCCAATAACAGCTCCATACCTTTTGTGGCGGACTGTAATATCCTCACGTATCCTTGTGCATAATTGATCTATAAGTGTTTCCATATCCTGTATCTTCAGGATATCACGACTAAATTTAGGTTTACTCATTAGTACTATTTTTTAAATTTTTATCATAGGTGACAGGGCAAAGCACCCTCATATCATTCTCGTGGTAGGGCTTGTTTTTCGAGACAAACATATCCATCAGAATCTGGGTGGACATGATCCCGGCCATTGCCATATTTTCATTCTCGGTCACGGTTTTACCTGCTTCCATTTTCCCCATCAGCTTTTCAACCGAAGCAGTATTGAAGATCCCAAACCTGTTCAGCATCCCCGGTGAAAGCACCTCCCTCAGGTATTCGGGAGCCTTTGCAGAGGTAAGACTGGAAGCCATGGGTGCTCGGTAGGCCTGTTTGGGACGATGCACCACCTGGTCGGGCAAACGGCCGTCCATCAGCTTCTTCATCAGGTATTTTTCATTCAGCCCCTTTATCTTATGGTTCCATGGAAGTTTGGTGCAGAATTCAATCACCCTGTGGTCCAGGAAAGGATAACGCCCCTCTACCGAATGGGCCATTCCCATGCGATCGCCCTGAGACGAAAGCAGGTAGCCCGACATAAAAAGTGTGGATTCAAGCCACTGGGCCCTGCTAAGCAAGTCAAGATCCTCAAAACCATCAGGCAAGGCAGAAACAAAAGAGTCCACAGGATCGCTAACATTCCCATTCAGAAAGCTCTTATTGAAATGCTCCTTAATATGCTGAGAATTATTCCACCGGACCAGGTGTGAATAAACGGGCGAATCGGTATCCTGCAGACGGTACCCGAAGAACATCTTCAAAAGAGCATTGTTCCTGCCCTGAAACTGAGCCAGGTAAGGATAAAGCTTTTGCAAGAGCAGGGGCCTGATTTTCGAAGCAGGTTGCCTGGACCAGAATTCCCGGATAATGGCCTCCTTAAATATATTATAACCCCCAAGATATTCATCGGCACCTTCGCCAGTAATCACCACCTTGATCCCATTATCATTGACCAGCTTCGATAGCAGGAACATGGGGACAGCCCCGGTGCGGAGCAGGGGTATCTCGGTATGCCACAAGGCCTGTGCAAAGTTATCAGCCACATCAGTATCCTTACAGGTAATGGAGTGGTGGGTGGTTTCAAGCTGCGAAGCAACACTTTGCTGGAAAGCGGTCTCATCAAATTCGACCGATTCAAAACCAAGCGAAAAAGTGTTTAATACTCCAGGTTCGATCTGCTTGATCAACCAGGTGGTGGCACTGGAATCAATGCCTCCGCTCAGGTAGGCAGCCACCTGCACATCCGCTCTCAGCCGGAGCCTTACTGAATCGGAAATAAGCGATTCAAACTCCTCCATGGAGTCGGACAAAGAACGTGTTCCCGGTGCTCCCGGATCTCCCTGGAACCTTAGTTCCCAATAGGTCTTTATCTCTGTGTTTTCCTCCCTGACCACCATGTAGTGGCCCGGAGGCAACTCCTTCACCCCTTTGAACATGGTTCCAGGCGACGGGATGGTCCAAAAGGTAAAGACCCGATTCAGGGAATCGGGATCGGGTTCTGCTTTCACATAGCCCGACTCCATCAAACATTTGATTTCGGAAGCAAATACAAAAGCCCCGTTCTCCCTGTAATAAAAAAGGGGCCTGATACCGGTCCGGTCGCGCCCCAGGAATAACTCCTTCCGACGGGTATCCCAAATTGCAAATGCAAACTGTCCATTGAGCTTCTCCAGGCATTTTTCCCTGTAGTGCTTATACAGAAGCAGCAATACCTCCGTATCACTTCCAGTCCTGAAGGTATATCCCAATCCGATCAGTTCATCCCTGAGCTCAATGTAATTAAATATCTCACCATTGAACACGATCCAAAAATCCTGTTCAGCATCGGACATGGGCTGCTGCCCCTGCGCCAGGTCAATGATACTCAGCCTGACACTGCCCAAACCAACACCCTCGCCAATATAAATCCCCGATTCATCCGGACCACGATACTGAATCTGCTTCAGCATGTTCCTGACCGAATCAGGGCTGACCACCGGTCCGTGGGGATTGTATATGCCTGAAATACCACACATAAGAGTCCGGTTTTAGCTAAATATATTTTATGCTAAACTAGACCAGTTCAGGATTTTTCCTCACGATGAAATCGGCGATCGCGTCGATCGATTCAAAATTCTCCTCCACCAGGTCACTGTCTTCAGCCTGGATCTGGAATTTGGTTTCAAGAAAATCCAGCAAAAGGGCAAAGCCCATGGAGTCAAATACTCCTTCAATAAATATTTTTGTGTCAGACTTCAAAGAGTCCGTTTCCTTAAAAGTATTCTCCTTCACGTAAGCAAACAGTTCTTTTTTCAGTTCATCCATTGTCTTATCAGATTTGTGTTGAATTCTATATAATTGATTTTATGTCTTTTAACCCTGTAATGATTACCTGGCTTCTCACAGTATTAAAATACGTATAAGTTCTAATCAAGTTACACGGTTTTGACGAAGAAAGGAATTACGGTGAGAAGAGAGGGAAAAAAAACCAGTGAAGGGCAACATTTCTCATATGGAAGCTATATCAGAATAATAAGTATACTAAGATGTGGATGAATAGTCAATAATCGTTGATGAATTTCAATTGAACTCTTCGGCCAGGAAAGCAAGCAGGTTGTAGCCCAGGGTTCTTGCTCCAAGTTCGGTCAGATGACCCATATCGTAAGTATAGATATTGGGCATGAGGGGATATTCAATTCCATCCCGGGTGTAAGTCACAGGCCTTCCATCGGGCAGGGTGGCTTCAATCCCCCCGAGATCAAAAATGGGTAAAACACCCTTAAAATCGGCTATAAGTTTCTTATTGAAGGCCTCCCTCTTTTTATTGTCCAGGTAGGCTGATGAGGCTCTTCCCAGTACTTTTTTGGCCAGTGCTTTGGCTCCCTTTTGCCTGCCCATATAAGGCACAGTGCTAGCCGCAAACCTGATGTTTGGATAGCTCTCCTTCAGATAAAGCATCTTTTCCTTGTAGTAAGCATAGATCTCGTCCACATCCGTCTTTGAAGTAAAATCCACATAACAGAACTTGAAAAAGGCCACAGGGTTTCCTTCATTCGGTATCTGTCCCACCAGGCTCACAAACTCATCGACTTTTGAAAGAGGATCTTGATTTTTCCCAACCCTGAAATGCACCAGAGTAGCGTCGGGGCCGGATGAAAGATCTTTTGATTCGACCATTTCCATTTGAACGCCTGTCTCAGCTGCCCACTTTTCAATTCCATCAATAATATTGAAACCCACCGATTGATGGCCGAAATATACTTTCAGTGCAGCTGCTTTTTCAATATAGGCAGCGGTATTCTCCGAGCCGTTCCCGTACTTTACATAAATATCATTCATATCGTAGTGATTTCTTTGACATCCTGAAACAAGAAGTACAATTAGTGCAAATGAAAACCATCTCATAACTGTCTGTTTTTGTATATAACAAAAATAACACATATTAGTTCTAAAAATAACGGGGCTGTCCGCCCCGCTTTTATACGAAAAATTCACCTTGGTGTTCTATGCACAACAGGTACCTATATCAAACCCTGATCCACCATAGCGTCGGCCACCTTCAGGAAGCCGGCAATGTTTGCTCCCTTCACATAATCCACATAGCCATCTGAACCCCTTCCATACTTCACACAATTCTCATGGATACTGGTCATGATATGGTGCAGGCGATCGTCCACCTCGGCACGGCTCCAGTTGATCTTCATAGAGTTCTGTGCCATTTCCAATCCGCTCGTGGCCACACCTCCGGCATTGGCTGCCTTTCCGGGTGCATAGAGCACCTTCTTGTCCTGCAATTTTTCAATGGCCTCGGGGGTACAAGGCATATTTGCGCCTTCACAGACACAGATACATCCGTTGGCAATCAGGTGCTCAGCATCTGATACATCCAGTTCGTTCTGAGTGGCACAGGGAAGCGCAATATCCACCTTCACCTCCCAGGGCCTTTTTCCCTGGACAAACTGTGCACTGTCAAACTCCAGCGCATAGGGGGCCACAATATCTTCATTGGATGCCCTCAGCTCCAGCATGTATTCGATTTTCTCACCGGAAATGCCATCTTCATCATATACATAGCCATCGGGACCGGAAATGGTCACCACCTTGCCTCCGAGTTCAGTCACCTTCAGAGCTGCCCCCCAGGCTACGTTCCCGAAACCTGATATGGCCACTGATTTTCCTTTAAAGGTCTCCCCTTTTGTAGCCAGCATCTCCTTGGCAAAATACACATTGCCAAAACCGGTGGCTTCGGGCCTGATCAGCGATCCGCCCCAGTTGATTCCCTTACCGGTAAGTACTCCCGTATTCTCCCTGGCCAGCTTTCGATACATGCCATAGAGATAACCAATCTCCCGGCCACCCACACCAATGTCACCGGCCGGTACATCGGTATCGGGACCAATATTGTTCCAGAGCTCCATCATAAAGGCCTGGCAGAAACGCATGATCT
>JAOZQY010000030.1 GCA_029931975.1 Bacteroidales bacterium | reverse complement strand
GGGGGTCACTGGTTCGAATCCAGTAGTTCCCACAACAAAATCAACCCGATCGGATCTCCGGTCGGGTTTTTGTTTTCATACTACTGCCCAAGCTTACCAGAGGCAACCCGAGCCTTTGAAAGCATCTGAGTATTAAGAGAAAATAGAAATATTTATTAGCCATAATTATACAAAGATGGATTCAAAAAGCTTACCTTAGACAGAGACATAAATAGTGAGGCTATGGGTAGAGCAGAAGCTGGTAGTAGATATTTCAATCTTGTACAGTCATTGTATCATTATGTTCTGAAGTGTAAAATGATTTATTCAAGATTTGAAGCACATAAAACCAGAAGAGAAGTCATTAAAAGGAAGGGAAAGAAAGTAATTAACAGACAGATCAAGAGATCTATAAAGCAGTATGCCAAGAAGCGCTTTGGTAGTAAAGCCTTCTGGCCCTATCTGGCACTCTATACTGAAATCAGGGGGCAGTTTATTGAGGGGTGGCTACCTGATGACTATTTTCGCTATGTCTTAGTACCTCAGATCAGTTCAGCTTCTTCTGTTCATATCAGTGATTATAAAACGTTTGACTACCAGATTTTTGGCGATTTCGCACTTAAACCCCTATTCGTATATATTTCAGGGATATTTCTGAATGCGGATTTCGAATCTCAAAAAAAAGAACAAGTAGAACAGGCCTTGCAGGAGTATGATGCTATCATCGTAGTAAAAGAGGATCAGGGACTGCAGGGGAAGCAGGTTCGAATGATTCATTCTTCGGAGTTTAAGATTGAGAGTCTAAAACATGGAAGGAGCTATGTTATTCAACCTCTTGTAAAACAGTACAAGCCTATTAACGATTTGTATTCTGGCAGCGTGAATACTATCAGGGTTGGCACCTTTATAAAAAACGATGGATCCGTGGTTGTTAAATTCGCAGCATTAAGATTTGGTGTAGATGGATTAAAGGTTGATAATCTCTCTGCGGGTGGTCAGTTAATCTATTTTGACACTGATGGAAAACCTTCAAATAGAGCCTATGATGAATTGGGCTTTGATATGGGAGAGCAGCATAAGAACAGTGGATACTTCTTTGCAGATCTAAAAGTGCCAATGTTTCAGGAAGTTTTACAGGCCTGTATCAAAGCACACGGAAAATTTCCTTATAATCGTTTTGTTGGTTGGGATGTTTGTATCGACGCTTCTGGTAAACCCGTGCTTCTGGAATGGAACACAAATCCCGGCTTTAGGTTATTTGAATATATCTTCGGTCCCTTCTTCCCCGACGATGACATAATATAAGTGAGCGGTATTATAAATGTAATGAAGTACGTATCATATTTGAGATTGCTTCATAGCAAGCCCCCCCCTGTCCATTAACTGCCTGCTGATTGCAGAACAAACTGTTCAGGACATTTGCCTGATACATCTTTGTACCAGGTATTTATTTGGTTTATAACAGAATCGTAATCTTCAAGATCATAAATGACACCTTTAACACCCATTTCCTTTTTTGAATAATCAAGAGATGCTACAATAATGGGAACCTTAGCTTTGAGAGCCATATAATAGAAACCTTTATTCCAATCTGATACTTTTTTAATCCACCCTTCAGGGGATATCACGATATGTAATTCATCGGAATTATTTAAAAGTTCAGCAATTTGGTATATGGCGTTTTGATTTTTTACCCCTCTAACCGCAATGGATCCGAATTTTTTCATTACCAGGTTCATGGGGAAAAAGAAAAGTTCTTTTTTCGAGAGAAATTTGTAATTGATCCCCATTTCAGTTATTCCAAGCTTCCCATAGAAAGCGTCAATATGAGCCGTATGAGGTGCGAAAATGATTATTGACTTTTTTATATCAGGAAATTCACCAGTGATTTTCCAACCTAATCTATCTAAAACTTTACCAGAAAGTGTTTCCATATTAGTGCGCTTACTTTAATGTTCATTTAGCCAAGAGAGCTTTGGTAGTTAATGTTTCGTTGCAGATTTGCTGAGAGCATAGAAATCAATTCATCTATGGATCTATGATATTCCTTATACTCATCATGCAAGAAGAGGGGGATTTCAATACTTTTTAGCAACATCAGGATCAGGTTGGCCGTTGAATTTAGGTCAGAGAATTCCATGAGCCCTTCCTCCTTGCCCGACGAGAGAATTTTCAGAAGCTGAGACCGTTCATATTCCTGGAAATCCTTTCTTACATTATCTACAAATCCATACGGCTCAATGAAATCAGCTCTAATAGTCTCATGATAATTTTTAGCTTCATATAACAACCTGAGCCTGGTTTTTACATAGGCTTTCAAAATCTCAATAGGATTGCTTTCCGAATCTATTACTTCATCAAGTTGTCGTTCAATAACTGAAAGTTCCTGTTTCAGGACCTCGTTATATAATTCTTCTTTGCTATCGAAGTAATAGTATATGGATCCTTTTACCTTATGAATCTTTCGTGCAATATCCCCCATTGTGGTTTTATGAAAACCAAATTGCGAGAAGAATTTTGCTGCTGCGCCGACGATCCTGGATTTTACGCTGCTGGATGACATTGTATAATTGACCCTTATGGATGAAAGGTCAAATTTACAAAAATTTGCTGGAATGAATCATACAAACTGAGATTTGTTCATGCCATTTATCAAGCAACGAATTATTTCATCCTCACCCACTTCTCTATGTAGTAATGACTTTTCACCGGTTCTCCCTGTTCATCCACAGGCCAGATTTGGGTGAGGGTGTCGTTCCGGATTTCAAGATATAGTTTAACGGTCTGCCCCAGGTATTCCTTGGCACTGTGGTACTTAACAATCTCCTGGTATTTAGTGCCGTCCAGTGTGAACTTTCCTCCTCCAAAATTATCTGTAACAATCGAATCCTCAATAAATACTCCCACAAGTGCCCAGCGATCGCCCGACCACATTTTTATTTCACTTCCCCGGGATGTTCCAGGATATAGAAGTGTGGAATTCTCTCCCTTTACTTCATGTTCAAAGGCCAATTTCCATGCTCCTTCCATGGGGGAGTTCTTTTCCTGGGTACAACTTCCAAACAGCAAGGGAATGATCAGCCAAAGGGTGTAGATTTTTTTCATGGGTAAGGGTTTTGGGTTTTAGTTTAAAGTGGTTATTGACATGCACGTAAAACTACACAGAATAAATCCAAATTCAGTTTCATGTAGGGAATTGTGCTAAAATTCTTAACTTGATAGTATAATCAAAAGAAAAACTTATGCTTGCACATACCATGCAGTTTACAACGAGGGGACTTGTACTTGCAGTTCTGTTTATGACATTCAATGCCTGTAATTTCTCCCAATCCATCGAAAAGGATTTAATCACCGGCTTAACTACCAGGGGAGATGGGCTCTCCTGCGAAGAGGTCTACCTGTCGGATGGAGAGAATATCATAAAACGAAATAACTTTATATACGGGGAGACATTTTATGTGAATTTCGATGGGGTGGAAGGATTTGAAAAGGAGGGTAAGAGTGCCTTTCCGAAAATGGAGATTATCGTAATCAACGACCAGGGTGATACAGCACTATTTATCCGCGATATGTATGAAGACCATAAGGACGGGATCGATATTTCACCTTTGCAATTGTATTCAGAGATCACTGTTGCCGATCCCATTCAGACCGGTGTGAACTACACCCTGAACGTTAATATCAGTGACAGAAAGGGCAATGGTAGCTTCAGGGCAAACATGGACTTTGATGTTGTCCATAACGAGAAAATCTCAGTGAAAAGCGACCATGTAAGTTTTGGAGAGATCTATCTGTTTTCGCAGCAGAAGGGCCATACCATTACTCATGGTCAGGCGGGATTTAATGAGAACCTTTACCTCATTTTTGAAGGTCTGCAAGGTTTTGCCGAAGAAGAGGGGCAGGTGCACCTGGGTTTGAGTATGGTGGTCAAGGATGCGGAAGGAAATGTGATCCTGGATGAACCCGATCTTTTTGGTGATTCCATGCTTGATACCGAGGAGGCATATTCCCAAATCGCTCCTAATTTCATCCTTACCGGTTCGCAGCTTGCAAATCCGCTTAGCCTTTTGGTCCGCATTTGGGACAAGAGAAGCTCATCCTGGATTAGTGCTACCACTGAGATAGTGATTGAATAGATCACATTTTATGAGAAAAGTCCTCCTGACTCTTTTGGTCTGATTTTTGAGACATTTGTACCGTGCTTTCTCAGTTACGAATTATAAGCAAAACACTCCTGATAATCCTGTTTCTCCATCTATGCATGGAAGGATTCGGACAACTAATCCAGGGAAAGGTTCTTGATCAGGAGACCCGGGAGCCCATCGATTTTGCTTCAGTCTATTTTGATGGCACATTTGTGGGGACCACCACTGACTCCCGGGGAGATTCACCAGTGAGAAGCGGCTCATGTATAAACACATAGTAGTAGAGGATTCCCTGGGAAGGAAGTTCATCCAATATCCTGAAGATCTTACGATACAGTATTACCCTTATCTTAGTTATATCAACTTCCTGGAGAACAAGGTCTATTTTGAGCAGGATGGCTTTTTTGATCCTACAGCCATTTTGTGGACCGGGACAATGTCCAAGCAACGGATCGCTGACTTTCTGCCCTATGAGTACTTACTTGGTGAGTAGCTTTGCATGTTCGCTGGCAACCAGAATCTCAGAGTTGCCCAGGCACACTTCCCCGGTATTGGTAATCCCCTCCACAATCACTTTGTAAGAGGAGAAGCCCATGATCCGTTCCGACAGGGTTCCCTGGACGTATTTGTCGTATGTTGCCTCTCCACCTGATTTCCATCCAGTGACAGGAGTTTTGAAGAAGCTCCTGCAGTGAAGCTGATCGTGGGTCCCCTTAATCCGGAAACATGGGCCTGCAGGTAGCCAAACACAGTTAGGTAGTTGTAGTCTTTTTCGGTTATTTTAAAGGAGTCCCTGGGTTTTGCATAGAGCCGGAAATGCCCGTCAGAAACCGGGGTGTATTTGTTGGTTACGGTGACCTCATCGAGAAGTATGGAGCCTAGGTGCTTACAACTGCTCCCTTCTGATTCAGGATCTCCCCAATGACGGCAATGCTTCTACCGAGATGAATTTTCTCCCCCTTCTTATCAATCAATTCGGCATGCATGTTATAGATCCCTGGCAGAAGACAATGGGTCTGGCCATCCAGGTAGTAAGACTTGAACCAGATGGTGTCGCCCAGGAAATAGTAGTCTCGATCTGTATGCAGATATAGTTTATCATATACGGCCGGCTGGGAGAGGGAAGTAGTTGAGACGAATAGGATCAGGAACGGAAAAAGCAGGGCAATGGGGTATGCCTTCATTGGTCCGGGGTTTAGGATGATTCAGTATCCTGAATGCTTAAAATTGATGCAAAAACTGCGTCAATTCTTCTATCAGCATCTATGATAAAATAACTAACTTGCCTTAAACCATATATCCGACCCTTATGAAGAATTGGAACCGCATAGGAATTAGCTTAACTATTATGGCGTGCTTCTTTGCAAACGCTGCTGCAGAGGAGAACATTATCTGGCCCCGGCTTATTGAAAAGGAGGGGACAACAGTTATCATTTATCAACCCCAGGTAGAATCACTTTCTGCCAATAACATGGAATCAAGAGCTGCCGTTTCGGTAACGACCAAGGAGCAGACCACACCTGTTTTTGGGGCCATGTGGTTCGACTGCCAGATATCCACGGACATGGATGATCGTACGGTTCGGCTGTTAAATATGGAGGTTACTGCAGCCAAATTCCCGGATGTGAATGCAGATAAGATACAGACTTTGAGTGATTTCCTGGAGGAAGAAGTGCCAAACTGGCAGATGGAGCTATCTCTGGATCAGCTGCTGGCCGATCTTGATATGACGGAGGTACAAATTGAACTATCGGGTAATCTGAACAATGTAGCCCCTGAAATCATATTTGCCACTTCTCCCACCATGCTGATCATGGTGGATGGAGATCCGCTGTTTGAGGAGCTTGATAAAACCAACTATGAACGGGTTCTGAACACACCCTATTTTATTGTAAGGGACACAAAGAAAGGAACTTACTATATCAATGGAGGCAAGCAGTGGTATGTCTCTGATAATTTCGATACATGGAAAGCGACCAGTAAAGTTCCTAAAAAACTTAAGCAGATTGCTGAGGAGGCCATGGGTGAGGAGAATGAAAGCACTGAAACTTCTGCAGAAGAGGAGGAAACCATTGTGGAGGAGGATGTGATCCCGGCCCTGGTTTTAAGGACCTCTCCGGCAGAACTTATACAGTCAGACGGTGAGCCTGAATTTGAGCCTGTCGAAGGGACTTCCATTCTTTTTATGTCCAATACGGCCGATGATATCCTGATGAATATTGATTCCCAGGAGTACTATATCCTGGTGGCAGGACGCTGGTACAGTTCCAAGTCGCTTACAGACGGACCCTGGGCCTTTGTGGATCCGGAAAACATTCCGGAGGGGTTTTCTACCATTCCGGCCGACTCCGATATGGGCTCGGTACGTTCGAGTATTGCAGGAACCCAGGAGGCCAGGGAGGCGCTGTTGGAGAACCAGATTCCCCAGACCGCTGAGGTGGACCGCGCAGAGGCCAAACTGGAAGTGAGCTATGATGGGAAACCAAAGTTTGAGAAGGTTGGGGATACTCAAATGAAATATGCCATCAATACAGATAAATCGGTATTGCTTATTGACAAACGCTACTTTTGTTGCGACAATGCCATCTGGTTTGAATCGGATTCTCCAAGCGGACCATGGATCGTGAGCACGGAGGTTCCCGGCAGCATTCAGGAAATTCCACCCGAATCGCCCGTATACAATGTGAAGTATGTCTACATCTACGATTCCACCCCCGAGGTGGTCTATGTGGGATATACCCCCGGCTATGTACATTCTTACTCCTACAGGGGTTGTGTTTATTACGGTACGGGATACTATTACAGACCCTGGTATGGGGCTTATTACTATCCCAGACCGGTTACCTATGGTTATAGTGTTCACTGGAATCCCTATACAGGATGGGGATTTTCATTTGGGGCATCCTATGGCTGGATGACCTATGGTTGGGGATCACCCTATCGTGGCTGGTGGGGACCTACCGGTTACAGATATGGCTACCATTATGGCTATCACCATGGCTATTCAAGGGGATATCGTGCCGGGTATCATGCAGGCAGGCGCTCTTCTTATGGCAGACCTACCCCTTATTCCCACAAGCCCAGGCCCACCAATAATGTATATAACAATCGTGCCCAGGGGGTCAGGAGGACCGGGAACAATACCTATGATGCCAGGACAGGAAACAGGGTCGCAAGCGCCGATCGCTCCAGGCCTTCAACACAACCAGCCAACAGGCCCAATAATGTCTATTCCGACAGGAATGGCAATATATATCGTAAGGATGGAAATGACTTTAGCAGGGTAGAGAATGGCAGTGGAGCCTCCAGGGAGAACAGGCCATCGAAAGGTCAGCAGCCATCGACCAGGCAGCAACCCTCCCAGTCGAACCGCTCATCCAATAGCTATACCAGGCCGGGATCGTCGGGTGCGAGTAATGCGAGCAGGGATTATCATTCCAGGAGTCAGGGAGTAGCACGTTCGCAGCAATACCAGCGGAGCAAGCCACAGTACCAGCAGAGCAGGCCATCTACAACGAGGCCATCTACCCGGTCGGCATCGCCTTCCAGGTCTGGTTCAAGCCGTTCCTCGGCAGGTGCCAGAAGAAGATAAAAATATCCAGGGATCACTGATCCTTGATACCATTGATCATTTCTTTCAGTTCGGCTGCCCTTTTTTCGGTCTGAGTGATCTCTTCATTGATCCCGATGATGAACTTGTTTTCTTCAAATCTTCCTCTGACAGCTTCGAAGTCATTTTTGCACACTTCAGTGTCACCGTCAATACCGAAGCCAATTTTACTGCTGTCATCAAACTCTTTCGACGCATCATTCAGTATCATCTTATCCAGCTTAATGGTAACAAGCTCCCACATGGAAACCAGCTCGAGTAGTTGATCGGTGGTGATCTGTTTCACATCGATGCTAAAGCGTTCTGCAAGAATACTGGTGGTCCAGTCCCAAACATCATCTTCATATGAGGCATGTATTTGTTCGAGTCGGGATGTGATATCTTCCAGCTTGTTTAGACTGCCGGATGTGATATCATTTTGAAGCTTCAGAATGGCTTGTTCAGGGGCTATCATCCCCGCCATGTCGATCCACTTTCCGGATTTGTTTTGATTGCCGGAGGAGAATTCCTTTTGAATGCTATCCATAGAAGGATTCTCCTTGATGTTAAGCAGCTTCTTGAGTACCTGGTTCCCCACAAAAATGTTGAGTGCCATTTCATAGTACCTACGGGTCGATTTTAGCATCAATCGTTTGATCCTGACCCCTTTATAATATACGGACTCCTGTTTTGGGGAAGCCTTTTCGTAAAGAGCAAGCAGGATATCCAGGCTGCCAATGACCTTTTGAACAATATAGGGGCTAAGGAAATCGAAATTGATCAGGTCAAGCTTTTCAGGATCTTTCCGTTTATCCCGTTGGGGCCATTTTTCACTGTCACGACGGGTTCCTACGGTGAAAAAGTTCATGCCCGGTGTCAGGATGCTTCTCTCATGATCCACATTGATATAGGAAAAAGGAAAATCGCTGGTATCAAAACTGGCCAGATTTTTCCCCATAACCACAGAGAATGCACCAATCCGGCAGGGCCAAAGAAGGTAGGCAAAGGACCCTGTTTTGGATCCTCTTTCCAGGATCCCCTGGTGCACCGGTCCAAGTTTGTACATGTGGTTGCTCTGGTTGGTCCCGCTGCCCGCATTATAGAATGAATACATCCCTGCAATCAGCAGGGAGGATTTGTGGTGGGTGACTGTATATGGACCGGCAAATATACTCACAGCTTCTCCGTGAAATGCTTCGGAGTTAGCAAAGAAAACACTGTTTTCAGTGGAGAATTGCTTTCCGATCTCCACTCCCTGTCCCACGAAACTTTTCTCTACAAGTGCTCCACTATCGACTTTAGCGCCTGATAATATGATGAAGTTCTTAGCGATCACATTTTCGCCCACATATACCGGGGCCTCCATGTTGGAAGCAATAGTACCGTTTTTTAGCAAAGTGAATCCCCTGATCATAGCGCCAGCTCCAATATTTACCTCGCTGATGGTACCGGCATTGATGATTTCGGTCCCGGTTCCGATGGTTCCGGTCCCGGACCTCCTTTCCCTGGCATATGCTGTAATCATTTTGTTGATGGATCCGATGAGAGCGGGATCGTGCCTGTAGCTGACCAGGATATAGGCAAGCTGGGCTGTGAGCCTGTCAAACATTACCAACTCTCTGCCTCCTCCTTCATTGAGCACCTCAATTTCCTCACCATTTCCGAATGATGTGGAAGCGCTCACCGAGATGGAATGGACATGTTCGATAAGCACGCGATCCATGACCCTGTAATTCTTCACCAGTTGTACATTGTCGATCAGGACATCGTTGCCAATCTCACAGGTGTCGAGCGTACAATAGTAAAGGCCCGATGTTTTAATTTCTCCTTCATTGGTCTTGATGGATCCACCCAGTTTCCCCAATTTGACTTCACCCACGAAACGGACCTGAAAAACAGAGGCTGTTGAAAAAGGATCGCTTACTTTTATTTTTGACCAATCGGAAGAAAAACAGCCCTGGTGTTGAAGGGCTGTTATTTCAGATTTGTTTAAAGTACGATAGCTCATTATTCCTGGTGTATGGGCATTTTATCTCCGGCAAGCACAGCCTGCAGGGATGACCTTCGGCCTGCAAAGCTATTTGCTCAGCTCGAGCAGTTCAATTTTCCGAAAATCGAAGGGAGAACTCTCGGCCTGCAGGGCAATGAATCCTGAACCGACATTGGTGCCTTCCGGGAATGGATATCCTTCCGGAATGGAGCCCCCGCCTATCTGTGGCTTTTCGTAGGTCAAAACCGTATCGCCGTTGACCAGGTGGTGAATAATACTATCGCCATATACCACCAGCTCCAAGGTGACCCACTGCTCCCCGTCGAAAGTTTCTGAGCTTGAGTTGGTGCAGTGTGCGGTAATCAATTCACCATCCATTATCACGTTGGTTCCAGGAGTGCAGAGGTTGCCGGTTGACCGGGGTCCGTCTCCCAGTCCCCCGAGCAGCTGTGCCTCCAGACTTACCGGGAATTCCTGCTCAAGGAGCATTGATTCGGGCGACTGTGCGTGAAACATCACACCATTGTTCTTCATGGCCCATCCTGCTCCACCGCTTACCTGTTCTCCCACAGCGCGGTACTCTAACCGCAGTTTGTAGTGGGAGTAGGGGTTATTATAAAAGATATGTCCATATTCCCCGTCGAAGGTTTCATACTGGTCATAGCGTATTACCAACATACTGTCTTCCACACGGAAGGTATTATTGAAATTCTCTCCAAGAGGGTGTTTGGCCATTTTGATGGTCCATCCGTCCAGGTCCTGCCCGTTAAAGAGCTGGACCCAGTTTTCGGCTTCGGCACTTACATCCTGGTTTCTGTTTGGATTGCAGGCGTATACCAGCACCAGGAGGATGGGGAGTATAAGAAGGTTTTTCATTTACACAGTGTTTGAGGTTTAATGCAAGATACAAATACCAGAAACTATTTAGCCGGTGGAGGGAAACAATTTTCTGAACTGCCTGAAGCTGATCAGCTGGCCGGACTGCTCGTTCCAGAGGCGAAGCGACAGGGTGCGAATGCTGGAAACAAAAGTGACCCCTTTGATATTGGAAAACATCTGGTTCTCTTTGTGACAGCGTTCCAGGTTGTAATTGGGTATCTTGGGACTGAGGTGATGGATGTGATGATAGCCAATATTTCCGGAAAACCATTGCAGAAGCCTGGGAAACTTCAGGAAGGAGCTTCCTTCCATGGCCATTCTCATGTAATCCCATTCTTCCTCTCTGCTCCAGATCACATCTTCAAACTGGTGCTGAACATAGAATAACCAAACCCCGGCAGTGGTAGCAACATAGATTACGGGAACCTGGATCATAAGAAAGGATTTCCAGCCCATCAGTAGGATTCCTGCTGTGGAGAACAGCAGAATGATCAGGTTGGTTATATGGATGCTGATTTTTTCATCCCTTCCCATCCCCTTGCGGGTAAAGCGAAACCAGATTACAAAAAGAAGGAAGGGGCCGATCCCAAAAAGAATGATGGGATTCCGGTAGACACGATAGGCAAACTTTTTCCGGGGGGAGAGTTGAGCATACTCCTCCACGGTAAGGGTCCAGACATCTCCACTACCCCGCTTGTCAAGATTTCCCACTGTCTTATGATGAATGGAATGGTCCAGGTGCCAACGGGCATAGGGCGTAAATGAAAGACTCCCCAGAATGGTTCCAACGATCTTATTGGCTTTCTTACTCCGAAAGAATGAGCCATGACCACAATCATGGAAGATGATGAACATGCGGACCAGGAATCCGCCAGCTAAAACAGCGAGGCCAAGGGTAAGCAGGTAGGAAAAACCAATGCTGTAATACATGGCCACCCAGAGAAGCAGATAGGGCCCCAGGGAATTTACTATCTGCCAGATACTTTTGCCCACATCCGGCTTATTATATTCACTGACTACCTCTATCCATGTTTTTTCTTGCGCATTCATATTCATAAGACAAGTTAGGGCCATTATTGGTTCATATAGTTTTATATAGGCTATACTATAATTCATTTTATTAATTTCATGGTGATTTCAGCTAAAATGAAACGTGTATTTTTTATTACGGGCTTATTGTTGTATTGCCTGATCGCTCTTCATGGCCAATCATGGGTAATCCAGGGTAGCATTGAAAATGCTGAAGAGGGACCGGTATTGCTGGCCTCCTATTATGGCGATCGCTTCAGGGTGGTGGACAGTATGGATACGCGATCCGGTTCTTTCTATTTCATTCTCTCCGAAGACTCCCCCAGTGGCATTTACAGGATTATTTATGCCGACAGAGCGGAAGGTATCAGGACCCAGAACAGGTTTGTGGAGTTTATTTTTAACAGGGAGAATATTGAGATCATTGTTTCTTCAAGGGATGGGGGGCCGCTGCCCTATTTTGAGGGTTCTGTTGAAAACCAGGTATATACCGGGTTTATGAATTTTGAGATGGAGTATGAAGAGCGGCTGATGACTGTATACAGGCAGCTATATCCAGCCCCCACCGGGGAGGATGAATATGATGCCGAGGCAAGGCGATACAATGAACTGCAGGGGGGACGTATACACTATATGGATTCCATTACCAGTCTCTATCCCGAGCTCTATGCAGTCCGGATTATGAACGCCTTCAGGTCCCCGCTTATTCCGGGTGAGATGAAGCATCTGCAGCGCATCGATACCCTGAAGCAGTGTTTTTTTGATCATGCAGCCATTGATGATCCCCTGCTGCTCTATGCCCCGGTCTACACCTTTAAGCTGATTGATTATCTCTCTCTATACAAGGCGGATACGCTTTCGAGGGAACAACAGGAGAAGGAATTTATAAAGGCAGTGGACCATATTATGGTGAATGTATCCAACCAAAAGGAGCTTCGTGCATTTGTGGTGGACTTCCTGCTGGAGGGCTTTGAGTCGCTGGATATGGAGCAGGTTCAGATGCATATTGCCGACAACTATCTTGATGAGGCCTGTGAATCGGATATTGTGGAACTGATTCTCTCCAGGATGGAAGGATATAAAAAGCTGGCTCCCGGGGAGACTGCACCCGATATTGTGATACGTGATATGACAGGGAGGAATTATCAGCTGTCAGATATTTCAGATGCTTACGTGCTGGTGGTCTTCTGGGCCAGTAGCTGCGATCATTGCCGGGAGATGATGCCTGAGCTGCATGAGTGGTACCTTTCAGAAGAAAATTTCGGTGTGGAGGTGCTTAGTATCTCCATCGATACTTCCCTGGCAGCTTTTGAGCATTTTGTTGAGCAGCTGGATCCGAAGTGGATCAATGCCCATGATCCCCTGGGCTGGTACGGAAAGGCAAGTTCCGACTACCACATCTATGCCACCCCTTCACTTTTTCTGCTGGATAGGGAGCGGACCATTGTAGCCAGACCCTCTTCATACAGGCAGTTTATCCGAAGTGTGAAGAAACTTGCACCTTAGATCGAATTGCTTTTTACGCGTTTGAAGTAGTCTTTTGAAGCCCGCAGCACATGGGGAAAGCCACAAGTCCTTCCCTTACAGGTTCATTGGTTTTTGCTGCGCCATGAGCCATGGGGGCGGTTCCGATACCTGCTTCATTGGAGAAGGCGGCCCGTCTGACTCCTGTTATGACCAGGGCCCCCAGTGATCCGCCCAACACCGATTGGGCAGTGAAGGCATCCCGGAAGATCAGGGCAAAGCTGGGCAGAATGTTTTCCGTGTTGGAGAAGATAATAAAGAGCACCAAGACCACGTAGAGGGCTACCATAATGGGAACCAAACGTCCAGTGACTTTACCGATTCTTTTTATTCCCCCGAAGATGACCACTCCCACCAGAAAGGCCACGACCAGTCCGGAGATCAAATCGGAGGTGAATCCTGCTTCCACCTGATTGGGGATCAGCACCACATCGCGGACCACCTGGGTTAGCTGGTTCACCTGGAACATGGGCAGCACGCCGATCATTCCCATAAGCGAGAAGAAGATGGCCAGGGGTTTCCAGTTTTGTCCCAGTCCCTCCACAATCACATACATGGGTCCTCCCTGCAACTTCCCATTGGAGTCACGTCCCCTGAACATCACTGCCAGGGTGCAGGTGAAGTACTTGGTTGTTACTCCAAGCAAGGCACTGACCCACATCCAGAAAATGGCACCCGGTCCGCCCATGATGATGGCCAGTGCCACCCCCGTGATGTTGCCCATCCCCACGGTGGCTGCCAGTGCTGTGGAGAGTGCCTGGTAATGGTTTATTTCACCCGGCTCGTTGGGATCGTCATAGCGACCCAGCAGGATGGTAATGGCGTGACGAAAGTAACGGAAGGGGAGCAGCCTTGAGTAGAGCAGGAAGAAGAGTCCACCCCCCAGCAAGAGCACCAGCAGCGGGGTCCCCCACGCCAGGTCCGAAAAACCGGTGATGAACCGCTCGATTACGGAGATGGTGTCTGGAGAGGAAAAAGCATCGATTTCTTGACCCATAAAGCAGAGGCTTAATCCACAATTCCCATTTTCTTCATCAGGAAGGAGGCATTCATATTGGTGGCAATCCCTTTGCGGATGCTATAATCAAAGGTGAGCTCCATATCTTCGATATAACTCTCAAAACAGTAGTTAATCACATTGCCCTTATGCTCTTTCTCAAGTTCCCCCAGTGAGAGGTCATGGGTGGCGATAAAGCAACGCACCGGGTACTTGATGGCTTTTTTAATCAGTCCCACCGAGCCCAGCTTTTTGTCGGTGGTATTTGTTCCCTTGAGCACTTCATCTAACAGGATCAGCATGGGCTTTCCACTCTCCATCTCCAGAACAATCTGCTGCAGTTTTTTGATCTCGGCCAGAAAGTAGGATTCTTCATCCTTAAGGGAATCGGCCGTACGCATGCTGGAGTGCAGCCCCATAAATCCGCAGCGGAACTTTGTGGCACACACTGGACAACCTGTGTATGCCAGAACCATATTGACCCCCAGTGAACGCAAAAAAGTGGATTTCCCGGCCATATTGGCCCCGGTTACCACCACCACTTTCTCTGATTGAATCTGGAGATCGTTGGCAACTCGTTTGCTAAGCGGGATCAGGGGATGTCCGATTCCTTCAAATTCCATGTCTTCCGCTTTCTCATGGATTTTTGGCATCACATGCTCAGGGTGGTTCCATGCAAACCCGGACAGACTGATCATAGCATCGCTCCACCCTGTGATTTCAATCCACTCCAGGATATCCTTTTGATTCTTTTTCTTCCATTGTTCCAGCAGGTGAAGCATGATAAAATCAAAGAGGAAGAATCCGTTCAGAATCACCCCGACCAGCATGCTTAGACGCTGGTCGAAAATCTGAAGTAGCTTTGATAGTCTGGCAACTTCCCGCCTCCCTTTCCTGGCCTTCAGGCTTCTTTCCTGAAGCTCAGGATGGGTAAATGAGCTAAGAGCCATCTGCTTTAAAAGACCGGCATAACCTTCGAGCAAATTATGTTTTTTTGAGATCACTCCCTGGTATTTTTGTGTGCGCAGAAGGAAGGGAGAGAGCACCAACATGTTCAAAACAAACAGGTACAGCAGGAACCAGAAGCGCGAGGTGTCAAATAGTCCCCCGATGATAACGATCAGTGACAGGAGGCTGGCCCCCAATGCCAGGTAATAAAGCCAGCGGTATTTGCTTATGTAGGTTCTGGAATCGAGCCAGCGGGAGATATCCTCCAGGTCGCCCGGATTCTCATCAACGAGGTGACCGCTGGCGGTGAAGTTTTGTCTGAAATCGATCCGCTCCTTTAAATCTGCAATGATCTTTTGTCGTTGCTCGATGGATTCAGCTGCTGCGGGTTCCGTGGTGAGAAAGTCCGCCAGTTGCCGCTTGCCTTCCATGGTAGAGGTGCGGTTAAGGTACTGGAACAGTGACCCTTGTCCAAAGAGATCCAGGTCGTGCGACCAGGGGTGTGAAGCATCTGCATGTTCAGACCCGTCGGGAAGATTGTAAAAATCATGATCCAGGCAGGCCAGCTCTCTTTCGTTCAACAATTTCAATTGTCTGAGCAGCTCCCGATGTCCCTTGTATTTATTGAAAATGCTGACCAGGGCGAGGAAGATAATAAGCATGGCCAGTGAAAGCAAATAAAAGAGAAGTTTGTTGTCCTGTATTCCCAGCACAAGCAACCAGATCAGAGCAACAAGGACAATAAGCCTGGCCAGCGAAAAGAGCTTAATCCGCTTTGTTTGCAGGTGTATGGCTTCCCCGAAATGTGTAATTCTATCTCTGTACTTGTTACGAAGTTCTTCTCTGGTCATCAATTATCTGCTTTCTCTCAAAGATAGAAAAACCCACCGGATGGTTTATGCCGGCCTCATCCTATTCTCTTGCAGGTAGTTCTCCGCACTTTCCTCCTCCAAACCGGAAGGGAATTTTCACACCCAGATCCAGGCTCCATCCACTTCCCCTGTAAGCGATGGTGGTAATTGCCGGTGTTTCAGGAATGCTTCCGGTAATCTCGATTTGACCTGTATCCATTAATCCATGCATATAGTTCAAATACAGGGTAGCAATCAATGGAAACTCCAGGGGGAGTGTATATTCAAGGCCTGTCCCCAGGCGTATTACCGGTGCAAATTTGTTTACACCGGAGGCCGCGTAACTTGTGCTTGCCGGTACTGGTGTGGCACCCCAAGGGGGGAGGTAAGAAAAATCACCACTGCCCTGCTTATAAATTCCTGAGGAAAAATGTGTAAGCAGAGACATTCCTCCATAGATGGCCACATGAACCTTATTCTTGTATACATTGTAAAAATACCTGAGTCTTACAGGGATCTCCAGGTAAAGAGGTGCCGACTCTTTGACTACAAAATCTACTTCATGGTCGTACATTACCGCATAGAATGTGCTGGATCGCTGATAGATGGCCCCAATATCGATGCCTAATTCATTGCTGAGCATGTAGCCTGCATAGATTCCGGTATGCAGGTTGGCATAGCGGAAAAGTCCCCGCCCCTCCAAAGGACGAGGCCCAATGGCCGGATTATTGCTGGAAAAAAATCTCCATAAGGAGCCAATCTCAGCTCCCAGGTAAACCTGTCCTCTCTTTTCTAAGGCTTTCCCCTTGTAAACCGAATTTTCGATACGTCTACGAATCCTGTAGTTTTTGTTTTGCCATATATTGCTGATT
The DNA here is from genome assembly GCA_029931975.1 of Bacteroidales bacterium. Taxonomy (GTDB): domain Bacteria; phylum Bacteroidota; class Bacteroidia; order Bacteroidales. The sequence continues at coordinate 27,215 of JAOZQY010000030.1, read as the reverse complement.
GGAATATTAAGAGTCAGGTTGGAATAGAAGGCATTGCCTTTGGAAGTATAAGCTGTGGAGGTGAGATTTCCCTGGGAATCAGTATACTCCAGAGTGAGGCGCGTTGATTCTGAGTCGAATGGAGCAGACATATAGGAAATATTCAAGGAGATTTGCCAGGAGTTGGGGAACCTGAAATTAGCCCCCATACCCAATTCCAGAAGATGGGTAGAGGCTTGATCAAAAACCTGCTCAAGCTGGTAGGAGAGCGCCTCGCCATCGGGGGAGGAGATATTGCTGTTTGCTGTGTAAAGTTCATCGGGTTGTGAATCCATATTGAAGAGATATCCAATCCTGGGGCTGAAACATAGCGGGTATTCGGTGGGCTGGATGATGTATTCGGCCCGGATCGGTATCATAAACGAGCTGGAGGCTTTCCAGCTGGATTGGTGTGGGCGGTCATCGATCATATTAATCCCGTCATTATGAGGCATGTACAGAAGCCCTGTGCTAAGTACGAGATTGGGCAAAACTTCCTGGCCCACTGTAACTCCAGCCATGTAAGAACCCACATTGGCCTGCTCAAAGTATCCATTGGGATCAGTCACTTTTATCAGGCTCCATTGCGGACCGGTTTCCACGTTCAGCCAGGTCTTCGACTGGGCGTTTAGCTGGCTGCTCAGCAGGGTGTACAGGGAGACAAAGGCAAGAGTTAGTTTAATCTTCATCATTCAGGTTTTTTCTAATCCTTAAACGGAACCAGATGGAAGATCATTGTATTCCGGCAAACAAGATATAGAAAATCTGTCAGAAGGTCATGGAGAAGATGGTCTCTTCGTTAGGTTTCGATTGTGCTGTAATAGTACCTCCATGAAGCCTCATGATCTGTTTGGAGAGACTTAGTCCGATCCCTGATCCGCTCTGCTTGGTGGTAAAGAAGGGAATGAAGATTTTATCAATTACATCCACCAGGATTCCCTGGCCGTTATCTATTACCTGGATGGTGGGCCTTCCCCGTTTGTTATAGAAGCCCCTGATCTCAATCTGTGCATTCAGGACTCCTTTCAGAGCCTGTACAGAGTTTTTAATCAGGTTGATCAATACCTGTTCGATCATCTGCTCATCGATTTGAACTTCTATGGTATTGGGCTCCACAGAGCAGGATATGGAAATGTTTTTTCGCTCCACATCTTTTTTCATCAGAGTATGAACATTGTTCATCACTTCGTCCATTTTCACTATTGAGAAGTTGGGCTCCGGAATTTTGGTCAGGCTGCGATAGGTCTCCACAAAATTCATCAGACCGGTACTTCGCTTGTTGATAGTTTGCAGCGCTCCCTGGATTTCAATGATCGTTTCCTTATCCACATCCTGCATCTCTTTCTGGCCAGAAGTATAAGGTTTGACCATATTTTCCACGGTGGAGGAGAGCGATGAAATGGGGGCAATTGAGTTCATGATCTCATGTGTTAGTACGCGGATCAGTTTTTGCCAGGCTGCAGTTTCCTGCTCCTCCAGTACATTTTGAATGTTCTTGATGGTACTGAGAATGATCACCTTGTCCTTAACCTTGAACTCTGTGGCAAATATGGCCAGTTGAAGGATATCTTCGTCATCCTGTACCTTCACCAGTTGGTTCTCGCCCGGATTGAGGGCCAGCAGTGTTGTGGCCAGTTTCTCACTTAACGATCGCAGGGAGTTGATGTTTCGCAGGCTGTTTATCTGGAACAGTTTCTTGGCTGCCGGATTGATCATCTCAACGGTACCGTCGCGCTGGTAGGCCAATATACTGACATCGATACTCTGCACTATGCTTTGCAGGTAATGGAAATGCTCCTCTCTCTCTGACCTCACCTGCTGAAAATCTTTCATTACATCGTTGAAGGCCGTATTGAGTTCATCGAAGGAGCTTCCGCCGTCGCTGATCTGGAAGGTTCGGGTGAATTCGGAATAGCGGATCGACTCCAGGAAGCCAGCCAGTTCCCTGTTGGTACGGTCCACATATTTAATAAGCGACCATACCTGGTAGATGATTAGTCCCACTACCAGGATGGGCGTAAAGGTGAAGGTGCTGTTCAGTGTAATGAACAGGGCAAGGCAGGTGGCGGTAAGCAACAGTACCCTCAGTACAATATTGAAGCGAAACTGTTTAAAGGCCATGCTTTTCCATTCTTCTGTAGAGTGAGGTCCGGGTAAGTCCAAGCTGTGTAGCTGCCTGGGTCACATTTCCCTGGTTCGTTTTCAGAACCTTCTCAATGATTGTTTTCTCGATATCTTCCAGATTATAGGAATCCAATTCCAGGCCCCCGCTGCTTTTTACACTGGAAGAAAGTATGAAATCGTCCGGCCCCAGGCTGCTTCCTTCGCACATAATCACTGCGCGTTCTATGGAGTGCTGCAACTCTCTGACATTGCCCGGCCAGGCATACTGATTCAGCCTCTTGATCGCTGAGGACTGGATATTTCGTATGGGTTTTCTGTATTTTCTGCTGTAAATTTTCAGGAAATGATCAGCCAGCAGGGGAACATCACCTGTGCGGTCCCGGAGTGCGGGCAGATGGACCTCTACGGTATTAATGCGGTAGAGCAGGTCCTGACGAAAAATCCCATCAGCCACATCCTGGTGAATATTGTTATTGGTGGCACAGATCATACGTACGTCAATGGGAATGGGTTTGGTGGAGCCCACCCGCATGATTTCGCGCCTTTCAAGCACGGTAAGCAATTTTGACTGCAGGGGGTAGGTCAGGTTGCCGATCTCATCCAGGAACAGAGTGCCCGAGGAAGCAATTTCAAAGCGGCCCTGTTTCATCTTATGGGCATCGGTAAATGCACCTTTCTCATGACCGAACAGTTCACTCTCAAAAAGCGTCTCCGGAATAGACCCCAGGTCCACACTTATAAAGACTTCATTTTTACGTAGCGAGTTCCGGTAGAGTGCCCTGGCCACAAGTTCCTTTCCTGTTCCGTTTTCACCCAGGATCAGCACGTTGGCATCTGTGGCGGCCACTTTTTTAATGGTATTAAATACTTCGTACATTTCAGGCGACTGGCCCACGAAATCGGTATAGGGCTGGTCCAGAACAGCGCTAATCTCCTGCTGCTTGAGTTTCAGGTTCTGAGCCTGGATCCTGGTACGTCGCAGGCTTATGGCCGAGTTGATGGTAGCCAGTATTTTTTCGTTTTGCCACGGTTTCAGGATAAAATCTGTAGCCCCCATTTTGATGGCTTTTACTGCTTTTTCAGCATCACCATAGGCGGTGATAAAAACCACTACCGCCTGGTCGTCGATCTCCAGGATCTGCGAAAGGGCATCGAAGCCTTCCTGTCCGCTAATGGCATCTTTGGTGAAATTCATATCAAGCAGGATGACGTCCCAATCCTGTTTTTTCATTGTTTCAGGAATCCGTTCCGGACCGGACAGGGTTTCGATAAGTTCAACATGAGGGCGCAACAACAACTTCAGTGCAAACAGGATGTCTTCATTGTCATCCACTGCCAGAATTCTACCAATTTTTTGTTCCATCTTTCATTTTTATGGTCATTTAAGCTAATAGTTTCTCAAAAAAGATGCCTTATTATTTAAATAACACAAAGTCAGCTATATATATATATAAAGATAGTAAAATACCACAGCTTAGTGTACGAAAACGAACATATAGATCCCAAAATCGAACACTTTTTTTGTTCCTATTTTCGACCGGATAAAGCTAAATTCCAGAGCGACAGAATTTTATATTATTTGGCACAAAAAGTGCATTATTGTCGCGTAATAAAAACACTGACAATGACTGAAATGGACGGAATGGACCGAAAAATTGAGAATAAAGGATTTTTATCACGTAAAATGATCTGGTATCTCCTGTTTGGAGCATTGATGCTTTCAGTGCTGGCTGTAATAATTTTTGGAGATAAGAGTTCCAAATACAATGTGGATGTTTCACGCATCACCATTGAAGAGGTGAAGCATGATGTGTTCCAGGATTATATTACGGTGCAGGGAACCGTGGAACCTATCACCACCATTTACCTGGATGCAGTGGAAAATGGAAGCGTTCAGGAAATCCTGATTGAGGAGGGCAATATGGTGAAGAAGGGGGATGTGATTCTTCGGCTGGCCAACGATAACCTCTTACTGGAAATTACCAATAGTGAGGCCCAGGTTGTCAGGGCCATCAATGAACTAAGGACGGCACGTCTTCAGATGGATCAGACCCGGCTGAATTATAAGCAACAGATCATCGAACTTGATATTACGGTGACCCAGTCCCGACGGCTCTATGAGAACAACAAGTTGCTCAGGGAGCAGGGACATATTTCCCGGGAGGAGTTTGACCAGAGCAGGGAGGCCTATGAATCTTCAAATGAGCTCTACGACCTGGTCCTGGAGAATTTCAGGAACGATTCCTTATACAGATCTATTCAAATCAATTCGCTGGAGAAATCGGTGGAGAGCATGGAGACGAGTATGGAGATTATCCAACGCCGCATGGAGAACCTGAATATCAAGGCGTCTGTTGATGGGGAGCTGGCCTCCCTGAATCCCGAGATTGGTGAGGTGGTTACCTATGGCACCAGGGTTGGGACCATCAATATCCTGGATTCCTATAAACTGAGGGTCGATATCGATGAACATTATATTGCACGTATTCAAAGCGGGCTGACAGGTGAGTGTGATTTTGCCAGCACACCTTATACGGGAGTTATTACTAAAGTATATCCGGAGGTGCAGAACGGCCGTTTTGCTGTGGATATGGTATTCACCGAAGAGGTGCCTGCACAGATCCGGATCGGGCAGACCTCCCGGATCAGGTTGCAGCTGGGTGAATCAAAAGAGGGTGTATTGCTGACTAAAGGTGGTTTTTATCAAACTACCGGCGGACAATGGGTCTTTGTGCTGGATGAGTCTGAAGAATTTGCAGTAAAACGTGATATCAGCATCGGCCGTCAGAATCCCAGGTATTACGAGGTGCTTGGGGGACTGGAGCCAGGGGAGAAGGTGATTGTATCTTCCTACCAGAACTACGCCGATCATGATAAACTGATTCTGAAACATAACCGTTAAGCCTTCGCCATGAAGAAGATATTTCAAATAGCAATGGTCCTGCTCGTAAGTGCGACCGGGGTATGGGGCCAGTCCGATTCGCTCTGGAGCCTCGATCAGTGTATCGATCACGCCATTCAGTATAACCTGCAGGTGAAGCGTCAGGAGCTGGTTTTGAAATCGACGGGTCAGGACCATCGTCAGAGTAAGCTCAATCTACTGCCCAACCTGAACGGTTCGATTGAACACCAGCTGGGAACCGGTCGTGTGCTGGACCGGGGAACCTATGAGTGGAAAAACGCAAATGTAAGTCAGGGCGACCTGGGGATGCAGAGTAACCTGACCCTGTTTAACGGTCTGCAGGGATTAAACAGCATGAAAATGTATAAGGCCAATTACCAGATGAGTATGGAGGACCTTAAGGCCATGGTAGATGATATTACCATCCAGGTAGTGACCGGATATCTCGATTTGCTCAGGAACCGGGAGCTGGCCGATGTGGCAGAGCTTAAGGTGGGAGTAACCCGGAAGCAGGTGGAGCGGATGAAGAGACTGGTGGAGGTTGGAAATGAACCCAAGGGGAAACTTCTGGAAGTGAATGCTCAGCTCTCTGCAGCAAAATATGCATTTACTCAGGCTGTTAATGCCAGGGATATAGCAAAACTGACCCTGATGCATGTGATGAATGCCACTGATAACAGGGGATTTGATATTGAAACCCCTGTACTTCCCGATCCCTCCACTTTGCTGATCCCTGAGTTGGATTCTGTATTTCAGTATGCACTGCTCAATTTACCACAGATTAAAAGCAAGAAGTTTGGTGTTGAGAGCAAGGAGCGCTATCTGGCCATGCAAAAGGGACAACGTTCTCCCCAGCTTTATGCAAGTGGCTTGGTCTATTCAAACTATAGTGACGGGCTCATTAACCCCCTGGATCCTGATCCCAGTAATCCAAGCCTTGATTACCCTATCAATGAGCAGGTTAGAAATAATCAATACAAGCAGTTATCCATGGGGCTCTCCATACCTATCTTCAACCGCTGGCAGGTGCAGACCGATATCAATAAGGCCAAACTGGACCTGCAGGATGCGGAATACCAGTATGACGATGCTATACTGGTTCTTGAACAGACGCTTCAGCAGTATCATACCGAGGCGGTGGCAGCCAGTGATAATTATGTTTCAGCCCTGGAGTCGGTGGCCAACAGTGATGAGGCATTCCGTTTTGCAGAGGAACGTTTCCTGGTGGGCACCGGCACCTCACTGGAACTTCAGGAGGCACGTAACCTGCTCTATGAGTCCACTTCCGATATGATTACGGCCAAGTATGTACTGATCTTTTATACCAAGATCCTCGACTTTTACATGGGTAGAGGTATTCAGTTTTAGGAGATTAACGAAGAAGTCTTATTTTTGTGACAGCTACAATCAATTCTGTCACAATGAAGAGACTTCTTTTCCTGCTTCTGTTCTCCCTGCCCATACTTCTTTCTGCCCAGGTTGTTAACTTTGCTAAAACACTTCCCGAAAGGGCCTGGAGTGTAGGTTTAACACCTGCCTGGCATGTGGACAGGAATGTGATACTCTTCGATGCAGGGGGAGCTTCTTTTGCATTTAACGGAGGGTATGGACTGCTATACTCCCTTGACCTGAATGCCCGTTATGTCTATTTCATGAATGGCGCTGATTACATAGGTATAGATGCGCAATACCTGATTTATGAAGCCCGGAAGAGTTATTTTTCAGTGATTGGCGGACTGCATAAATGGGATCGGTTCGGGTGTGATCTGACAGGACTTTTTACTTACATACCTCGTTACGAGCTTAGCCTTTCCATTGGTCTCGATGCGGATTTGAGTTTTGCCTTGGAGATGAATCCCAGGATCTGGGTGCCAATTAATGTGGGTTATAACGTGAACGAGATGATGTTTCTTTTTGCGGAATACAACCTTCCTGTTTCGGATCGATCCTGGGATATAGTGGCCGTGGGGATTAATCTTGTTCTACGCTAATCAGCTTCGTATACCAATTCTCCGCCGGAGTAAGTGGATTGTATCTTGATTTCGAAGAGCTTTTCTTCAGGTGCGGTCATCAGGTCGGTATTGGTGATCACAAGGTCGGCCAGTTTACCCGCTTCGATGCTTCCTTTCAGATTCTCCTCAAAGCCTGAGTGGGCTGCCCATATGGTCATTGCACGCATGGCCTGTTCCCTGCTGATGGCATTTTCAGGCTGGAATCCTTCTTTGGGAAAACCCGTCTGGTCCTTGCGGACCACTCCAGCATAAAAGCCAAAGAGGGGATTGATTTTTTCCACCGGGAAATCGCTTCCATTGGGGAGCCAGCCATTTTGCTCCAGGAGCTTTTTGTATGCATAGGCTCCCTTGATGCGTTCACTGCCCACCCGGTCTTCTGCCCAGTACATGTCGGAAGTGGCATGGGTGGTCTGCACGGAGGGGATAATATCAAAATCGCCAAAATAATGAAAATCATCTGGATGGATGATCTGAGCATGCTCGATGCGCCAGCGACGATCATTTTCACCGCCCAGAATGGCCGCATATATCTTCAGGGTTTCCCGGTTGGCCGCGTCACCGATACAGTGTGTTGCCACTGCAAAATTATTTGCGTATGCTCGTTTGCAATATTTTTCCAGAACAGGGAGGGGGGTGACATACAATCCAAGATTACCGGGATCATCAGAGTAAGGCTCAATCATCCGGGCACCTCTTGATCCCAGGGCACCATCCGTAAAAAGTTTGATGGTATTTACAGAGAGATAGTCGGTCTGGTAGGGCCCCTTTTCCACGAAATGTGTGAAGTTCTCTTCAGATGGAGACAGCCATGTATTCATGCGAATCTTCAGGGATCCGACCCTCTGCAGGGAGTCAATAAGTTGTACAACGGTAAGGGGTAGGCCCGCATCATACACCGAGGTCAGTCCCACGCTGAAACAATTAAGCTGGGCCTGCTGAAGAGCCTGGATCATATCTGCCTTTGTGGGAGCCGGAATTTTCGATGCCACCAGTTCGATGGCGTTATCCAGCAAAATTCCATTTGGCTCACCATCAGTAAGCATGACTGTTCCACCATTCACTTTTGAGCTGGCTGTGATATCGGCTGTTTTCAGTGCCAGGGAGTTGGCCCAGGCGGCATGTCCGTCGATTCGCCTCAGCAGGATGGGAGTATTGGGAAAATGTGCATCCAGCATGCTTTTGTCAGGGAACTCCTGCACCTTCCAGTCGTTCTGATCCCAGCCTCTTCCCGTGATCCAGGCCCCGGGATTCTTTTCCTGGTATGCTTCTAAGATCTCAATAATCTCCTCCACCGAACTTGTTCCTGCCACATCTACTGCATTCAGGTTTATTCCGTATCCGAAAAAATGACAGTGTGCATCAATCAATCCCGGGTAAACAAAGGCCCGCTGCAGATCGTGAACCTTTTCTGCTGTATATCCTTTTGCGATTTCTTCGGAACTTCCAAGGGCTATTATTTTATGGTCCCTGATAGCAATGGCTTCCGCCTTACTGAATGATTCATCAACAGTATAGACTATTGCGTTGGTCAGAATCAGGTCGGCCTTTTGTTTCTGTGCATTGCAACTAAATAAGATCATAAGAAGGACCGGGGAAATCATTGTGCTTGTGCGCATGGTTGAAGCTTTGCAACAAAAATAGCATTCTCATATTATTTTCCCCATTTTTGCGTTAATAACAAAACGATGATGAGTATTCGCAACTATCTTTTCCTGTTAATAATTCCGGCAGCTCTCTTTTTTTCATGTCAGCCGGAACGTAATTACATTGAGGACAGGGATGCACGGCTCGAATTTACCATCGACACCCTTTTTTTTGATACAGTTTTTACCACTGTTGGAACTGTGACCGAGGCCTTCAAGGTCAAAAATCCCCATAATCAGTTTATCCGAATCGATAACATCACGCTGGCCGGTGGTGCTTCATCGGTATTCAGGATCAATGTGGATGGAGAATCAGGACTTCGTTTTTCGGACCTGGAGATTGCTCCCCACGACAGCATGTTTGTCTTCGTAGAGGCAACCCTCGATCCCAATGGATCCGAGGACATACTACGTATCCAGGACTCCATTGTTTTCCAGTCCAACGGGAACTTTCAGGATATCGACCTGGTTGCCTGGGGCCAGGATGTACATATGATAGCTGGCCTGGTATTAGATCAAAGTACTACCTGGCCGGCTGGAAAGCCCTACCTGATCATCGATTATCTCTATGTTGATACCCTGGCTTCTCTGAGTATCGACCCGGGGGTGAAGGTTTACCTTCATAAAAATGCAGGTATTTATGTTGCTGGTTCCTTGCAGGTTAATGGGACACTGGAAGAACCTGTCTGGTTTGGCGGTGACCGGTTGGAGGCTTTCTATGAGCATATTCCGGGACAATGGGGTTTCATCTATCTTTCTGAGACCAGTCACAGTAACCTGATTTCCCATGCGGAGATCCATAACGGAACCATCGGGGTGTTAATCAGTGCATCACCGGAATCGGGTCGGATGCCCGACCTGGAAATCAGTAGTACCATTATCAACCGCATGAGTTCCAGCGGGATCTATGCATTGAATGCTGCTGTTACAGGGACCAACCTGGTGGTGGGTGATTGCGGGGGGAGTTGCCTGGCCCTGAATTATGGCGGGGATTACAGCTTTACTCACTGTACCTTTGCCAATTACTGGCCCAGTGGCTTCTCCATGCGTCAGCTGCCAGCCCTGATGTTATGCGACTACTTTGGCACCTACGATGGAGATGGAAACATGGTGGTGTATACGAATGGTGTATTTGAAAATGCTTCATTCAGGAACTCCATTATTTATGGCGCTCATTCCATGGAACTATTGATTGAAAGTTATAATGGGCTGCAACTCAACTACCTTATTGATCACTGCCTGATGCGCATCCATAAAGATAGCATCCGCTACCTGGAGGATTTGCTAATCACCAATATTATCAATAACGAGGATCCATTGTTCGATTCCGTACCAATAGTCTATGAACTGGATAGCCTTTCTCCTGCCATTGATGCAGCCTGGCCCGCCTATGCTGTTGAGCTTCCCTTCGACCTGAATGGGAATAACAGGCTGGATGATGATGCCCCCGACCTGGGGGCCTGTGAAAGAATCGGACTTTAGGCTGATCCTTTAAGATTTCCTACATCCATAACATATGAACCTAAGTCGTTTGTGCATGCTCTTACTGTGCATCCATGCCTTTACGTCCCTGCGGGCCCAGGCCGGTATAGGGAGTGATTTCTGTTTTATGTGGTATAATGTTGAGAATCTGTTTTACCCTGAAAATGACTCTCTTCCGGGAGATGATGAGTTTACCCCTGAAGGACTGCGTCACTGGACCTGGTTCAGGTACCAGGCGAAGCTTACCGCTCTGGCCAAGGTGATCATTGCATCGGGAGGGGGCGTGCCTCCCGATCTGGTGGGTCTTTGCGAGGTGGAGAGTGCCCGGGTGCTGGAAGATCTGAGTGCTCATCCCATCCTGGCCCCTTACCAGTACAGCTACCTCCACAAGGAGGGACACGACCATCGCGGAATGGATGTGGCCTGCCTCTTCCGTAGCGGGAGCATTGATCTTATTCAATGGGAGTATTTTGCTTTCAGAGCCCCGGTTTCTGCTACCCGTGATATCATGCATCTATGCTTCCGGCTGGCTGGTGATACCATGGATATCTTCCTGGTTCACCTGATCTCCAAATATAGAGGTGCAGGCGCATCAGCTTTGCTAAGGAGGATGCAGGCGGAGCAACTGGCAGACTTGATGGATTCGGTTTATAATGAGAGGAGCAGGATCTTGTTTATGGCAGCTGGCGATTTCAATGAAAGCTATGAGGGCTATTCCCTGGAGCCATTAAGAAATGCTCAGTTTGGGGATGAAGTGCTTTCTTCACTGAAGTCGTCAGGGGGGAGCGGTACTTATAAATACAGGGGCAGATGGAGTTCCATTGATCAAATCCTGCTAACAGGTAAGATGCAGCGATACAGAGTTCATGTTGCTACGCTTCAGATCTCCCCCCTGTTGACCGAAGATCTGCAATTTGGGGGGCAAAAACCCAGACGATGCTATGAGGGCTATCTGTATAAGGGAGGGATTAGCGATCATCTGCCGCTGTTGGTAAATCTGTATTCTTCTCGCTCTTCAGTTCCTGGTGGACAGTGAGGCCCATCGCCAGGCCCTCCTCTAGCATAAGTTGATAGGCAGCTTCATATGTATTAGGGATTTCACCATCGAGTATGGCTTCCTTGATGACCTTTTTAATATCGCCTACCTGACGTGATGGTGGGATGCCGAATACTTTTTGAATAACATCGCCCGATATGGGTGGCTGGAAGTTGCGGATGGAATCCCGCTCTTCCAGTTCATTGATCTTTTCTCTGACAATCTGGAAATTCCTCAGGTGCCGCTTTACTGTCCTGGGATTCTTCGAGGTTATATCAGCTTCGCAGAGAGTCATAAGATCCTCCAGGTCCTCCCCGGCATCGAAAATCAGTCGCCTGATGGCCGAATCGGTGACGATCTCCTGCGACAGAATAATGGGGCGGAGATGTAGTTGAACCAGTTTTTGCACATATTTCATCTTTTCGTTGAGTGGCAGTTTCAGTTTTCTGAATATGCCCGGGATCATTTTGGCCCCGACAAACTCATGTGCATGAAAAGTCCATCCGATACCTTCTTCATACTTCTTTGTGAGGGGCTTGGCAATATCATGGAGTAGTGCGGCCCACCTGAGCCACAGGTCATCTGTCTTCAGGGCAATGTTATCAAGAACTTCCAGGGTATGGAGAAAGTTGTCTTTATGATGCTGCTCATTGATTTCTTCCACACCCTTCATCTGATGCAGTTCGGGAAAGATTAGTTCAAGCAAGCCGGTCTGATCCAGCAGCAGAAAGCCTTTACCCGGTTGTTCAGTTTCGATAATCTTGTTGAGTTCATCGCTAATCCGTTCCTGGGAAACAATGGTGATCCGATCGCGATATTGAAACATCGCATTCAGCGTTTCGGTTTCGATACTAAATCCGAGCCTGGTGGCAAAACGAATCCCCCGTAACATCCTCAGGGGATCATCTGAAAATGTCTTTCCCGGTTCGAGAGGGGTGGTAATTAGCTTCTTTTCCAGGTGTTTGAGTCCTTCGAAAGGATCCAGTAGCTCTCCAAAATTATCCTGATTCAGGGAGATCGCCAGGGCATTGATTGTGAAGTCGCGCCGGTTCTGATCATCCTCAAGGCTCCCGTTCTCCACAATGGGTTTCCTGGAATCGCGCCTGTAGGATTCCTTTCTGGCGCCCACAAATTCAATTTCAGTATCTCCCCATTTTAACATGGCAGTCCCAAAATTCCGAAATACAGAGAGCGGGACATCCTCATTAATAGTGTACTTCACTTTTTGGGCCATCTCAATTCCGCTTCCAAGGACCACGATATCAATATCCTTTGGTGTGTTGTCTGCCCCTGATGTAAGAAGGTCGCGAACAAACCCTCCAATCACATAGGCAGGGGTACCCGCTTCTGTGGCTTGCGATGCAATAATCTGAAAGACTTTGTGATGTAGGTGGTCTGAAAGGTTCATATCGATCATTCTGCCACAAAAATACAATCTAATAGTTGATTTCATTGCATTTAAAATCATTGAGTTTCAATAATTTTTAGCTACTTTTCAAACATTAACCATGGAATGAACATAAGCTGATGTCCGGTTTGAAACTAAATGCCTGTTTTTGGTCCCTGGACGCTCATGTGAGTGATGATGTACTGACAACCCTGAAAGAGGGAAAATTTGATGTGCAACATTGCCTGTGCCAGGAGCGTGAACAGATAAAAAAGAAATTAAGAGATGATCCTCCCGATTTAGTCATTGCTGATTTTGACCTGCCCGATCATCAACGAATGATGATCGAGGAGGTGATGGCACCCTACCTATCAGATATACCACTCATTTTCCTGGTGGGTGAGAAAAATGTCCGAAGGGCCGCTGAAACCCTGAAGGCTGGTGTATGGGACTTTGTGCAGAAAGAGCAATTGTACAAGCTGGTTCCTTCGGTTTATTCTTCCCAAAAGTATGCCAGCGTTTTCAAGCAGCGAAAGGTAGCAGAGCAGGCATTGAGGGAATCGAGGGACAGGTATATGTCCATTTTTAATGCAGTGCATGATGGCATCCTCCTTTTCGACTTTGAAACCAGGAAGATCAGTGATTATAATCCCCGGGTTCTTGAGTTGTTTGGATTGTCGGACCAGGACATGGACTCTTTGGATTTGGATCTCTACTCAGCTGCTGATGAGGGCTATACCGTTGATCGAGCAAGGGAATATATTGATAAAGCTTTTAAGGGGAAGTCAAAAACATTTGAGTGGCGAAATGTTAAAAAATCCGGAGAAAAGTTCTGGACCCTTAATTCAATATCTGTTGTTAAGATTGACAGCAAGCCCTTTATCTTGTTGGTAGTCAGGAATATTGACGATCAGAAGAACTTGGAGAAGTCCCTGATCGAATCGCAGGAACACTTCAGGGCTCTGGCCGAAAATTCTCCTGATCTGATCATGTATTTCGACCGGAACCTCAGGCATCTTTATGTGAACAGCGTTGTGGAGTCCCAGACCGGCATTCCCCTGGAAAAGTTTATGAACAAGAGTCCTCGCGAAATGGGCATCTTTTCCGAAGAGCTGGTGAAGAAGTGGGAGGAGGCCCTTGATGAAGTGTTCAGGAGCGGAAAATCTCAAACCATTGTATTTGAATTAGATATGGCCGGAAAGGAAACCGCCTTCGAATGGAGGCTTTTTCCCGAGATAGGTCCTTCTGAAGCCATCGATTCGGTCATAGCTGTGGCCAGGGATATTTCAGATACCATGAGATCGCAGGATGCGCTCAGTAGAAGCGAGGAGCGCTTGAATCTGGCGCTTTCAGCAACCAATCTGGGATTGTGGGACTGGAATCTTGTGACTGATGAGGTGTATTTTTCTCCCATCTGGTTCTCCATGCTGGGCTATGGTCCGGACGAATTCCCGCAGGAGTTTAACACATGGACCTCCCTTCAGCATACCGATGACAGGGAAAGTTCCATGGCTATGGTTCAGGGAGCAATTAAGAACCGGGAAAGTTCTTTTGAGATTGAGTTTCGACTGAAGCATAAGAATGGTTCCTATTTATGGATCAGAAGTATGGGGAAGGCAGTGAGCTTTGATGAACAAGGCAATACCACCCGTCTTACAGGGATCCATGAGGATATTGATGAACGAAAGAAGGGTGAGCAGGTCAGGCAGGTGCTCTTTGATATCTCCAATGCGGTGAACAGTACACATACTCTGGATGAGCTCTATGGAATGATCAGGGAGTCCCTGGGCAGGGTGGTGGATACCACCAACTGTTTCCTGGCTCTCTATAACGAAGATTCAGATACACTCACTCTTCCTTTTATGGAGGATGAGAAAGATGCATTTACAGAGTTTCCGGCCAGGAAAACACTAACCAGTTTTGTAATCAGGACCGGTAAGGCCCAGCTGGTTGATATCCGGAGGGAACATGAGCTGACCCAGGAAGGCGAAATTGAACCAGTAGGAGCACCCTGTGTAAGCTGGCTGGGGGTTCCCTTAAAACATGAGGGAAAAACTATTGGGGTGTTTGCAGTTCAGTCCTATACAGAGGATACGATCTATAATCAATCGGATGTCGAGTTACTGGAATTTGCAAGCGACCAGATTGCCCTGGCCATTGACAGGCGCACACACCAGGACCAGATCATGCTAAATCAGGAGCGGCAACGACGGGTTTTTGAATCCTTCCCAGACCCCATGATCGTAGTGGATCCTGGTGCCCGGATTCTTGATTTTAACACTGCGTTTTTGGAGACCTTTAATGTGGAGGCTGACTTTGTGCGAGGGAAGAAAATATTCCATTTTATCCATAAGAGGCACTGGCGCACCTCCATCAAGGACTATTATGAAACCTGTAAAAATGGTTATGTAAAGAACCTGGAGTATCAGGTAATTCGTCCCGACGGGACCTCATTCGATGCCGAGGTCTCTACCGGTGCCATCTACGCCAGTGATGGGAACCCTGAATCCATGGTGCTAATCCTGAAGGATATTTCAGATCGAAAAGAGGCAGAGCGTAAAATATTGGAAGCCAAGTTTAAAGCTGAGGAATCAGACAAACTGAAGACGGCATTTCTCTCCAACATGTCGCATGAGATCAGGACCCCCATGAATGCCATTGTGGGATTTTCGGATCTATTATCAGACGAACAACTGAGTTCGGAAGAACGCAGAGATTTCATTGCACAGATCAACCAGGGAGCTGACGACCTGATGCGACTGATCGATGATATCATCGATATTGCCAAGATAGAGGCCGGACAGGTCAATGTGCATATTTCGGAGTGTTTTATCAAAGAGCTCTTCAAGGAGCTGCACCTGATATTTATTCAGAATATCAGACGGACCGGGAAAGAGAATTTGTCCATCCGTTTAAGCTGGGACTGGCCCCTGAATGAACTGGCCATCTATACCGATCCATTCCGCCTGAAGCAGATACTGCTTAACCTCTTAAGCAATGCGGTAAAATTTACGGATGAAGGGGAGATCGTCCTGGGACTGAAGGAGCACCCGGAGGGAATATATTTCTATGTAAAAGATTCAGGAATAGGGATATGTGATGAAAAACAGAAAGTAATCTTTGCCCGCTTTATGCAGGGTCACGAGACCAAGACCAAGTTGTATGGCGGGACAGGACTTGGACTGGCTATTTCGAAGAACCTTACTGAGATTCTGGGGGGAAGGATCGGGGTAGATTCCAGGTCGGGGGAGGGATCAGAATTCTGGTTCATCCTGCCCCGGAACGAGGTTCCCCTGAAGTATGAGGCTGCCCTCCGGACACCATCCAATAACCTGAGATCCTGGGAGGACAAGAAGATCCTAATAGCCGAAGATGATCATTCCAACTACTATTTTCTCTTTGAGGCTCTGAAAGATACAGGTGTGGAGATCCTATGGTCGAAGGACGGGGAGGAAACCATGGAAATGTTCAGGGCACATAAGGATATTGACCTGGTGTTGATGGATATTAATATGCCCTTAAAGAATGGCTATGAGTGTACCAGGGAGATTAAAAAGGAGCGTCCCACACTTCCTGTCATTGCTCAGACTGCCTATGCCATGTCAGGGGAGAGAGAAATCAGTCGCGATGCGGGTTGTGATAATTACCTCTCAAAACCCATTAAGGTCAGCGAGCTTCTTGATACGCTTGCCCTGTATATATAGTACCTGGTGCCTGGATCTCACTAACCTTCCTCCAGTATCTTATTGATCTGGGTCTCGGTATTGTGCAGTCTGTCGCGGCAGGTCTTCAGCAGCTTTGTAACCCGGTTCACTTTCTCGGTCAGTTCATCCACGTCGAGCTTGCCTCCTTCGATTTTTTCAAGAATCGATTCTATTTCGGCAACTGCCTCACTGTAACTAATCTTCTCTTTTGCCATTGTTTTCAGAGATGTGTTCAACTTTGCTTATAATTCTTCCCTGGTAGAGCCTTGTTTCCAGAATGCTCCCCGGTTTAATGTCTTTGATTGAAAAGAGAGATTTCCCTTCCATGAGGGTCATAGAATATCCTCTTTTCAGGATATTTTGAGGATCAACCAGTTCTCTTTGTTTATCCAGCAGATTCAGATAATCCCTAAGCTTTTCCAGGTGCATGGCAAGCTCCCTTTGCAGGTGCTGTTCGGTATGCAGGAGATGTTCACTTTGTTTTTGCAGCAAGGCCCTGCTCAGGTGCATCACATCACCCTGGTACCTTTGAAGCTGGGCAGACTCGTGCTGCACCCTGTTCTTGACAGAGGAGGAGAGGCGGTCGAGCAGAGCGGAGAGTCTGAATTCAAAAGCAAGCAGATGGTCCACCAGGAACTCAGCGACCGCAGTGGGTGTCTTTAAGCCATGTTTAGCCACCATATCGGCAACAGATTCATCTCTTTCATGACCGATTCCAGTAATTACAGGAAGTGGAAACTGGGTAATGAAATAGGCCAGATCGTAATGATTGAAACTTTCCAGGTCGGCTTTGGATCCGCCTCCCCTGATGATGACCACACAATCGTATTCGGATTCCGATTCATAAATAAGCTCCATGGCCGAGCTTATGGACCCTGGAGCCTCATCTCCCTGCATAACTGCCGGAAACAGCGTGGTATGAAATGAAAATTCATGCCTGTTCTTCAAAAGGGAATCCATGAAGTCGCCATAACCTGCTGCGGTTTCTGAAGAAATCACGGCAATGCGCTGGAGCACAAGGGGAAAGGGCAGCTCTTTATTCATGTCGAAAACACCTTCCCTACGGAGGCGGAGGATCACCTCCTGCTTCTTGCGTGCCAGGTCGCCCAGGGTATAAGAAGGATCGATATCAGTGATGTTCAGGCTAAATCCGTACTGGGCATGAAACTCAACTGAAGCTTTACACAGAATCTTGATTCCGCTTTTTAGTACAGTTCCGGTAGAAGCTTCAAAAAAGGGTCGGAGCATGCCATAACGGGAGGCCCAGATGGTGGCCCTGATCTTTGCCACCAATGAGTCATTTTCCTCGTTTTTTTCAATGAGTTCCAGGTAGCAGTGCCGGTTTTCTCGGAGTTCCATGATCTCGGCAATGACCCAGTATTGTCCTGGAAGCTCTTTTTTTATTGCTCCTTTAACCAGTCCGAGCAACTCTGACAGGGAGCGGAATTCTTCTGGCATTATTGTTTGATTAAACGGCTGCGATAGGAGTAGTCAGAAGTACGAATCTCAATGATGTAGATGCCGCTACCCAGGGTTCCGGGTAGTTCCATCATACCTGGCAGCTCCATTTGTATCATATAAGCTATTCTTCCACTCAGGTCATACAGACTGACTTCCTGCCTCCCTGTTTCAGGTATTCTGATCATCACACTTTCCCTGGCAGGGTTAGGCCAGATTTCCATTTCACCGGGTGAAAAACGAGCGGGTACCCTGGTAATGGCATGGTAGGAACGTAACATGTTAGGGATTCCGAATCCATAGGTGGCGTCCGGGTTCATATGCCGATCGCCACTTTGCCGGATCATATGAATCATTTCAAGGGCCGGCAGTTCCGGGAAGGCTTGCCATAGGCATGCCACGGATCCGGCCATTACGGGTGAAGAAAAAGAGGTCCCGTTTCCCCTGGCCAATCCCCCGTTCTTGTACTGTATGCCGGTGGCCTTTCCCATGGTGGTGACATCCGGTTTGATGCGTGCATCAAAGGTGGGCCCTCTGGAACTGAAGTTTGCAATCAGCCCGGTACTATCCACCGCTCCAACTGTAAGGATATCCCTAGCATCGGCCGGTGCGGTGATATAAAACCACGCATCGTTTCCCTCATTGCCTGCACTGTTGCATAGGATCATTCCCCTTGATGCCAGCAGTGATGCTGCCCTCGAGATATGGGAGCTAAGTCCGTCCATATCCCGGTAGCTATAGTCATAAAGTTCTCCATCGAAGTCAGAATAACCCAGTGATGTATTGATCACATCCACCCCCAGGCTGTCAGCATGCTCCGCAGCTTCGATCCACGCGATCTCCTCGATACGGGTCTCCTGATCCGGATTCTCAGTCATGCAGAGCAGGTAGCTGGCATGTGGAGCGGTTCCCACCATATTTGCGTTCCATTCACCTGCCATGATGGATAAGACATACATACCATGTGTTGAATTCTGACGAAATAAGGGGATATCATTGACGTAGTTCCGGGTTCCCAGGATTCTTTCCTCCGCGAGAAGAGCTTCAAAGGAGGGAAGACTATCCACATTGTAGAATCCGGCATCCAATACCCCGATCCAGACTCCTTTCCCGGTATAGCCAAGTTTGTGCAGTTGCTCAGTTTTTACCAAAGTTACCTGCTCTTTTGCCACTCCATAATCGAAGTCAGGAGCCGGCTCAAGGGGCTGGTCGAATCTCGGTTCTCCACTTTTCTGAGGATAGAACTGATTGTCCGTCCCGGCAATCCATGGCAGGGTATCGGTGAAGGATTTATCCAGCACCTCCTGAAAGGTAAGTTCATCCAAAGGGGTCATAACAACCCCATTTAGCCAACGGGAAATATATTTGATCTCCACTCCCATATCCCTGAGCTCTTGAATATAGGAGGCTGTTACGGGCAGATCTGTCTGATCTACGGCCAATCCCTGCATGGCCCTTCTGTTTATCGAACGATCGGAGAGAAACTGAGCCGGCAGGTCTGTCTGGTATCCGTTCCCTGCCTTGTCTTTGAAATAGACCCAGTATACACTATCGGCAATTTCCTGGGCCTCTGTCCCCAGTGATATCAGCAACAAAATGGCGATCATTCTTATTTTCATGCTCATATTAACGTTGTTCGAAGGATTCAGGTTCAGTAAAGATCTCATATTTTTTCAGGCTGTCCTGTATCCAAATGTCGTATTTCTCTTTGTTGGCCGGAGCCCCATGTAAATATTCCAGCGCATAGACCTCTTCTCCGTTTTCATCATAAAAATACCAGGTACCGTGAGATTTATTCTCCAGGTAAGTTCCCCTTATTTTAATGGTCCCGTCGGGAAAATACACCTCATAAGCTCCGTGAAGCAGACCATTTTTATAGTGACCTGAAAGCCTTGGAACACCGCCCGCATAATACTGGTTCCATGCTCCTTCCCTGCTATCTTGTTTCCACTCCACCTCCTCTGAAATCAATCCGTTGCTATAATAACTCCGGGACATACCTTCCAGCTTTCCATTCGTATAGGGTTCCCTTATCCTCACTGAACCATCATACTCAGAATAGTAGGTCCATACTGAATCTTTAATCTGTTTTACATACCATCCATCAGCTGCCGGTTTCCCATTTTTATAGAAAAGAATTGCATAGCTGCGGTCCAGCTCTGCATCAAATTCCATTTTGGCCCGTAATGCACCATTTTCATAATAGCGAATTAAAGTACCTGCAGGGCGACCCTCCACAAACTCTCCTTCAAAGAGAGTATGTCCATTGGGATAATCTACTTTCCAGTGTCCGGTTTTTCGTCCTTCATTATCCAATACATTTTGTCCCTGGAGGGCGAGAGCCGCGGACATCCATATACATATCAGCACTAGTCTATACATAGATTCAAATATAACGAAAAAGAGGCCATTCCGCCACAGCGGAACAGCCTCTGGTTATTTAAAAGCGAGATTCTATTTTACCTCTTCAAAATCCACATCGGTAACTTCATCATCATTCCCCTTTTCAGGAGCTGGTTCTCCTGCCTGTTCTCCTGCCTGTTCACCTGCCTGTCCGTCTGCCGCAGCAGACTGCTGGGCATTGTAAATATCCTGTGAGGCAGTTTGCCATGCAGCATTCAATGTTTCAGTGGCCTGGTCGATGGCAGCAAGGTCCTCCGATTTATGTGCTTCTTTCAGAGCATTGAGGGCTTCCTCGATGGGAGCTTTCTTATCGTCAGGAAGTTTTTCGCCAAACTCTTTCAGCTGCTTCTCTGATTGGAATATAAGACTGTCGGCTCCGTTTAGTTTGTCGATGCGCTCCTTGGCACTCTTATCGGCTTCCTCGTTCTCTTTAGCCTCCTGCTTCATCTTTTCGATTTCACTATCGGAGAGTCCGGACGAAGCTTCAATACGGATGCTCTGTTCTTTTCCTGTTCCCTTATCCTTTGCACTTACGTTCAGGATTCCGTTGGCATCGATGTCGAAAGTTACCTCGATCTGGGGAATGCCGCGTTGTGATGGCGGAATCCCATCCAGGTGGAAGCGTCCGATGGTCTTGTTATCCTTGGCCAGGGCCCTTTCGCCTTGCAGGACATGTATTTCTACGGAAGGCTGATTATCTGCAGCTGTGGTAAAGGTCTGTGTCTTTTTGGTGGGTATGGTGGTATTGGCCTCGATGAGCTTGGTGCTGACACTGCCCATTGTTTCGATACCCAGTGAAAGGGGAGTAACATCGAGCAGCAGTACATCTTTCACCTCACCGGTGAGTACTCCACCCTGTATGGCAGCTCCAACGGCCACTACCTCATCGGGGTTTACCCCTTTTGATGGTGCTTTCCCGAAGAAATCCTGAACCACCTTCTGAATGGAAGGGATACGTGTTGATCCACCCACAAGGATTACTTCGTTGATGTCGCTTTGCTTGAGACCTGAATCTTTCAGTGCCTTCTTGCATGGTTCGATGGTGGCCTGGATCAGCTTGTCGGCCAGGTTCTCAAATTTGGCCCTGGTCAAAGTTTTAACAAGGTGCTTGGGAACACCATCAACCGGCATAATATAAGGCAAATTGATCTCAGTCTGTGTAGCACTGGAAAGCTCAATCTTCGCTTTCTCAGCAGCTTCTTTCAGACGCTGAAGAGCCATGGGATCCTTTTTCAGATCGAGTCCCTCATCTTTTTTAAACTCATCAGCCAGCCAGTCGATAATCACCTGGTCGAAATCATCACCACCCAGGTGGGTATCTCCATTGGTGGATTTAACCTCGAAAACACCATCACCCAGTTCGAGGATGGAAATATCGAAGGTCCCTCCACCCAGGTCAAATACGGCGATTTTCAGATCTGAAGTCTTTTTGTCAAGCCCATATGCCAGAGATGCGGCAGTAGGTTCGTTGATGATCCTTTTTACCTGAAGTCCGGCAATCTCTCCGGCCTCTTTGGTGGCCTGGCGCTGTGAGTCGCTGAAATATGCCGGTACAGTAATGACAGCCTCTTTTACCTCGTGACCAAGGTAGTCCTCAGCAGTCTTTTTCATCTTCTGAAGAACCATGGCAGATATCTCTTGTGGGGAGTATTTGCGGTCTTCAATCTGAACACGTGGTGTATTGTTCTCACCTTTTACAACCTTATAAGGCACACGTGCCACTTCTTTACTTACCCTGTCAAAGGTCTCACCCATGAACCTTTTGATGGAGGATACAGTTTTGGTGGGGTTGGTGATCGCCTGCCTTTTGGCCGGGTCGCCCACTTTGCGCTCTCCGTTTTCAACAAAAGCCACTACTGAGGGAGTGGTTCTTTTTCCTTCGCTGTTGGGGATTACAACAGGCTCGTTGCCTTCCATTACCGATACACAAGAGTTTGTTGTTCCTAAATCAATTCCAATAATTTTACTCATAACTAATATCTGTTTATTTCTATCTGTTTTCTATCTTATTTCTACATCGATACCAAAGGCCTATCTAAGATTATGCCAATCGCATATTTCCGGTCTCAGTTGTTATATTGGCACAAATATGTTGAAATATCTGCCTTTTGTATGTCATGTTTACTGACAAATTGACTGCCAAAAGGAAATTTATTGCAAACTTTGTACAATAACCAATAACGATTAACCATTTATCAATAACCCAATTCCCATGACACTGCACAGCAATGTAAAACGAGTTACTACCCATGTACTTCTGGCAATGAAGCTGAAAGGGGAAAAAATAGCTATGTTGACCGCCTATGATTATTCCTTTGCCCGTCTGGTAGACCAGGCAGGTATTGATGTGATCCTGGTGGGAGATTCAGCTTCCAATGTGATGGCCGGTCATGAGACCACCCTGCCCATTACCCTCAATAATATGATTTATCATGCGGCTTCGGTTGTAAGAGGATGTAGCAGGGCACTGGTGGTTGTTGATTTGCCCTTTGGCACCTACCAGGGAAATTCCAAGGAGGCGCTGGCATCGGCCATCCGGATAATGAAGGAAACGGGAGCAAGCGCCATAAAGATGGAGGGTGGTATTGAGATCAAGGAGTCCATTGAGCGTATTCTTTCTGCAGGAATTCCAGTGATGGGACACCTGGGACTAACCCCCCAGGCCATTCATAAATTCGGAACTTATGTAGTTCGGGCCACTGGTAAGGAGGAGGCCGAGAAGTTAAAAACAGATGCTGAGATCCTTGCCGAAGCGGGATGTTTCGCGGTGGTGCTTGAGAAAATCCCTGCTAAGCTGGCCGGTGAGGTGACCAGGGCCATTAAAATTCCAACCATAGGAATTGGAGCAGGTGCCGATGTCAATGGACAGGTACTGGTTTTACATGATATGCTGGGCATTACCCAGGAGTTTTCACCCCGCTTCCTGAGGCGATACCATAATCTGCAGATGGAGATAAAAGGAGCCGTACAGAACTATATTAGCGATGTTCGTTCCTGCTCTTTCCCCAATGAAAATGAACAGTATTAATAGTGCCTGGTAAATAGTGGATAGTGTAATGAACATCTTAAAACCCCCTGCTACGATTCTGTATGAGGACAATCACCTGATGATTGTGAATAAAAAAGTCTCCCATATTGTACAGGGAGATAAGACTGGAGATGTGTCGCTGGATCGGCTTTTGAAGGATTTTATCAAGGAGCGCGATAAGAAACCGGGGGAGGTTTTCCTTGGCATCCCACACAGGCTCGATCGACCCGTGAGTGGTGCAGTGGTATTTGCCAAGACCGGTAAAGCCCTAAGCAGGATGGCTGCACTCTTCAAGGAGAAGGAAGTGGAAAAAATCTACCACGCTATCGTGGAGCGTTGCCCGCAACCCGAGTCCGGGATCCTTGAACATTACCTGACCAGGAACACGAAACAGAATAAAAGTTATCCGCACGATAATGAGGTGAGCGGATCCAAATTTGCCCGCCTTCACTATAGGAAAGTGGCAGCTTCGGACCGCTATTTTTTACTGGAGGTGATCCTGGAGACTGGCCGACATCACCAGATCAGGGTGCAACTTTCAGCCATGGGCAGTGTGATAAAAGGGGACAGGAAATATGGTGCCCGCAGATCCAATCCCAACGGGGGCATCAGTCTGCATGCCAGGAAAATATCCTTTGTTCACCCGGTAAAGAAAGAAAAGATTGAAGTGGTGGCGCCTTATCCGAAAATGGATATTTTTCCTCTCTTCTTTAAGAAAGACTCTCTTTCTTAAAAGGAAGGGGCAAGAGGTCGGCAACCTGTTTGATGATCTGAATTTTCTGGCTGCCGTAAAGAATTACCTCCATGGGAGCATCACCCTGGGATTCTTTCTCATACATAACCTGACGGCATGCCCCACAGGGTACTGCGGGCTCTTTCTGGATGATTTCATCGTGCATGGCAACGATGGCTATGGAGAGGATGGGAACATTCGGATAACGGGCCCCTGCATAGAAGATGGCCACCCGCTCGGCACAAAGGCCTGAGGGATAGGCAGCATTCTCCTGGTTGCTGCCAATAACAATCTCTCCATTTGCCAGGCGAACAGCGGCACCTACATGGTAATGGGAGTATATTGCATAGGCATCCCTGGCAGCTTTAATGGCACTGTTTACTAAAAGAACCTGTTCTTTTTTGAGTTCCTTAAGTTGGTCATATTCGAATAATCTGACCGTATATGCCCTCTGTTTCATGGTTTCAATTTATTTGAATAATAAAGTTACAGATAAAATGGAAGGTACAAGATATTGTTATCAACTGACGTTAGTGATAGAGAGATTGTTAAAAACTACCTGAAGGAAAAGGGGCGCATATTTCTATTTTTACCAACATAAAAATGACCGTATGAGAAAGCAGCTGTTGAAACCTTCGGGTAGTATTGGGATTGCCCTGGTTATGCTATCTCTTCTATGCAATGAAACCCGGGGACAGAACACCAGGGAGGAGTATGTTCGTTCCTTTGCAGATCTGGCAATGCGTGAGATGATCAGGGTTGGAATCCCAGCCAGTATCACCCTGGCACAGGGATGCCTCGAATCAAATAACGGCAATAGCACCCTGGCAACCAGGGGAAATAATCATTTTGGCATCAAGTGTCATGATTGGAATGGAAAGAAGATCTATCATGATGATGACAAGCGGAAGGAGTGTTTCAGATCTTATGCCTCTGCCTATGAGTCTTATATGGATCATTCTGAATTTCTTAGCACATCTTCCAGGTATACCTCCCTCTTTGAGTTAAACCCGCACGACTACAGAGGTTGGGCAAAGGGTCTGAAAGCGGCCGGGTATGCCACTGCCAGGAATTATGCGACCCTGCTGATAAGGATCATTGAGGAAAATGAACTATATAAGTTCGACCTGCAGGTGTTGGAAGGAAGCCTGGAAGGCATGGATACGACCACCTTCCTGGCTGACCAGGCCCATGGGACCAGCAGGACTGTTATGTTGAATAACCGGATTGAATACATTCTGACAGAGCCCGGCGATACACCGGAATCGCTGAGGGCTGAACTGGGCCTGTACAAAAACGAAATTTACCGGTATAACAGCCTGTACAAGAACTCAAAACTTGAGCCGGGAACAATTATCTACCTGCAGCCCAAGCGGAGAAGAGCAGCCCCTGGAAATGAGATCCACAGGGTGGAAGCGGGCCAGACCATGTATGATATCTCCCAGATTTACGGTGTAAAACTAAAGCACCTCTATAAGAAGAACCTAATGATGGAGGGTGAGCAACCTTTAGAAAATTCGGAGATCTACCTGAGAAGGAAGAAGCGGGAACCGGTTCTGAAACTGGAGCCCACCAAAGAGCAGTACGAAGAGGAGGAGATGCAGTTCCGCTTCGAGCATTAGTCCTTCAAGGCACTGGTAAGTCCGTAATATGAGATGGTTTGCCGCTTCTGGCTGGTGATTACCAGGTTTCCGAAACCCGAGGCACCTATGTTCAGGGTGACCTTGTTCTGATCTTTATCGTTCTTCATGGTAAATGCCACGGAAATTTTGTTTTTGTCGTCATTCCTGGTGATCTTAAGATCCTCCGGTTCCCCGCTGAATTCAACAGCACCATCTCCTCCTCCGTAGCTTGCCGAATAAGCTCTTCCATAATAAGGGAGGTAGGCTTCGTAGGTCCCATCCCTGGCTTCCAATGTATAGGAAGAGGTAAGCTGGACAGTTTTCCCTCCCGATGGTGTGGCGGATCGGACAGCAAACTGGTAATTACCACTCTCTATAAGGGCTGCTGTTTTTGCATATTCAGCTGCATTATTCTCTTTTTTGGCTGTGGATAATGAGGCTGAGCATCCTGTCATGATGATGGTTGCCATGATAATGGCTAAAATTCCTGTTTTCATCTTTAATCTGGTTTAGATTCAACATAAAGACATCAAAATCCAGTAAACTGTTCAAAACATGTTAATCTTTTTGACTGTCAAAACTTTACATTGACCGGCAGGTGGCTTAAATTTATATGAAATTCTCAACCATGGCTGAAGCTGAACCCCTTCATATCAAAATGATTTTGCCTCCTGACGGCCGTCAAACGCGGATCGATTTTTTTAATGATAATACTTCAAAAAGGCCGTCAGCCGAGTGGTGGCAATCCATCTCATCCCTTTTCAGACAAGGACAAAAAACAAGAGGGGCTAACCTGGAGTTTTTTGTCAGCCAGTTGGAAAAGGAGGGCTACTCTGAAAAATCGAGGAAAAGCTATCTTTTTATGGTGAAAAGGTTCTTCGAATATTTTGAAGGACTTGAACCACGGCAAATTAGCATGGGTGCCATTGAGGACTATAATTTTGAATTTTTTGTATCGGGAAGGTACTCGCGCTCCTATCAACTGCAGTTTATCAATGCGCTCAGCCTCTACTACAAGTTAACAGAAGGGCTCGACCTGAATCTGAAACAACTCAGGAAAACCGGGACACTTCGCTCCTGAGGCTGAAACCTGCCAGGAAGTCTTTAATATCCATTCTTCGTTTTCCCTCCTGTTGAATAGAGAGAATCCTGATTACTCCATTCTTTACGGCAACCTCCATGGATTCTTTTCCATCAATAGATATGCTCCCTGGAGCATTGGGCTGGGGCTTTTCCTCAAATGTGGCCGAGAAGATCTTGCATAGCACTTGTTCGTCCTTTTCCTTCACCAGGAAAGTAAATGCTCCCGGATGGGGACTGAGTCCGCGGATCAGGTTAAAAATCTTTTGTCCATCCAGATTCCAGTCAATACGGCAATCCCCTTTAAATATTTTCGGTGCTTTATTCAGGCATGTACCGGAATCCAGGAAATGATCCTGGACCATTGCTTCCATCTGACCTTCGGAGATCTGCCGGACTGTAAGCAGCACCAGTCCTGCCCCCAGTTCCATTAGCCTGTCGTGCAGCTCTCCCGCTGTCTCATCGGCAGCTATGGAAATGCGTTTCTGAAGGAGAATCTTGCCAGTATCTATCTGTTCATCAATAAAGAATGTAGTTACTCCAGTTTCAGGCTCTCCATTGATAAGGACATGATTGATGGGGG
>JAOZQY010000075.1 GCA_029931975.1 Bacteroidales bacterium | reverse complement strand
AGTGGCCACCCAGATGGGCAACCAGGGAAACTCAGCCCCTGAGGCACGTACTGTGGAGGAGTGGATCCAGGCAGGAGAAATCGGTGAAGTGAAGGAAGTACATGCCTGGACCAACCGTCCCATCTGGCCACAGGGACTGGAGCGGCCCAAAGAAGTGATGAGCATACCCGATACTATGAACTGGGATCTCTTTATCGGATCTGCTCCCATGCGGCCTTTCCACGAAATCTATACCCCCTGGAACTGGAGGGGCTGGTGGGATTTCGGAACCGGTGCCCTGGGCGATATGGCCTGCCACATTCTGAATCCGGTTTTCAGTTCAATGAAACTGGGATACCCCACCAGGATTCAGGGTTCATCCACACTGGTCAATACGGAATCGGCACCCCAGGCTGAAGTGGTGGAGTACACCTTCCCTGAAAGAGAAGGTATGCCTGAAGCCAAGGTATTCTGGTACGATGGAGGAATGATGCCTTCCAGGCCCATGGAACTGGCCGACGGTGAAGCCATCATGGAGGATAATATGGGAGGCTGCATTTTTGTAGGCTCCAAGGATAAGCTGATCTGCAACCTGGGTGGAATCAATCCAAGACTGCTTTCGGGCAGGACACCCAACGTGCCTGAGACCCTTCGGAGAGTAGAGAATTACCCGGTGGGTGGCATCCAGGATGGTCCACACGAACAGGACTGGATCAGGGCCTGTAAAGAGAGCCCGGATAACAGGATTGAAGCGAATTCGAGCTTTGATAAGGCCGGACCATTCAATGAGATGATCGTAATGGGTGTGCTGGCAGTCCGCCTGCAGAGTCTCGACCGGGAACTGCAATGGGACGGTCCCAATATGAAATTCACCAATATCACCAGTAGTGATGAGCTAAAGATTGTTTCGTCGGACGATTTCCACATTATCAATGGTCATCCTCACTTCGACACCAAATATGTAAGTCTCAATGCTGAGAAGACTGTGAAGGAGTATATCAAACACAATTACAGAGAAGGATGGACCCTTCCCGAATAAACACAACTAAAACCATCAAATACTAAATCTATGAAAACCTTCAATCTAAGCGTGACTATAGCCTTGCTTATATTTGCAACTTCCTGTAGCACAGACAATAAGTTAACCCCCATGGAAAAAAAAGAGGGCTTTGTGCTGCTTTTCGATGGCAAGACCACCGACGGATGGCATAACTGGAATGATACTGTAATCTCTGGTTGGGTCGTGGAAGAAGGCTGTCTGGTGGGACAGGGACTGGGAGGCGATATCGGAGGTGATATTGTTTCCGAGAAAGAATATGCTAATTTTCATCTGAAATGGGAATGGAAACTGGGTGCCCATGGGAATAGCGGGGTGATGTATCACGTGGTTGAGGATGCCAGATACAATGCAGCCTATGAAACCGGACCAGAGTACCAGATGATCGAGGACGACGATTTCAGGGGCGAAGACGGTAAGCCCTATCCCATTGAAGACTGGCAAAAAACAGCTGCCGACTATGCCATGTACGTGGCCAACGACCAGAAGCAGGTGAACCTGAGGGACTGGAACAGTTCAGAGATTATTTTTACACCGGAAAAAGCTGAATACTGGCTGAATGGCAAGAAGGTTGTGGAATTTGTCCCCTGGAGCGATGACTGGAACGAGCGGCGAAACAGCGGGAAGTGGGATGCCTATCCCGATTATGGATTTGCCAAAACCGGGAAAATCTGCCTCCAGGACCACGGAAGTAAAATATGGTTCCGGAATATTAAGATCAAGGAGCTCTAGTGAAGGGACACGCATATTTGTGGTTCATCTCTCTGGTGGCCACCATCGGGGGACTCATGTTTGGGTTTGATGTGGGTATTATCTCCGGTGCCATTCCATTTATCCAACCCTATTTCGGATGGAACGAGCTACAACTGGGCTGGGGTGTAAGCTCCATTCTGGTGGGTGCCATCCTTGGTGCATTTGGGACAGGTTCGCTAACTGAAAAATATGGCCGAAAAAGCCTGTTGATCTCAGTGGCTCTCTTTTTTGCCATCTCCTGCGCTGGCATGGCGTTGGCCCATACCCAGATTTTCTTTATCTCATTCAGGGTGCTGGGCGGACTGGCCGTTGGCGCGGTATCGGTACTGTCGCCCATGTATGTGGCAGAAGTAGCTCCTCCGAAGATCCGGGGAACACTGATCACCATCTACCAGCTGGCCATCACCATGGGGATCCTGACCGCCTACCTGATCAACTTTGCCTTGCACGATGTGGACAACAACTGGCGGTGGATGTTTGCCACCGGGCTCATCCCTTCCATTGTTTTCTTCGTGGGACTGTTCTTCATCCCGGAGAGTCCGCGATGGCTGGTAAAAGCAGGCTTCAAAGAGAAAGCATTGTTGGTAATGAAAAGAATCGGTGGAGCAGAATTTGCAAAATCGGAACTCTCAGAAATTGAGAAGAGTGTGGAAGATGCCGGCAGTGGTTCAGGCTTAAAAGCATTGTTTGATCGACGCTACCGGAAAGTGCTTATCCTGGGACTCCTGCTTTCGGTATTTGTACAGATCACCGGGATCAACACGGTGGTGGATTATGCTCCCAAGATTTTGCTGGCAGCGGGACTGGAAATCCGGAATGCACTGCTGCAGACATCGCTTATCGGCCTGGTGAACTTTGCCTTTACCTTTTTTGCTATTTGGCTTATCGACCGGCTGGGCCGGAGGACCTTTTATATCATCGGATCATCAGGAATGGCTGTCACTCTTTTGATGCTGGCGGCAGCCTTTCACTTTGAGATGAATCCGATTTTTACCACCATTTGCATCATGCTCTTTATTGCTTTCTTTGCCTCCTGCATCGGTCCTGCATTCTGGACCCTGGTGGCAGAGATGTTTCCCAACCGGATCAGGGGACAGGCAGTGGCCCTGGCCTCTTTTACCCAGTGGGTATTTAACTTCCTGGTGGTACTGTTCTTCCCCTATGTGCTGGATGCACTGGGTGGTTCATTTACCTTCCTTTTCCTGGCATGCATGTCAGTGATCCAGTTGCTCATGGCCTGGTTCTTTATCAAGGAGACCAAGGGAAAATCGCTGGAAGAAATCGAAAATCTTTGGAATTAATAGTCTTAGGGATATGTCAAAATCAAGAAGAGAGTTTATAAAAAAGACTGCTGCCGGAACATCAGTACTTATGGCCGGGGGTATACTACCCGGTTTCAGTGCAGCCAGCTACAGGAGAATCTACGGATCCAATGAACGGATACGTGTTTCGGTGATGGGGGTAAACTCACGTGGAACAGCTCTGGCTATGAATTTTGCCCGGCAGGTAAACTGCGAAGTGGGCCACATCTGTGACGTGGATAAACGTGCCATTGAAAAATGTAAAGCTGCAATTTCCGATAGGCAGACCCTGCAGCCCATGGAATTCACTGACATCCGCAACTCTTTGGAAAACAAGGATATTGATGCCCTGGTAATAGCTGCACCTGATCATTGGCATGCACCTGCCTCTCTAATGGCTTTACAGGCTGGGAAACACGTATATGTGGAAAAACCCTGCAGTCACAATCCCGGAGAAGGGGAAATGCTTGTGGAAGCTGCACAGAAATACGGAAAGGCTCTTCAAATGGGAAATCAGCGCCGTTCCTGGCCCAATGTTATCGAAGCCATCTCAGCTCTCAGGGACGGAGTCATTGGCCGGCCCTACTTTGCCAGGGGATGGTATGCAAATAACCGGGGTCCGGTTGACCTGATCCAAGGGGCTCCGGTCCCGGATTGGCTGGACTGGGACCTGTGGCAGGGACCAGCACCCAGAAAAGATTATGCCGGAAACCTGGTACACTATAACTGGCACTGGTTCTGGCACTGGGGAACTGGAGAAGCTCTTAATAACGGAACTCATACTGTAGATCTGATGAGGTGGGGCCTTGGTGTGGATTATCCAACGAAGATTAGTTCAAACGGAGGTCGCTACAGGTATAAAGATGATTGGGAAACTCCCGACACCCAGGTTATTAACATGGAATTTCCCGGAGGTCTGGCCATTTCCTGGGAAGGCAGAAGTTGCAATTCAAAACTAGTGGAGGGAACCTCGGTGGGTGCGCTGTTTTATGGTGAAAACGGAAGTCTGCTAATTAAGTCCGGAAATAACTATACCATCTTTGATCAGGATAACAGGGTTGTCGGAGAAGTTAAGGACAATGATTATGTAGATCCCCTGGACCTTAGCAATCCGGCCGAATCGCTGGATGGCCTACACATCAGGAACTTCCTCGATGGCATATTACACGGCGAAAGCCTAAATGCACCCATTGACTCGGGCCATAAAAGTACCCTGCTGGTCCAGCTGGGAAACATTGCGCAGAGGGTGGGCCATTCTTTGGAACTTGATCCCAGCAACGGTCACATTTTGAACGATCAGCAAGCGAATCAGTACTGGAGAAGGAGTTATGAACCGGGCTGGAAAATGCAACTCTGATATGGAAAACAGAAGGACGTTTATGAAAAAAATGGGCAGGGGGCTGGCTGTCTCTTCCATTGCTTTTCCCGGAACAATGGCACTTGGATCGTCATTATCAACTGATCTCAGGCCAATCCGGATTGGAATTATTGGTGCGGAGAATTCGCACACCATTGGCTACGGTAAACTGTTCAATATGGACAAAAAGTTTCCAGGGAGGGAACCCACGGAAACGCATCCCTTGCATTTCAATCGGGCTTATTTGCGACTCTTGTTTTTAAAAGAGCTTCCTATGGCTGGGAAATGGTGGATGAAGTGAACTAAAAATCAGTGTCAGCCTCCTCCAGGTCAAGTTCCTTGATCCAGATATTACGGTAAAGGACGGAATAGCCTTCGGCCTGCAATTTAATACCGCCCGGACTATCGGTGATTCCTTTTCCATCATCGTTGCCGCCATCAATCCCGGAGTAGGCTCCGCCCCACACCTGGTTGATTCCAATGTTGGAGTAGACCTTGATACCATTAAAGTAGTTGGACACCAGTGCTTTTTCGCTGCGTTGTCCATCCACAAAGCGAGCAGCCCGGAATACCATGTCGTAGGAGTTCCATTTCCCTGCTCCCCTATAGGCGTAATAAGGCGAATCGATCTCATTGATCACCGCAGCCATTCCATGTTGTGTCGAGTCGCCATCCAGGATCTGGATCTCATAGCGGTTCTGTAGATAGACGCCCGAGTTGCCTCCCTCCTGTTCAATCAGGAACTCCACATGCAAACGAAAATCCCGGTATTCCTTTTTGGTTACAATATCAGCCGAACCATATTTATGGTCCACCACGGCAGGATCATCACTGCTCATGACAGTGCCTTTGTCCACCGGATCGTTTACTATTTCCCATTTGACAGGCATCTCCGCTGCAAATCTGGGTCCCTCCCAGTAGATCCAATTCTCATGGAGCGATTCGGCACTGCCGTCAAACAGCAGCTCAGCCCCTGCCGGAGCCTTGGCTCCCAGTCCGATGGGCTCCTGATTACATGCATTAACAAAAAACAAAGACAAAACTTGAATCAAAACAGAAATAGCTTTCATGGTTTTGTGTTTTTTTAGGGTTAACTCATATTATTGGATACTATCTTCCAAGATCATCGGGCAGACCCTTGTAGTGACGAAATCCTTCCATGGGCTTTCCATCCCTCTCCTGGTGGATCCAATCTTTCAGTGCCGCTTTTACTTCCTCCGTTTCCTCGGGTGACATTTCCGGACCTTTGTAATCGGACCAGCCTGAACTGAACTGGCTCACATATTTGGTGAGGGCTTCTATTTTACGCTCTTCCCATCCGCTTATGTCCACCCAAGTATTGATATCCTCCTCAGCAGAGTCGTAAAGCATGTATTCGGGTACGGTATGTGCCTCCAATCCCTCTACGGTGATCTGTCCCTGGAACATCAGGGGCCACATAGCTGCACGGGCTGTGCCATGGCTAAAAGGGGGATTATCACCAGCGTGATGGATATCAGAATCTTTCTCATAATTATAGTTTTAGGTATTGTATTTTGATAACAAGGTAACAATATACCCTGGAATGAGACTTAAAAAAAACTAATTGATACGGTTAGGCAGATATAGCTCTCAGATAAGTCTTAAATTTCTTAAATGAGAAACGAATTATTGATCAGATCGATCATCTGCTTTGCAGTCATTCAATTATATACCTCCTGCAAATACAATTCCAGCGGCCCCTTAACCAGAGATCCTGTCCAAAACGTTATTGTAATCATCGGGGACGATCACTCTACCAAGGTACTGGGTTCTTATGGAAATGACATAATAGCGACTCCCAATCTGGATCAACTGGCATCTGAGGGTATCCGGTTTAGCAATGCTTACTCTAATGCCCCTCTTTGCAGTGCATCCAGACAATCAATACTTACGGGTAAATATCCCCACTCCACCGGAGTCACCCTGTTAACAACCCCGTTTAGAGATGAAGGGAACACTACAATCGCTGAAATACTGAGAAAAAAAGGTTTTCGTACTGCTATTATTGGGAAAACACATTTTAATAATTATCGGGATTCGGTACCTCCCGACCATGGTTTTGAATATATGTGGTCACACAGGGATTACCTAAACTGGTTTTCAGAACATGGACGCAAGGTCCCAGACTCTGTTTCTGTTCGACCCGAATGGAAACCCTTTCAGGATCCGGCAAAGATATGGCTCAATGCAGAGATGCTTCCCGGGGCCTTTTATGAAGGGGATGGTAGCGCTGATCTGACCGCACAAAAGGCCATTGAATTTATTCAGAATCACTCTGATGAAAGATTCTGTCTGTGGATAGGATTTAATCAGCCGCACTCGCCTTTTGATTTTCCGGTGGAATACAGCGGCAAATATGATCCGGACGATATCATAT
Source organism: Bacteroidales bacterium (assembly GCA_029931975.1). Classification (GTDB taxonomy): domain Bacteria; phylum Bacteroidota; class Bacteroidia; order Bacteroidales. The sequence goes on along the minus strand of JAOZQY010000075.1, from coordinate 8,692 downwards.
TGCCAGCCGGAAGCAGGGAAGATGATCGCTGGATCCCGGCTGTATTCAGAGAGCTGTCTGATGAGGACAAAAAGGGAATAATAGCCTCATACTATACCTCGGTTGAGTACATGGACCATGCTATCGGGAAGATATTAGACACTGTGGATGAGATGGGGCTGTCCGATGAGACTCTTATCATTTATATTGGGGACCAGGGATACCTGCTGAACGATCATAAAAGATTTGAAAAACATAGCATGTGGGAATACTCAATCAAAGCACCCCTGATCATTAAGACCGGAAACTCTTCCGGAAAGAAGTGTGTAACGGATGTGATTACAGAATTCGTTGACCTGGCACCGACTATCCTGGAGTTATTGGGGTTTGAGGTCCACGATGAAATGCAAGGAAAAAGCCTTGCTCCTCAATTAAGAAGGAAAACATCAAATCATAAAGAGTATGTTTTCGCAGAGTTTCTGTGCGATAATAAAGCCATGGTAGCCACTTCTGAATGGAAATATATTTTCGCTTCAGGGAAAAGTGATCTGGGACAGGGATATACCACCGGTTATGGTCCGTCCGGAATTATTCATAAGCTTTATCATTTGATAAATGATCCTGGCGAAACGACAAATGTTGCTTCCAATCCTGATAATGCGGATATTCTTAATACCATGCAGGCACAGATGTTGAAAATATTTAAAGAGACACATCCTTTCGCCGATCAGCTACCTGAAGGGCTTAGCAGGGAAAAATCACTGGTCTGGTTTTGCAATCCTCCGGAAGAGATGTCACAATAAGACCTGGTTCCAGTCATTTGCTATACCCCAGCGAATCAGGGTACAGTAGACAGATAGGCTGAGAAGTTTTTTAACAACTATTTTTAAATCTTCATGCTTGCAATATTCGCTTTTTAACGGAACATCCGGGAAATTCATACCAAATACCTTCTCATCTGGATTAAATCCCCACCTCTCCTGAAGGGTTCACCAGAAGGAGCGGGATCAGGCCCTCCATTCACGCTTTCTTTCCAGTTTACCATTCAATATATCATTAGCAATATTAATATCCTCTACAATCTGGAAGTCATACATCCCGGCACAGATAAAGTCAGCACCATTCTCGAAGGCATATCTGAAGGCATCCTTTGGATGTATTGCTCCGGCTGCCATCACCTTAAATGCCATCCAGGGCTGTTTCAGTTGTTCCATATATTCAATGGTCCCATCCGGATCAAAACAGTACATATTGTCGCGCCATTTGGGATGATCGGCCGACCAGTAGTTATGGTGGTGAAGGGTTTTCATCCAAAAGTCAGGTTCAAACCCTTCATCTACGCAAGCTTTTATGGTGTCAATATGATGTGCTCCAATTCCAGCCATCACATCATTCCGGCGGATAAGCTCAAATGCCCTATAAAGTGCATCAGTATGGCCATTCTGCATATAGTTATCGGCTGTTTCTCCTTGGATATAACAGGCAATTGCTCCTTTATCAATGGCCATCTGAATCCGGTCTAAAAACTCCTGAAGGGGCAGAGGAGGAAAACCCTTCTCCATGTAATTCAAGCCTACACAATCGGAGATAAACTGCATCTTACCAATCCCCCGATCCCAATACTCATTAATAACATTTGCAAGAATCGGATTGGTAAGCAGGGTATTGACGCCCGCCTTTTCCGCCATTTGCATGGTTTCAAAGATTTTTTGCTTGGAATGATAAGCTTTCACAAGCTTATTCACATAGATGAGATCCCGTGCGTGTGCATTTCCGCTTAACAGGTTGCCGCCAAGAATGATCCTGCTGAAAGTCTTGTCCTTTATGACACCTGTTGTAACGGGAGCCGTTAATTCATCAAGGCCCTTAAAGCTCAGGGGCTGGTTTGTAGCCCCGGAAGAGGCATCGATCAGATGTCTCTCTTCAAAACTCTTCTTCCTGAGAAAGGCAAAGGCGAAAACTCCCAAAAACGGAACACCGGCAAGACTTTTAAGCATATCGCGGCGTTTCATCCCTGCACCCTCTGTACCCTCTTCATCCCGGACCGGCACCGTACCATTCACATCATGCATGGTTGATTTCTCCTTCTGCAATAGTTTGTAAAATCTATCCAGGCCAAAAATATGTCCTGTTGAAAATCTGGCAAGCAGGATCAAAACCAGCAACTCAATCAGATTTTTATTCACGATCATATAGAATCCCTCTGCAGGAACGCCATAATCAAGTCCCACAAAGGGAGGGTAGGCCACATAGAATAAGGTGAGAATAAAGATCCCTGACCAGGTGGCTATCCGGGTTAACGCACCTAACATTAAACCCAGTCCGATCAGGATCAAACCCCAGATCATCAGGAAATCTGCCAGGTTCAACAGACCCGGATTGGCTGCTATCCCCTGAAAAACTCCTGAAAATATCCATCTTGAATTCTCAAGGTAGGAAACCGCACTCCAATTTGAGATAAACAGTTTTACTAATCCTTCATAGAGGAAATGCCAGCCAATGGCAATTCTTATAAGAACTAAAATGGCTAACTGTGTTTTTGTATACTTTCCGGTATAGATCTTCTGTTTAGTCATAATTCTTAATTTCTTGTAGCTACGCTGTGGCTAGTTTATAATATCTGACTTTCTGTACAATATTGAGCCGGGTATCTCCTGCCTGTCCAGGCCCGGTCCCTCGAACTCAACCTTCAGTCCCTCACCATAATTGTTTTCAAAGTAAATAATTTTGAGTGAATGCTCTCCTTTTTCAAGGGCTGCCTGTCCATATTTTAATACCATTCCGTGAATTCCGTCATTATCTACCAGAAGATCCCCGTTCAGGTAGAGCCGGCTGCCATCGTCGGAGCTTGTGTAGAATGTGTAAACTCCATCGGCAGGAATATGGATATACCCGTTAAACAAAAGTCCGAAATGATCCTCAGGTACATCGTCCGGAACCCAAATCTCTGGGGCCGATAGTTGTCGGGTGAACTGCATCTTAGCAAAATCATCAAGGGTGGAAATATCTCCCTCGAATATTTGCAGATCCATTCCCTGTTTCAAATTCACGGGATCCGCGGCACTCTGCAGGTCAACCCTGGAAATAATCCCTGTTGCCGGTGATCCCGACTTCCCCGATGGCATAAAGACTTTTGCATGTACAAGGGTATTGCCTGAGACATTAAAAGGCTGAGTATAGATTTTTGATTCTTTATCCGGCTCACTTCCATCTAATGTATAACGAATTATTGCTGATTGATATATAATACTGCTTATTTCATCAAATTCAACCAGAAACTCCTCTCCAAAAAATATCTCATCCTCCAGTCCCCTTGGTGATGGGATATAATAATTAACATCCATCAAATCAAACCTGGGCAGGTGGCTCTTTAACCTGAATTGAAAAGCGGTCCAATCCTTGTTTTCTTCAGGTGTCCAGACAATCTCTGCAAGAGCTGTGAGTCTGGGAAGGAGTTGAATCTCCAGCATCTCCTCAGAAATCAATTGTTCACTCCAGAGACAGGCCTGGGCTCCAAGTATCAATCCTCTCTGTTCTTCATTGAGCTCATCAGGCAGGGGATTATAATTGTAAACATCTTCAATGAGAAGTGCCTTTGGATTGGCCGTCTTTTCCGGGAGAAACTGGTTCCGGTTTAAATATAGCCTACGGTTATTAGCCATCACAACAGGATGACCCTGAGTTGCAGCTTCAATACCGCCTTTTTCTCCCTGCCAGCTCATCACTGTTGCTTCCGGTGCAAGACCTCCTTCAAGTATTTCATTCCAGCCAATAATCCTGCGGCCTTTCGACAGTACAATCTTTTCGATGCGCTTTATAAAATAACTCTGCAACTCCTCCACATCGGCCAGACCTTCCACATCCATTCTCCTCCGGCATTTCTCACACTCCTCCCAGGGTGTTTTCTTGCACTCATCACCGCCAATATGAATATATTCTGAAGGAAACAGGTCAATGACCTCACCAAGTACATTTTCAAAAAACTCAAAGGTCTGATCGTTACCGGCACAAAATGGATCGGTGAACTCAAAGGGTACATCATCCGGCTTTTTCCAGGGCACCCCGGAACATGAGAGTTCAGGATAGGCCAGCAGTGCAGCCCATGAATGTCCGGGCAGTTCAATTTCCGGAACGACAGTGATAAACCGCTCAGCCGCATACTCTATGATGCCCATGATCTCGTCCTTTGTATAGTACCCTCCATATCTGGGTTTTCCCTCTGTTGCAGGATTAACAAAGTAAGTCCATGGTTCTTTCCCTGTACCTTCGCGCCATGCACCTACCTCTGTAAGCAGGGGATACTTCTCTATTTCAATTCGCCATCCCTGGTCATCGGTCAGGTGCCAGTGAAAAACATTCAATTTATACATGGCCATGATATCGATATACCTTTTAACCGCTTCAACTCCGAAAAAGTGCCGCGACTCATCAAGCATAAATCCACGCCACGAGAACCTCGGGTGATCGGTAATCTCACAAGCCGGAATTTCAATCTTCTCCTCACCTACAGCCTCCACCGGAATAAGCTGAAGCAGTGTCTGGACCCCGTAGAACAGGCCGGCAGGCCCGCCCTCTAACTTAACTCCGTTTTTATCCACGTTCAGTTTATACCCTTCTGCTCCCAAAGATGCATCTGCCTTACTTTCCGAGATATGGATTGTACTCTTCTGATCTTCCTTCACTTCTGAAACCTCAATTTTCAAACCGTATAAGCGGGAAAGGGTTTCGCTCAGAAGATGACCTGTAGAGATAATCTTTTCATCCTTACTATCGACTACAATAACAGTTTCATAAGAAAGCAAAAATGAAGATTTTAAGCTCTTTACAGATACCGGCTCCGGAATCACATTGATACCATTATCTGCTTCTGCTCCGCTCTTCGCCCGGGAGCATGATACCACAAACAGTGAGGCCACAGATAGAAGCAGTGCAATGCAAAAAAAATAGATAGCAATCAGAGACTTATTCATTGGAAGATATATTGATTTGCCTGATAAATCTGATGCTTACGGGTCCCAGCAGTCCCGACTCGATCAGGGGAACATCTTTCCAGGGATACATCCATGCATTGGGACCCTTGGTTACATTTGAATGGGTGCGCTTAAGCCCATCGGGAACGCTGGCATCCCCGGTCAGCTGGTTGGACATCACATTGGCCACATTCACTACCAGGTAATTTGTCCCGGGTTTCACTGCCGGGGTGATATCGACTTCAAAGGGACTGTTCCACAAGGTTTGCATGCGTCTGCCATTCAGGAAAACTTCAGCCATCTCCGAGAGATTACCGAGATCAAGGATGATCTGCAGCTCAGGGTTTATCATCTCCTGCTCCATCTCAAAGTTCTTATGGTAGGAAGCTATTCCTGAAAAATGCTTAATCCCTTCATCCTCAGATTCTGTCCAGGAGATCAACTCTTCAAATACTGCTTTCGGCGGGGCTCCCCAACCAAATGGAAAACGTATCTCCCAGGATCCGGTCAATACCCTTTCATCCGGAATATTCATGATCTCCAGCTCCAGTTTATCGCCATTAACATATTGTAATAAATAGTTTCCATTCTCTTCTGCATGAAACTTTCCGTCACTTATAACATATGTACGCTTTGCAGAATCCACAGGAAAGAGCAGCGAGCCATCCATCTGAACCTCTGATACGGGATTACCGGTATGTGCCTCCCTGAAAACGATGAACATCGATCCAAGTGGATCCAGATCAAGCCCCACCATTACACCATTCTCTTCTACCCTGAAATTGTTCACCCGGATATGCTTTCCTGTTTGTGGATCCCAGAACTCCGGATGTTTCTGTTTTACCCTGAAAACGGCATCCAGCTGTACTGGTAGATCTGTCGTATTGCGAACAAAATAGATCTCAGAATCAACGGTAGTGCGGTGAATATAATCCAACGCCCCTGGTTCCGGTCCATGCACTTCCAGGTCCGGGCCAATCCCTTTTTCAATCAGCACATTTCGAATTGTGTTTTCAGCGGAATAGATAGTTCCTTCTCCATAACTCTTTCTTTTTCTCTCTTTACCTTTACCCCATAACCGGCTGGCAAGATTCCGGATCCTTTCATCATTTTCACCGTAATTCTGAAGAGAGTGAGAGCGGACCGGCTTATTCCCGATGACAGTAGCTCCCTTTTCCACTAACTCAACAATTTTTTCAAGCACATCCGGGTCCATAGCTTCCTCATCGGGCAGAACAAGTACCTCATATTTCTGTCCATGGGGAAGTACAAAGGATCCATCCTTCACATCGAGCCGGTTTAAAATGATATCTGAATTGCAAACATCATAATCATATCCGTAACCCAGGGATGGATCTATATGTTTTGGATCGGCAAAGTTTGGTGCCTGATCGCCATAATAGTAGAGCACATCCCCCACAAAATCTCCCTGTTGAAGCATGTAGCAACTTCGACCTATGTAGTCGTGGAAAGGCCTCGACAACGGCCACCATACCCTGGTGGTATTTACAAGGGTTCCAAAATTGTAGATCCAGCCAGGCGTTCCCGATTCAGGAACAATATGGGGGGTTGTGTGATAGACAAAACGAGTCAGCCCCTCACAGAGCGCCTTATCCATCACCTCTTTCAGATCGCCCGGTCCCTCCTGCCACACCCAGGCACTGGTAAAAGCCTCTGCCTCCACCTGGGGCTGGTTATAGAGATGTGCTGCACTGGCCGGACCTTTTACTATCTGCAGCATAGCCTGTTTCTCCGGCGAACCATGCTTAAACCAGAACTCACCCCGTGGTACAGACAGAGATCCCAGCGACTTCAGGGATTCAAAGGGACAATTATGCAAGGGGGGGCCGGGACCACCTGCTTCAGCATTAAAGCCAAGCCCGTATTCAGCACAGATCTCCGTACTCAGGGCATAATGATTTTCAATGATCAGGTCAGACAGAGTCTTTTTAAAATCAAATAAAAACCTTTGTGAAATATCTCTGCTTTCCACAGTATATCCATCAAGTATAGGTAGATATGGAAGGAGTGAATAGCCATTTCTCTCCATAAATTCCCCTTCCATATCCCTGGTCCATACTGCAGAGTTTGCTTCATAACTATCGGTATAGAGATATTTCAAAGCCGTGTTCCCAAAGTCACCCAGCTCCTCCTGAAGTTTATTAATGAAGAACATTAAATGATTTGTTGTGGCCTCGGCACTGAAATGATCGATCATCAAACCATTAGAGTTGGGGCTGGGTCTCATCAGGGGCTGACCAGTGCCGGTGCTCACATACCGGACAATGGTCCAGGAGCCCTTCGGTACATCCCAGGTCAACGTGCCATCTCTGAATTTATCTGAAATGTCGATGGCCTGATTGCGGGCAAGGATTGAATCCTTCACAACAGGAAGGGCCAGCACTGCCACATCTTCATAGTAGGTGGGCAGACCATCTGCACCCTTTACAAGAATCATGGCAGACATCCTGTCATATCTTTCCGGAATATCGGGAAATGGAAGGGCCTCACTAAGTTGTAAAGGGCCATCAATTAAAACCTTTGATCTGAACAAACCCATAACACCATCCTGAGGTTCAACCCAGCTGCCTCCTGCGTTCCATGAGCTGGAGATAGTCAGACCAAGCTCCAGTCCAATTTCAGTGGCTTCCCGCACAGCATGCCCGATAGCACCCAGTGATTCATCACCCATAAAGAGTGGACCTGCAGTCACAACATGGTCCGGATCAACCCATCCGGCAACGTCCCATATATCCACTCCCCCCATTCCTTTATCTTTGAACTCCCTGAGCTCCTCTGTCATTCTAGAGAGATCAAAATTTCCATTGACCAGGCACCAGTAACCTTTAGGTCTTGCAGAAACCGGCGGATCCAGAAAATTTTCCTCAAGTGTTTGAGAAAAGGCGAAATCCGGAACCAGAAGGAATAACAGTCCAAATATGAGAACAAATAGCTTTTTGCATCCAACAGCATGCAATTTCCACATATCATAAATAATTAAAGGTTCGGCCTGGCCAAGGTAATGGTTCAGAACCAGCATGGTTTTGCTGGATGTACTAATTGCTTTTGTGAGCGTATCAAATGGAGCTCATATACTCTTTTGGAGCTTTCCCAAACTGTTTCTTGAAACGGGTGGTAAAATGAGAAGTGTTTTTGAACCCAACATTATAGGCAACCTCAGAGACATTTTGATGGCCCTTGCTGAACAATTGTGCAGCCCTTTGGAGCCTGTAGGTGATGATGAAATCAGAAACTGACTGGTTATTAGTAAGTGATTTGATTTTTCTGAATAGTTGGGCCCTGCTTATACCTACATCCCTGATCAGTATATTAATATTGAAATCGGAATTGGATATATTGTCCTCAATGGAACCAAGTATCTTCCGCAGAAGTTTTTCATCAGTAAGGCTTGGTGAAAATGCTTTCGCATCGGGAACAATACCAGAATAAAAGCGACTTTTCATCTCCTCCCTAGACCTGATGAGATTGTCTATACGCTTCTCAAGAACATCGATATCAAAAGGCTTAGTCACATAATCATCGGCACCGGTTTCATACCCTGTTTTCTGAAGTTTTTCATCTGCCCTGGCTGTTAACAGGATGATGGGTATATGGCTGGTTGCCTCATTGGTCTTCATCTGCTTACATACTTCAATCCCGTCCATTTCAGGCATCATAATATCACAGATTACCAGGTCAGGATTAGTGAGGAGTGCCTGTTCATAACCTTCCCTTCCATTAAG